>NZ_JAAKPX010000026.1:0-77496 GCF_049172135.1 Aeromonas sp. 603079 | reverse complement strand
GGGTGGAGCAGCTCGGTAGCTCGTCGGGCTCATAACCCGAAGGTCGTCGGTTCAAATCCGGCCCCCGCAACCAACTTCCTGATAGTTTTGTTCTTTTCCCCTCATTACATTGAATATATCTCCATCGGGTATGCAACCGATGGCGATTAATGCTGTTTCCTGCGCTTTTTCAAGACCATAACTGGTCGTCTCGACCATTTGTTAGGTATCATCAGATATCTCTTCATGGATGAGGCACGCGCCTGTGATCACTCCTTTTACCTATCTTCCTCCTGCTATTGAAAGCCGGGATGCCACGCTGACCGAGACCCTTTCACAGGGCTTGCCATTGCAACTGCTGCTGATCGCCGAAGAGCAAAAGGAGGCATTGCTGTCGCTACCGGCCCTGTCGGGGATCAACACCCAGTTGGCGCTTGGGCAAAAAGCACCTTTCACCCTGATGCATGGTTCCACCCTGTTGCTGGTCATATTGGTGTCCGGCAATGTGACGCGGGATCACCGTCTTTATAAGCAGGTCAGAGGTTGGATAGCCCCGCTCTCCGGGCTCAAGGTAGAGCGGCTCGGGCTGCATCTGGAGGGGTTCTCCCCCTCAGAGCGGGTGATGCTGGCTGAATTGATGTTGTCGGCTCTGTTGGCCGCCAATCTACCGTTGCCGACCAGCAAAAGCCGTAGCGAAAGTGGCTGGAACTATCAGCATGTGTCGGTCTCTCCTGCTGTAGTGCTGGATCTGGCTCGTATCTACAGCGAAGCAGGGGGCAATGGGCTGGCTCGTCATTTGGCGGTGTTACCCGCCTCGGAGCTGACTGCGGCCAGCTATCGCGAGTTCGTCAGCCAGCTGGCTCAGGATGAAGGTTGGCAGTGCCATCACTACGATCAGGCGCAGCTGGCCGAGCTGGGAGCGGGGGCTTTTTTGGCGGTAGCCCGCGGTTCGGAAGATAATCAGGGGGCCATGGTGAAGCTCAGCTACTACCCGCCCAAGCCGGTACGCCGCATTGCGCTGGTGGGCAAGGGGATCTGCCATGACTCAGGTGGCTATAACCTCAAGGTTTCCGGCAGCATGTATGGCATGCATCTCGATATGGGGGGCAGTGCGGTGGCGCTGGGTACCCTTTATGCCATCAGTCGGGCTCAGCTGCCCTATGAGGTTCACTGCTGGTTGGCGATTGCCGAGAATCATATCGGTCCCCAGGCTTATCGTCCGGGTGAAGTGGTGACGGCGATGAATGGTCTCACCATCGAAGTGGTGGATACCGATGCGGAGGGACGAATGGTGCTGGCCGATACTCTGACGATGGCGGCGCAGGATACCCCGGATCTGCTGATCGATTATGCGACTTTGACCGGCGCTTGCAAGCGGGCACTGGGCAGTCGCTATAGCGGCGTCTTTACCAATCGCCACGAATGGCTGGCATCGCTGGTCAAGCTGGGTCAGCACAGCGGTGAACGAGTCTGGCCCTTTCCGCTCGATGAGGATTACGATGAAAATATCGAGAGCGAGTGGGCCGATCTGTTGCAGTGTGCACCAGGCAGTTCGCCGGATCACATTGATGCGGCCCGCTTTCTTGCCCATTTTATCCCCGAGCAGACGCCCTGGCTGCACTTCGACCTGAGCGGTTTTCGCAACAAGGGGGGCAATGGGGTGGTCTCCAGCGAAGTGACCGGCTTTGGTGTGCGGCTCACGCTGGATCTGCTGGCTGGCCCACTCGGTCGAGTGGGGCACTCAGCTTCCGAATAATCTGACTGATAAAAGGATTTCTGTGAAACAACCAAGCTATGACTGGGTGCTGTTCGATCTGGATGAAACCCTGCTCGATTTCCCGGTCGCCGAGGCACTGGTGCAAACTCTGCAGATCTATGGTGTGGAGGCCGGTGACGCCAGCATGGCGCAGTATCATGCTATCAACCATGAGCTCTGGCAGCAGTACAACGATGGCGAGATCGATGCGACAGTGCTGCAGCAGACCCGCTTCTCCCTCTTTGCCCAGCAAGTTGCCGCCGACCCCATGGCGATGAACAATACCTTTCTGGAGCAAATCATTGCCCTTAGCATGCCCCTCGAAGGGGTGGTCGAGACCCTGCAGCAATTGCGCAGCAAGGTGCGGATGGGGATCATCACCAATGGTTTCAGCGTCCCCCAACGTGGCAGACTTGGAAAACTGGGCTGGAGCGAGTGGTTCGAGCCCCTGGTGATCTCTGACGAGATCCGGGTGACCAAGCCGGCGCCGGCTATTTTCCAGCACACCCTCTCCCTGATGGGGAAGCCGGATCCGGCCAGAGTGCTAATGGTGGGGGACAATCCGAAAACTGATATTGCCGGGGCTGCGTCACAGGGATTGGCCACCTGCTGGTATAACCCGAGGCGGCACTCGGGGGAATGCGATGCGACCCACGAGATCCACCACTTCGCCCATCTTGCCGACATTGTGCTGGGATGCTGACGGGCAGAGGTAACCCATCATGTCATCGGTGGCCAAATCGTCTTGGCAAGTCGCAACCAGGGTAGTTTGAGACAAGATAGGGTTTGCTTGAGACGGCAAGGGGAGCGGATGCTCCCCTTGCTCATTGGGTGTTTTGTTATGGTTGCAGTGATCTGAACTGGTAGCGGTCGAGGATCTGCTGATAGTCGGGGCTCTGTTTCAACTGATGGATGGCCTGATTGATCCGGTGCAGTTGCGCCTCTGTGGTGCTCTCTTTGCTCAGCATCAGGTGTACTGGTGTCTGCTCGAGCGGCAGCTGGATCTTGAATTCGGAAAGTATATCTCCATCATGACTCAACCCCTGCATCCCGTGGGGGTCTAGCACGAGCCCCTGAACTCGCCCAGCCCGTAGCATCTTCAACAGCTGATCCAGCCTCAGGCGTATCTGCAGGCGTGGTTGCATTTCGGGTTCGGTCATCAGCTGGCGAAAGGCATTGCCGTAATCAAAATTCTTGAGGACACCAATATTGAAGTCAGCTCGTTCGCGCAGCGATGCCAGCGAGGTAATGTCGCGCCAGCGTTGCTCATCCTGCCGGCGGATAATAATAACGGCCTGCTCTTCCCGGTAGGGATGGGTGAATCGCGCATATTGTTGTCGTTCGGTGGTGATATTGGCAGACATGGCAAGTTGTACCGTGCCAAAACGCAGTTCATGAAGCACCCTAGACCAAGGCATTTCGCTGAATCTGGCCTGATAACCGGCTCGCTGGAAGATGGCGTGGACCAGCTCAACGTCCAGCCCCCGCAACTGTTGCTGCTTATCGCGAAAACTGAAGGGTTGCCACTCTGTCCAGCCTACAACCAGGGGCTCTTGTGCTATTGCTTGGCAGCATAAACACCATATCAGCAAGACTCTGTACACACCTTATCCCCCCGGATCGGCTGATAGGGTTGAGTATTGGACAGGAATGACGGACTAACCAGTAGAGAAGAGGTGTGAGTGGATGCACTGATGTGCATCCCTCACAGTTCGTGGGCGTGGAATCCCTTGCGATAACGGGTTTCACAGCGCGGGCAGCGTTGCAGGGTCGGATCCTGTTCCAGCTGTTCGATGGAAAGCGGCTCTTCACAATCGGAGCAGAGGCCATAGAGGCCGAGATCCATCTGGCAGAGTGCCGCATCGATCCGCTTGAGGCGAGCCACGCTCTGCTCAACCTTCGGCAGATCCAGCCGGCTGGTCAGTTCCACCAGTTGATCCTGCTCGCAGTGACCGACCTGTTCGGCCCACTCGTCACGGCGGCAAGCTTTAAGCTGACCGATCAGCGTTTCTCTTACTTGGGCCCAGTCTGACAGCAGGCGATTACGCCAGACAGTCAACTGTGCTTGCGTCATTTCACACACATTATCCCCCACAGGACAGACGACAGATTCGGGGCAGTATAGGGATCCGATAACTTTATCAAGATGATATGCGTCAAGTTAAACGTGGTTAGCTGTGGCTTTTGGCTGCTTGCAGCAGGGCATCGCGGATCGGATCCGTCTCTTTGAGCACCCGGATCTCCTGAAACAGCAGGTCCGCTTCGGGATATTCCCGCTTGAGATAGCTGAACCACTGTTTGATGCGGCTGGGGTAGTAGTCGGCTTTTTCGCTGTCCAGATCCTGCTCGGTATAGCTCACCATCAACTGCAGCACCTCGGCCCAGCTCATGTGCGGGCAGCCGGTTTTCATCACGTTGGCCAGATTGGGCAGGGAGATGGCGCCGCGCCCGACCATCAGGGCATCGCAACCCGAGACCCTGGCGCAGGCGAGGGCATCTTTGTGATCCCAAATCTCGCCGTTGGCGGTGACGGGGATGGGCAGGGCGCGGCGAATGGCATCCACATACTCCCAGTGGGCGGGGGCCTTGTAGCCTTCGCGCTTGGTGCGGGCATGAACGGCCAGCTCGTTGGCGCCCCCCTGGAAGACCGCCTGAGCGTTCTCCAGATAGAGATCCTTGTCGTCGTAACCGAGGCGAATTTTGGCGCTCACCGGCAGATGGGCAGGCACCGCCTCGCGCACCGCCTTGACGATGCGGTAGATGGTCTCGGGCTCTTTGAGCAGCACCGCACCGCCCTTGCTCTTGTTGACCGTAGGGGCGGGACAGCCGAAGTTGAGATCGACGCCGGGGGAGCCCAGCTCGATGGCGCGCACGGCGTTCTCGGCCAGCCACTCGGGGTGTTGCCCCAGCAGTTGCACCCGCACCGGGGTGCCTGTGCGGGTTTTGCCATCTTGCAGCAGTTCAGGGCAGAGGCGGTAGAACACCTTGGCGGGGAGCAGCTGATCGACGACCCGGATAAACTCGCTCACGCAGAGATCGTAATCATTGACGGAGGTGAGTACCTCCCGCATCAGGTGATCCAGTACCCCCTGCATGGGGGCCAAAATAACGCGCATAACGGCTTTCCGACGAGAGTGGCAAGAAAAAAGAGCGCAGATTGTAGTGGGGTTACGGCCCGCTGTCAGCACCCGCTCAAACTCTGTTAGGCTAGAGGGAGATAAATCACGCAAGGAGACGGAATGAAGCGTTGGTGTCTGATGGCGCTCGGGTGGCTGGCATTTGCCACCGGTATTGTGGGCATTGTGCTGCCGCTATTGCCGACTACCCCCTTCATGTTGCTAGCTGCCGCCCTGTTTGCTCGCTCATCGCCCTGTTTTCATCGCTGGTTACTGACCCATCCCTGGTTTGGCCCGCCCATCGTGGATTGGCAACAGTATCGCGGCATTCGTCGTCAGGCCAGACGGCGCGCCATTATCTTCATTTTGCTCACCTTTTCGGTGTCGCTGGCGGTGGTGCCACTGCTGTGGGTCAAGGGGTTGCTGGTTATCATAATGGTGATCCTGCTCACCTGGTTAATGCGTCTGCCGGTGCTGGAGCCAGTTGCAATGGTGAAGTGAAGTCCCTAAGCTATTGCAGCAATAATGCTATGGAGTCGGCCTGTCATTTTTGCGTGACAGGCTTTTTTATTTCCCGCAGAAGGGAATTGAGAAAAAATGGCCACCCCTGGGTCAAAAAATAAGCGGTCAACACATGAATCCGGAAACCCTGAAATTTATCGAAGCAAGCATCAAGACCATTCCCGACTATCCGAAGCCGGGCATTCTGTTTCGTGACATTACCAGCCTGATCGAAAACGCTGAGGCCTTCAAGGCCACCATCGATCTGCTGGCCAATTATTATCGTGATCAAGGGATCACCAAGATTGTTGGCACCGAAGCCCGCGGCTTCATCTTTGGTGCACCGGTCGCTTTCGCCATGGGACTGGGCTTCGTGCCGGTCCGCAAGCCGGGCAAGCTGCCGCGCGAAGTGATCGAGGAGTCCTATGCCCTCGAATACGGCACCGACACCCTGCAACTGCACACCGATGCCATCGTGCCCGGTGACAAGGTGCTGGTCGTGGACGATCTGCTGGCGACCGGCGGTACCGTCGATGCGACCGTCAAGCTGATCCGCCGTGCCGGTGGTGAAGTGGCCGATGCGGCCTTCATCATCTCCCTACCGTCTCTGGGTGGCGATGCCCGCCTGACTGCCGCTGGCATCAAGGTGGTCTCACTGGTCGAGCTGGCCGGCGAGTAATGCCTCTTCGGCCCGATCCTCTGCATCGGGCCTGCATTGAACCGGTGCCCTTGCGGGCATCGGTTTGAAAATCAAGCGATCCCTCCCGCTCTGATCGATAGCCGATACAGCCAGCCCGCCATTTGTGTTAGCATCCGGCCTCAATGCCCTGTATTCCCTGCATGATGGATTTATGAGCTATCAGGTTCTGGCGCGTAAATGGCGCCCCCATACGTTTGAACAAGTGGTAGGCCAGCAACATGTGCTGACCGCCTTGACCAACGCCCTGGATCAGGGACGGCTGCATCACGCCTATCTGCTGAGCGGTACCCGAGGGGTCGGCAAGACCACCATCGCCCGTATTCTGGCCAAGAGCCTCAACTGCGAGCAGGGGATCAGCAGCCACCCATGCGGTGTCTGCGATACCTGCAGCGAGATCGATCAGGGCAACTTTGTCGACCTGCTGGAGATTGACGCGGCGTCGCGAACCAAGGTGGAAGATACCCGCGAGCTGCTCGACAACGTGCAGTACCGCCCAGCCCGCGGCCGCTTCAAGGTCTACCTCATCGATGAAGTGCACATGTTGTCGCGCCACAGCTTCAACGCGTTGCTGAAAACCCTGGAAGAGCCGCCTCCCTATGTGAAGTTTCTGCTGGCCACCACGGATCCGCAGAAGCTGCCCATTACCATCCTTTCGCGCTGCCTGCAGTTTCATCTGAAGAGTCTGGATCAGACCCAGATCGCCAAGCAGCTCGAATGGGTGCTTGATCAGGAGGGGCAGCCGTTTGAGCCACGCGCCCTGCTGGCCCTGGCCAAAGCCGCTGACGGCAGTATGCGCGATGCCCTGAGCCTGACCGATCAGGCGCTGGCTCACGGCAATGGCAGCGTGCGCCTCGAGAGCGTGCTGGCGATGCTGGGCACGCTCGATCACCGCCATCTGCACCAGCTGCTGGAAGCCCTTTTGCGGCAAGATGCCCCCGCGACCATGGCCAAGATCACCGAGATCGCCACCCTGGGCCCCGATTTTGATCAGCTCCACGCCGAGCTGGAAGGCTTGCTCCATCGCATCGCCATGGCACAACTGCTGCCTGCCAGTGTGCAGGAGCAGGGGGCGGATGCCGATGCCCTGCTGCAACTGGCCAAGGCGATGAGCCCGGAAGAGGTGCAGCTCTGCTACCAGATCGTGCTAGGTGGCCGTAAAGATCTGCCCTGGGCCCCCGATGGCCGCACCGCGCTGGAGATGACTTGCCTGCGGATGCTTGCCTTTTCGCCAAGGCGCGATGCCCTGCATCCGGCCAGCCTCACCGCGCTGCCCCCGTCAATGACGAGCAGTGCGGCGAGCAGCGCTACTTCGATTGCCTCTTTGCCGGGAAAGCGCCCGGCCGCTGAATCGGCCGCAGTGGCACCGATCAGCGGCGCCGTGCCTGCACCGCTAGCCAGCCCTGTTGCCAGCACGCCTGTTGCTACCAGTGCAGTGCCCGCGGTTGATGTCTCCTTGCCTGCGATGACGGATGATATCGGCAACCCCGCCGACAGCGAGGAGGAGGCGCAAGCCGCCGAGCTGTTCAGCCAGCAGGATGAGTTGCTGCGCGAGGCTGCGGGCATGGGGTATCAACCCGAGCCCGCGTTGCCCCATGCGCAGCCTGATGTGCCAGCGCACTCAGCCGAACAACCCGCCGATGCTGATGATCGAGCGCCTTACGCAGCCGATACGGACTATTCCCGTGGCGAGTCGCCGACTGCCAGCATCCAGCCCGCACTAGAGCCGACAACCGCGCCGGTTAGCGCACCTGAAGCTGTTTCAGCGGTATCGAGCATGCAGAGCCTGCTTGGCAAGCGAAACATGCTGCGCAGCCGCCAGCGTGGTCAGGATGCCCCGGCAGCGCCCGCACCGCGCGCAGTGCCGGTTGCGCCAGCTCGTCCTGTCGCGCCCGCTGTTGCTCCAGTCGTCACCCAGCAACCTGCTCCGGTCAGCCAACCGGCCGGGCAGGGGATGGCGACGATGGGTCACTATGATGATCTGCTGCCAGTGGATCTCTATGGCGACAGTTACGAGCCGCAGGGTGACAACGGGGAATACGAGGAGTACCTCAATCAGGGCTTTGCCGAGCAGACTCCGGTGATGAGCCACGCCCCTGTCACGGCACCGGCCCAGCCAACCGATCTGCCACCTTGGGATCTCGACGGGCAGCCGAGCTATCGACCCGGTGAGCGCAGCGCTGCGGCGCCAGCGGTGACGCCCACCCCAGCGACCCAGCCGCCCGTTGCCAGCACGGCGGTGGCTGCTGCCCCTGTGACGCAGGATGAACCCTCTCAGCCAGTGATGGAGACCATCGACTGGGATGAGCTAGAGAGCGACAGCGAGCCGCAAGAGGGGGAGGCGACACGTCTGATTCCCTCCTCGCTGCTCAATGGTTGCGGCGACCCTTGGGCCGAGTTGATCGCTCACACTCAGGTGGGAGGGCGGCTGCGCCAGCTGGCCATCAACTCGGTGATGACGCGGGAAGGGGACAAGGTACTGCTAACCCTCAAGCCCGAGCAGCGCCATCTGGTGAGCGACAAGGCGCGCGCCGATCTGGCCGAGATCATCGGGCCAGTGCTGGGTCAACCGGTGCAGGTCGAGGTAACGCTCGGTGTGGTGCCTGACCAGGAGACCCCCCTCGAGATCGAGCACCGCCTTTATCTCGGGGTGCGCGAGCAGGTGACCCGGGATCTGGAGCAGGATCCCAACGTGCAGTTTTTAGTTCAGCGGTTTGGTGCCGTGCTCCATCACGAGAGCATCGAGCCCCTCAACCGCTAAATTCCGTGGCCGGGAGCTCGCTTCCGGTTGAAAAGCAGTTTGGCTGTCCCCATCTAGGACAGACAAGCCCACAGCCCGGCGCTGGATGCCGGATTTCAAGACGAGAGACGACATATGTTTGGTAAAGGTGGAATGGGGAACCTGATGAAACAGGCCCAACAGATGCAAGAGCGTATGCAGAAAGCGCAGGAGCAGCTGGCTCAGATGGAAGTGACCGGTGAAGCCGGTGCTGGCATGGTCAAGGTCACCATGACCGGTAGCCACAGCGTCCGTCGCATCGAGATCGACCCCTCCCTGATGGAAGATGACAAGGAGCTGCTGGAAGATCTGGTTGCCGCCGCTTGCAACGATGCCGTGCGTCGTGTGGAAGAGCAGAACAAGGCCAAGATGGGCGAGCTGACTGGTGGCATGCAACTGCCGCCAGGCTTCAAGATGCCCTTCTAAGGCGACTCTCCCCGCGCATTCTTGCTCCCTTGTCGCTGGCCATTCGGGTTACGGCAAGGGGGACGGCCGAGAGACCCAAAGACGCAGCGTTATTGCTCAGGCGATACGCTGCGTTTTTTTATGGGCGCCATGCTGGCGCGGGCGGGCTCTAACTCTCCCTTCTGCGGAGAGGTTGCTACAGAGCAGGCCGATTGCGCCATGAAACGCAGCGCCTTGTATAGGCGGCACTATTTGTCGATACCCGCTATCGGATATCCCGGTTTGGCGTGGCCGGGCGGGAGCGGCATAATGGCGGCTTGCCGTATCGAGGAGATTGTATGAAATATATCGGAGCCCACGTCAGTGCGGCCGGCGGGGTGGAGAATACCATCGCCCGTGCCCAGGCCATCGGGGCCAACGCGTTTGCCCTCTTTACCAAGAATCAACGTCAGTGGCAGGCGGCCCCCTTGTCGGATGCCACCATCCGTGCCTTCAAGGCGGCTTGTGACAAGGCCGGTTTTCTGCCGGAGCAGATCCTGCCCCACGACAGCTATCTCATCAATCTGGGCCACCCGGATCCCGATGGTCTGGCCAAATCCCGCGATGCGTTTCTCGACGAGATGAAGCGCTGCGAGCAGCTGGGGCTCTGTTATCTGAACTTCCACCCCGGTAGCCATCTCAAGCAGATCCCTGAGGCGGCCAGCCTCAAGTTGGTGAGCGAGTCCATCAACTGGGCGCTGGAGCGAAGTGAAGGGGTGACGGCGGTGATCGAGAATACCGCCGGGCAGGGGACCAACCTCGGCTGGTCGTTCGAGCACCTTGCCACCATCATCGAGGGGGTGGAGGACAAGAGCCGGGTCGGGATCTGTTTCGATACCTGCCACGCCTTTGCCGCCGGCTACGATCTGCGCACCGCCGAGAGCTGCGCTGCCGTCTTTGCCGAGTTCGACCGCACGGTGGGTTTTCATTATCTCAAGGGGATGCATATCAACGGCGCCAAGTGCACCTTCGGTAGCCGGGTCGATCGCCACCACAGCTTGCGGGAGGGCAATCTGGGGGAGGCGGTATTCCACCACATCATGAACGATGATCGCTTCGATCGCATTCCGCTGATCCTCGAGACCATAGACGAGTCTATCTGGGGCGAGGAGATCAGCTGGTTGCGCAGTCTGGCGAAATGATACTCAGAAGAGAATCAAAGAGAGGGAGCCGTGGCTCCCTCTCTGCTTTTTCCGTTATTGGCGAGCGGGCCTGCCAGCGGCGCTCCGAGCGGGCGTTACTCTGCGCGGCTCACTTCGGCATTGTTCACTTGAGCCCGGCAGAAGTGGATAAAGTGGCGCAGGGAGGTGGAGTGGTACTTCTGCTTGTGCCAGATAAGGGAGAGCTGGCGCGGGAAGCGGCGGGAGAGGGGCAGGGCGATCAGCCGCCCATCTGCCAGGCGATCCGAGGCTGCCAGCCGGGAGATAAAGGAGATACCAAGCCCCTTCTCCACCGCCAGCATCACCGCCTCCAAGGTGTTGAGTTCAAGCCCTGGTTGCCAGCGGGGCAGCTCGGGCTGGATCTGCTGGATAAACTGCTCGCGACTGCCCGATTGTGCTTCACGCAATACCCAGGTCTCGCCCCCCAGTCGGGAGAGGGAGAGCTCCTTCTTGTTGGCAAGCGGGTGACCGGGTGGGGCCACCACCAGCATCTCGTCCTGCAGCCAGGGTTCGGCGAGCAGGTCGGGGTGGTGGTTCTCCCCCTCGATCAGTGCCATATCCAGCTCGAAGTTGGCCAGCGCATGGCATAGCAGGTGAGTGTTGTTGATGGTCACCTTGGGGGGGAGCCCCAGCTCCTGTTTGCTGCTGGCGAGCAGGGTGGGGAGCAGGTAGTTGCCGATGGTCTGGCTGGCACCAAGGCGCAGCTGGCCGCTCGGTTCGGCATCGGGACTGAACAGGTTCTCGATATCCTGCATCCGGGTCAGCAGCTCTTCGGCGGCCGGTTGCAGCAGGCGCCCTTCGTTATTGAGCTGCAATCTGGGGTGAATGCGGTCAAACAAAGGGGTGGAGAGCTGGCGCTCCAGCTCCTGCAGCGACTGGGAGACGGCCCCCTTGCTCAGGCAGAGCTCGTTGGCGGCAAGGCCAAGGTTTCCATAGCGGGCAATGGTGGCGAACACTTTCAGCTGCTGCAGGGTCAGTTTCATCGTGTTTGGTTTTCCTGAATGATTGATTTAATTCATTTAGATATCGTAAACGATAAGGGGGCATTATCCTATCGCCATAGTCATCAATAGAAAGGTGTCATCATGATCGCAAGAACCCGTAAATCACTGGCTGCCGCCCCAACCCCCATGGCGGGTCTGGCGCTGGGCATCGCCAGCCTTGGTTGGTGTTGGGAAAATGCCGGTCACTTCGATGGCCGGATGCAACTGCTGGGCGCTGCCATTGCGGCCGTGCTGCTGGTGATCCTGACCTTCAAGTTTCTGCTTCACCCCCGCCTGCTGTTGCAGGACCTCGCTCACCCCGTGGTGGGCAGTGTGGTACCGACCTATGCTATGGGCACCATGGTGGTCTCCAAAGCGCTGGGTATGATTGCGCCGCAAGCGGGCGAGGCCCTCTGGCTGTTTGCCGTGGCGGTTCACCTGCTGTTCCTGGCCACTTTTATCTGGCATCGCGCCAAAGAGTTTGAAATCCACCACATGGTGCCGAGCTGGTTCGTGCCGCCGGTGGGGATCATCGTGGCTGACGTCGCCTTCCCGGGTGGTCAGTTTGCCCCGCTGGCCAACGGTCTACTCTGGTTCGGGATCATCTGCTATGGCCTGATGCTGCCGCTGATGCTCTATCGCCTGATCTTCAGCCATGAAGTGCCGGATGCCGCCAAACCGACCATCGCCATTCTGGCGGCTCCTGCCAGCCTCTCTTTGGCCGGTTACCTGACCGTCAGCCAGGAGCCGTCACTGCTGCTGGTGGCCGTGCTGTTGGGGATTGCCATCCTGATGACCGGCATCATCTATCTGGCCTTCATCAAACTGCTGCGTCTGCCCTTTTCGCCGGGTTATGCCGCCTTCACCTTCCCGCTGGTGATCGGTGCCACCGCCCTGTTCAAAGTGGCTCATTTGGTTGAAGAGTTTGCGCAAGGGAGTCACTACGTCGAGCAGATCAGACTGCTGGCCCACTTCGAGTTGGGGGTGGCTACCGTCATCGTCGGGTATGTGGCACTGCGTTACCTGATGTTTTTTCTGCCGCAGCGTAATACCGAAATGAATAACGGCATGGCCCGCCAGGGTGCTCACCGATAAATCTTGAAGAAGATGTGACATCGGGAAATGGATAAGCAGTGCGCTCCGAGAGCGACGGGATAAACGACCAGTCATGCGATGGATGGACAAAGAGCCTCCACCCTGGTTGTGTAACGAGCAAAATGCCCCGCGGTGCGGGGCATTTTTTTATGGTTTTTTGATGTGGCGCCCGTGGCGGGCTATTTGCCATGGATTTAACTGGTATTACCTGTCAGGACGACTACAATGCAGCACCACTTTTTCGCTCGACCCCAATACATGTCGTCCCAAGATCCCGTATTTGACTCCTCTTTTGAAGCCCGTTTTCTGCATCCCCGCTACTGGTTCAGCTGGCTGGCGCTCGGTGTGCTGATGTTGCTCGCCTTTGTGCCGGTGCGATTGCGCGACCGTTTGGCCGAAGCCTTGGCACCGCTGGTGTTTCGTATCTCGAAAAAACAGATTTATATCGCCAGAACCAATCTGGAGATCTGCTTCCCGGACAAGAGCCCGGAAGAGCGGGATGCCATTGCACTGACCTCGATCCGGGTCGGCCTCAAGAGTCTGTTGGGATTTGGCGAGTTCACCATGCGCAGTCAGCGTTATCTGATGAGCCGGATGCAGGTGATCGGTTGGGAGCATATCGAGGCGGAGCGGGCTGCCGGTCGTCCGGTGATCCTGGTGGTGCCCCATACCTGGCCGGTGGATGCCGCCGGTTACTGCTTCACCCAGCGCGGGGTGCCCATGTGCACCATGATGAAACGGGCACGCAATCCGGTGTTTGACTGGCACCTCAACCGTGCACGGGCCAAAAACGGTTGCCGCGTTTACGAGCGCAGCGCCGGGATCAAGGCGGTGATCAGAACCATCAAGAGTGGTCGCAGCTTCTTCTACCTGCCGGATCAGGATCACGGTCGCGAGAAGAGCATCTTTGCTCCCTTCTTCGGCCACCCCAAGGCGACCCTGCCAGCCTTGCCCCGTCTGGTTCAGGTCAGCGGCGCCAAGGCGGTGCCGCTGCTCGCCTGCTATGACGAAGCGAACCACTGTTACCGGCTTGAGATAGATGCCCCGTTTGACAACTATCCCACCGAGGATGTGATGGCCGATACCTGTCGGATGAACGATATGGTGCAACAGCAGCTGACGCGCCATCCGGGCCAGTACATGTGGTTCCTCAAGATCTTCGATACCCGTGAAGATCAGGAGGGGCCGGATGGCCTCTACGAGGCGGGGATCCAGCGGATCCGCAAGGGATTGTCGCCCCACGGCTGACCCTGAATTAAGATTGATTGAAATGGCCCCAGGTGGGCCATTTTTTATGATAACTACTCTGATCTGTGCCTTGCAGGTCGATAGCAAGCCTCCTCAGGGTAGAAAAAAATGTCAGGATAATTACAATAACCGCTTGTTTTTGATGACTTGATGGTCGCCATGTCTGCGTTAGATCCGGTATTTGATACCTCATTTCATAGCCGCCTGCTGCATCCCAAATGGTGGGGCAGCTGGTTCGCACTGGGCCTGCTCTCCCTGCTGGCATTTACTCCTGCGAGGTTGCGGGATCGCTTTGCCGATCTGGTCTCACCGACCCTGCTGCGTTTTTCGAAAAAGCAGGCCTATATTGCCGATACCAACCTCAAGATCTGCTTTCCAACGCTGGATGCCGCCGCACGTCAGGCGCTGCTGCTCAAATCGATCCGGGTCGGGCTCAAGACCTTTATGGGCTTTGGCGAGCTCAGTTGGCGCAGCAAGGCGCGCCTGACCCGCCGCGTCAAGGTGAGCGGCTGGGAGCATGTGCAAGCGGAGCAAGCTGCGGGCCGTCCGGTGATCCTGGTGGTGCCTCATACCTGGGCGGTCGACATGATTGGCCGCTACTTCTCCATGATGGGCATCAAGATGTGCACCATGATGAAGAGCCCGAAAGATCAGGTGTTCGACTGGTACATCAACCGCGAGCGGGCCAAAGGAGGCAAGGTGTACGAGCGCAGCGCCGGCATCAAACCGGCGATCAAGTCGATCCGCGCTGGTGCCAGTTTTTTTTACCTGCCAGATCAGGATCACGGCCGCGAGGCGAGCGTGTTTGTTCCCTTCTTTGGCCGCCCCAAGGCAACCCTGCCAGCCTTGCCCAAGCTGGTGAAGCTGACCGGTGCCAGAGCGGTGCCCATCTTCGCCAGCTATGACGAGGATGAGGGTTGCTATCTGCTGGAGATCGAGCCGCCGTTTGACCCTTATCCCACCGCCGATCTGCTGGCAGACGTCAATGCCATGAACCGGGTGGTAGAGATGCAGGTGGCGCGCCATCCCGAGCAGTACATGTGGTTTCTCAAGATCTTCGAAACCCTGGAGCATCAGGAGGGGGATGACGGCCTCTATGAAGCGGGGATCCAGCGCATTCGTCAGGGTTTGCCGCCCGAACCTTGAAAATTGGCCCGCTTGCGGGCCATTTTTGTTGGTACAGGAGCCTTTCGTATTTGGTCTGCTGCTGGTGGTTTTTAAGGCGAACAGGTGGACAAAAACAGCGCAAACAGGGGATAACAGGGTGTCTTATGAAAGGGAGAGGCAGGTGAGCGTGCGCGGAGCTATCTTCGAGAGCGGAAATAGGGTAAAAGGGCGGCCATGAAAATTCCAAATCGAATCCAACCTCTGGTTGATGACGGCCTGGTCGATGAGGTCGTCAGCCGGTTGATGAGCGGCAAAGAGGCCGACGTCTATGTGGTGCGCTGCGGCGACGAGATCCGCTGCGCCAAAGTCTATAAAGAGGCGTCCAAGCGCAGCTTCAAGCAGGCCGTGGTCTATCAGGAGGGGCGCAAGGTGCGTAACAGCCGCAGCGCTCGCGCCATGGAGAAGGGCTCCAAGTACGGCCGCAAACAGCATGAAGAGGTGTGGCAGAACACCGAGGTCGACGCCCTGTTCAAGTTGGCGGCGGCCGGTGTGCGGGTGCCGCAGCCCTATGTCTGCCTCGATGGCGTCCTCTTGATGGAACTTATCACCGATGAGGATGGCAATGTCGCGCCGCGCCTCAACGATGTGGCGCTTACCCCCGAGCAGGCGGTCATCGACCATGCCAAGGTGATCCGTTACGTGGTGCGGATGCTTTGCGCCGGTCTTATCCACGGCGATCTCTCCGAGTTCAACGTGCTGGTGGATGAACAGGGCCCGGTCATCATCGACCTGCCCCAGGTGGTGGATGCCGCCGCCAACAACCAGGCCAAGGCGATGCTGGAGCGGGACGTCAACAACATGCGCAACTACTACGGTATGTATGCCCCCGAGCTGCTCAAGACCCGTTATGCCCTGGAGATGTGGGCGCTGTTTGAAGATGGCAAACTCACCCCCGATAGCGAGCTGACCGGTCACTTTGAAGAGAGCCGCGCCGCCATCGATCTCGATTCGGTGCTGCAGGAGATTGAGAGCGCCGAGGAGGAGGCCTATGCCCGTCAGGCCCGGATGAAGGCGGAGCAGGAAGACAGCTACTAACGGTCTTGCCACGTTCGCAAAAAGAGCGCCTTCGGGGCGCTCTTTTTATTACTGCTGCGGCTATGGTCGGTTGGGGCTGGGGGCTAGCTGATACATCTCCAGCCAGTTGCGATCCCCCGGGTGGAAGCGCCGCCCCAGCAACACGCCCCCGGCGGCCGTAATGACCTTGCGGGAAGCCAGATTGTCTTGGTAACAGCTGATCAGCACCGGCGCTGCCAGCACCTGTTGTTGCACCCAGCGCAGCAGCACGGTCGCGGCCCCTTCGTCACGGCGACAGGGGCGGGTTTCGTAACCGATATGACCCAGCCACTGGCGGGTTGCCTCATTGTCACCGTGACGCAGTCGCAGGGTGGCGGTGATCTCCTCGCCATCGAGGGCAAAATAGGTGGTAGTCGGCAGGTATCCACTGGGCAAGTTGCGCCCTTCTGCGTGATCCAGCAGGCTCTGTAGCCAGCTGTCCGGGTCAAATTGTGCCACCTGATAGAGCGGCTGTCCGTCTTTGGCGCATTCGGTGACATAGCGCCAGTAAGCTGGGGCATCTGCCAGTCTGGCCGGTCGGCACTGCAGAGCGAGCACTGCGCTCATGACCGGAGCGCGCAGGGCTGCAGCGGTTGCGGCTCGTTGTGGTGGAGCTCCTGTACGCAGGCCCGTTGCCTTCCAGCCTGTTTGGCGGCGTAAAGGGCCTGATCCGCTCGCAGGTAGGCCGCTTCAAATCCCTCGTCAGGGTGCAGCGAGGTGAGGCCGATGCTGAGGCTGATGGGGCCACCGGCCAGCGACCGAGTGGCGTCTGCGACCCGCTGCTGCAGGGTCTGGCAGCAGGCCGGCAGCGTTTGCGAAGTCTCCATCACCAGCAGCGCCAGCTCGTCGCCGCCAAGGCGCCCGGCTAGCCCCGCCGTCAGCAGGCTCTCCCGGATCACCCGTCCCACCGCCCGCAGCATGGCGTCGCCAGCGGGATGACCGTGGCGGTCATTGATCTGCTTGAAGTTGTCCAGATCGATCAGCAGCAGCTGGCCGGGGCTAGCCATCTTGCGGGCACGCAGGGCCACCTGGTGTTCGAAATAGTGTCGGCTGTCCAGTCCGGTCAGGGCATCCAGGTTGGCGCGCCGCTCCAGCTCGCGCTGGGTGGCGAGCAGCGCCTGCTGCTGACGGGTGTGCACCAGGCTCAGTAAAATGAAGCTGCGTGCAATGGTAAAGAGCAGGCTGAGCAGGATCACCGGGCCGAGCAGGGGATCGGTGAGGCTAGAGGCGGCCGACTCCGGCCACCACTGATGCTTGGCCATCCTGATCAGTTGCAGGGCCAGTTGCAGCGCAAGCAGCAAGATGGCAAAGCGCAGCACCCGGTAGGCGGGGGCCAACCGCTGATAGCGCCAGAGCTGCCACAGCAGCAGGCACATTTGCAGCGAGATGGCCCCGGATAGCACCACGATCCGGCTGTGTATGTCATCCTGCGGTAGCTGTGTGGCGGTGACAGCGAATAGCAGGAAGCCGGCGAGGGCAAGGAGCGGGCAGAGCCAGCCGAAACGGTCGGCCTCGCGCCGGAAGAAGTGGCGCAGCCCCCGCTCATAGAGTAGCGGGGTGGCGATGATCAGCAGATTGGTAAGCAGGATATTGGCAAGGGAGATCTCTCCCGTAAGGGGTCGCAGCAGCAGGCAGCCAAAGGCGGCGGCGATGGCCAGTTCGCTGGCCGACCAGTAGAGCAGGGAGCGCAGCGGTCGCTGGGTATGCCACAGGTAGGCGAAAATGGCCGCGACCCCGATGTGCGACAGGCTGACGAACAGCACCAGACTCAGCAACTGGGCCGAGGAAAACAGACTCTGCATCAAGGGTTTGGGCTCTTCCTGCCGGGAACGGCGCAGCGACCTCAGGGCCGGGTGACTGGGCCGGATCACAGCATGAATTGCGCCGTTGAGCAATGGTTCAAGTGATCCGGGCACGATCGCGGCAACAACCGCCACAAGAGGGCTGCTGACTCGATTAATCAGGGGCGGGGCATGACGCCGGAGCGTTTATGCTTCCCACACTCTTGGGTCAGTCAATAATGACCGGCAGCCGCATGACGTTGGCCTCCCGACCGAGGTGGGCCAGCAGGCGGCGCACATCGTCGAGGCGGATGATCAGGGTAGCGGTGTTGACCAGCGGATGGCACTGCATCTGCTCGGCTTGCCAGATGGCCTCGTCCACCACCAGCTCTACCGCATTTTCCCTGTCGCGCACCATGGCGAGCAGGGTCACCGAGCCCGGGGTGAGGCCGAGTACCGCATCGAGCCGCTCGGGGGAGCCAAAGCTCAGCCGCTTGACGCCGAGCATGGCTGCCAGCGCCTTGAGATCGACCCGGCGCTCCTCCGGACTCACCACCAGAAACAGCCGCTCGCTTTTCGGGTCGCGTAAAAAGAGGTTCTTGGTCTTGGCGGCGGGCAGGTCGGGCAGCAGCTTGCTCGCCTCCTCACAGGTAAATACGGGGGGATGATCGACACGCTGGTAGGGGATAGCCAGCTGATCCAGCAGGGAATAGATTGCCACAAAGACTCCTTTTGTCGGCGAAGAGTGGTCAGAACGGGATGAGCGGGAATAACGACCGGATCGAGCTTACCAGTTTGACTCCCGCCTCGCAGCCAGCATGACGATTGCGAGTAGGCACTGTATGAACGTACAATAGTCCCATTCTCGGACAGCCCCTTTACGCTTCATGACTGCAACCCAGCCCACTGTACCCGCCACTCCGCCCCTCGACGGTTTTATCCTGACCCGCCACGGTCGGGACGTGCGCGGCCGCAACGGGCTGCCTGCAACCACCGAAATCGTGATGTGGCTCTGGAGCGCGCAGGGGCCGGTACGGGTGGTGGTGCCGGGGCAGGAGCCGGTGTTCTTTTTGCCGCAGAGCCATATGGCAGAAGCCGCCGAGCTGTTCAAGGGGGCCGGGGTGAGCGGGCGGTTTCGCCGCCTGCCGATGCACACCTTCGACGGTCGCCCGGTGGTGGGCTGCTATTTCGCCACCCTGAGCGCCTTTCACCGCGCCATCGAGCTGTTGCTTATTCGCGGACTTGAGCACTTCGAGGCGGATATCCGGCTGCCGGAGCGGTTTCTGATGGAGCGTTTCATCACCGCTGGCGTGCGCTTTGATGGCCGGGCGGTAAAAAAGGGGGGCAAGCAGGGCTACTGGGAGGTGAACGAGGCGCGCTGCGCGCCGCAGGCGGTGACGCCAACCCTCTCCTGGGTGTCACTGGATGTGGAGTGCGCCATGGACGGGGCCCTCTTCTCGGTCGGTCTTTACAGCGAGCAGGATGCGCGGGTCATCATGATCGGTACCTCGGGAGCGGATGCCGAGAGCTGGGGCACCCAGGTCCAGTGGGTAGAGGACGAGAGCGCCCTGCTGAGTGCGCTGGAGAGCTGGTTCAGCCTGCATGACCCCGATCTGGTCATCGGCTGGAACGTGGTTAATTTTGATTTTCGCCTGCTGCTACGCCGCGCCGAGCTTAACAAGCGGCGGCTGCGGCTCGGGCGGGGGCGCGAGCTCTGTTTCTGGCGCTCGTCACGGGGCGATCCCCAGACTGGCAACGTCATCATTCCCGGGCGCATGGTGCTCGACGGCATCGATACCCTGAAAAGCGCTACCTGGCAGTTTGCTAGCTACAGCCTGGATGCGGTGGCGAGCGAACTGCTTGGCCGTGGCAAGGATATCGAGGACGTGGCCAATCGGGGGGAGAAGATCACCGAACTGTTCCACTCCGACAAGGAGGCGCTGGCCCGCTACAACCTGGAAGATTGCAAGCTGGTGTGGGAAATCTTCGATTTCTGCCACCTCATCCCTTTTGCCATTGAACGCGCCTCCCTCACCGGCCTTGAGCTGGACAGGGTGGGGGGCTCGGTGGCGGCCTTTACCAACCTCTATCTGCCGCGGCTGCATCGTGGCGGCTACGTGGCCCCCAATTTGCCAGCCGACGGTGGGCTGGCGAGCCCCGGCGGCTATGTGATGGACTCCAAACCCGGTCTCTATCGTCATGTGCTGGTGCTCGATTTCAAGAGCCTCTATCCCAGCATCATCCGCACCTTCTGCATCGACCCCATGGGGCTCATCGAGGGGCTGCAGCATCCCGAGCACGCCATTCCGGGCTTTCGCGGCGCCATGTTCTCCCGCGAGCGGCACTTCTTGCCGGGTCTCATCGCTACCCTCTGGGCGGCGCGGGATCGGGCCAAGGCTGCCAGCAACAAGGCACTCTCCCAGGCCATCAAGATCATCATGAACTCCTTCTACGGGGTGCTGGGGTCGGGGGGCTGCCGTTTCTATGATCCGCGCCTAGCCTCGTCCATTACCCTGCGTGGCCACAGCATCATGCAGCAGACCCGCGAGTGGATTGAGGCGAAGGGGTTCGAGGTGATCTATGGTGACACCGATTCCACCTTTGTCCATCTGGGGCGCGAGACCAGCCCCGATGAGGCGGACGAGATCGGCCAGCGACTGGCGCAAATGATCAACGATAACTGGGCTGCACTGATCAGGTGCGAGTTCAACCTGCCGAGCTATCTGGAGATCCAGTACGAGACCCACTATCGCCGCTTCCTGATGCCCACCATTCGCGGGCTGGAGAAGGGCAGCAAGAAGCGCTATGCGGGGCTGGTTGGCAAGGCCAGTGAAGGGAGTGAACAGCTGGTGTTCAAGGGGCTCGAATCGGTGCGCACCGACTGGACCATGCTGGCCAAGCAGTTCCAGACCCGCCTCTATGAGCTGGTGTTTCACGATGAAGATCCCAGCGGTTATGTGCGCATCATGGTCGATGAGACCCGCGCCGGTCGTCACGACGATCTGCTTATCTACCGCAAACGGCTGCGCCAGAAGCTCGAAGAGTATCAGAAGAATGTGCCGCCCCATGTGCGGGCGGCGCGGCTGGCCGATGAGGAGAACCTGCGCCGCGGTCTGCCCCAGCGCTATCAGCATCGGGGCGCCATCGCCTATCTGATGACCCTCAATGGCCCAGAACCGCTGGAGTACCGGCGCAGCGCCATCGATTACGAACACTATATCGACAAGCAGTTGCGACCCATTGCCGACGCCATCCTGCCCTTTATCGGCGAGTCGTTCGACCGGATCTGCGGTCAGCAGCTGGATCTTTTCTGATTGGTGCAAGTTGGCACTTTACTTCCCATGAATACTGGATAAAAATACAGTTATAAATCATGGAGAAGTTTCCTATGCGTCTTGAAATCATCATTGACAGAAAACATCAGATCCCGACCTCGACCATGGAGGCGCTGCGTCAGGAGCTGCTCAAGCAGCTTGGCGAAAAATTCCCCGATATCTATGTGCGGGTCGCGCCGGGCAGCGCCATGGCTCTGACCGTCAGCTGTGCCAGCAAGGAAGACAAAGAGCTGGCCGAAGCCATGGTGCAGGAGGTGTGGGAGAACGCCGAGAGCTGGATGCCGGAAGAGAACGTCGCATCCTGATCCCCATGGTCAGTGGATAATTCTGGTGTTGGATAAATGGGCATGCCCGCTACTGATCCGTTGATCCTCGGACAACAAAAAACGCAGCTAGGTGGCTGCGTTTTTTGTTGGTGGTGAGTCGCAGTGGCTTGTCTGGCTCTGGGTTGAGCCATGCCGTTAGAGTCCCGCCCAGCTTTTCAGGCTCTGCTGCTGCACCCGGCGATTGGCTTCGCGGATCTCCCCTTTGGCGCGCAGGTCGGCCAGCGCAATGGGCAGTGCGGCGCGGATCTCGTCACTGCTCATTCCGGCTTTGAGGGCCGGGTGATAGGCCATCTTGAGCAGCACATAGTCCAGCCCGGTCAAAAAGCTGTCGATGCTGTTGTCATTGAAGATGGAGGGAAACACCTTGTCCGAATCGTTGGGCAGCCCCATCACCTGGGTGAACTCCTCCACCACACAGTCGAGAAAACGCCCCTTGGCTCTGCTGTAGTCTACCGGAATGATGATGGTGGCACGGCTGATCTCGTGTTTCGCATTGGTTGCGAAGTTGGCAAGGCAGAGCCCCTCCTTGAGCGCCATCTTGACCGATGGATCGCCCCCCATGGTGCGGTTGGCCCAGCTCTTCATCTTGCTGTAGTCGGTCATGATCAGGGTGAGGTTGGGCTTTGCGGCCACCATGCTGATGGGGTGGCCGGTGATGCGAGCCAGATGGGCCGCCTGTACCTTCACCACGTCGGCCTGCAGCGGCTTGTCACCCGATTCGTTGATAAGTTGCAGCCGGATCGGCTGCTGCCAGCGGGCAAAACGGGTCTGCCTGGCTTCGCCATACTCCCGCTCCATGGCGATGGCCATAAAGCTCTCGACCAGATAGCTGTCGCTCTGCCAGCGCTCATCGGCACGGGCGCTGTGGCCCGCGAGCAGAAGCAGCAGCGCCAGCAGCCCGCGTGACGCGCGGCGGGGATGGGCAGCGCGGCCCAAGCTGGCCATTACCAAAGTGGCAATAAAGCGGGTGGCACCAAAGGGGGTTGCGGCAAATGACATGTTTCCTCCCTGAAACGGTTGTCAGCCTAGCGGTTGGCCTTGTCGATATCGCGCCAGGTGAGCCAGAGCCTGAGATCAAACTCCAGTTGATGATAGTCCGGCTCCATGTGCTGGCAGAGCTGATAGAAGCTCTTGTTGTGATCCTTCTCTTTGATGTGGGCCAGCTCGTGCACCACGATCATTTTCAGGAACGGGGGCGGTGCCTCCTTGAACAGGGCGGCGATGCGGATCTCGTTCTTGGCCTTGAGCTTGCTGCCCTGCACCCGGCTGACGTAGGTGTGCAGGCCGAGGGCATCCTTGATCACGTTGATCTTGCCATCGAACACCACCTTTGACAGGGGCGCCGAGCTCTTGAGGTAGCGGTTCTTCAGCTCCATGGTGTAGGCGAGCAGCGCCTTGTCGCTCTGGATCTGGTGGCTCTCCGGATAGCGTTTGGCCAGCATCTCCCCCAGCTTGCCTGCCGCAATCAGCTGTTGTACCTGTGCCTTGAGGGGGTCGGGATAGCCGCCCAGATAAGTCAGTTCCGCCATGGTGTCACTCGTTACATCAAAAAGAGCGTCATTGTAGTTATCTCGGGCGGGCTTGCCTACTGCGGGCCGCTGCTGCAAGGGGGCTCTGGCGCAAGAAAAAGGGCGGCCATTGCAACAATGGCAGCCCTGCGGGGCGTATTGACGATCAGCGTCGGCGATAGAGACCCGGATCCACCTCTTCATAGTGGCTGGTCAGGTATTGATAGAAGGCGAGATGGGAAGGGGAGCTCGGCTTTTTCAGCTCCTCGCTCACCCGATCCGGCTTGGCGATGATGAACTTCGGGCTCTGGCGCTGGATATCGGCCAGCACCCGCTCGCGCACGTCATAGGGCGGATTGACGTTGGCAAAGAAGAGGTAGGCGGAAGCCGGCTGGCGATCGGTCCAGAGATAATATTGCGGCTGGATGCCATCGACCCAGATCTTGTCGCTCGGGACTGTCTCGGCCTTGATGCGATCAACCCGTACCTGAGCTGCCGGATTGAAAGGGCGACCTTTGAGGGTGCCTTCCCAGGCGTTGTTGATCATCAGCAGCAGCATGGCCAGCGTTGCCAGCCAGGGGGTGGCACTGCGCACATCCCAGGCGCGCCAGAGAGGGATGAGGATCAGCACCGGCAGCGCCCACAGCAGGCTGGTGCCGAGCACCTCGTTGACCCGTTCGAGGGACCACTCCTTGGTGCTCCAGCCAAAGGCGAGCTGCTGGGCCAGCAGCCAGCTGGCAGTGAGTACCACCAGCGAGATGCAGAGCAGGCCGATCGCATCAGCCTGTTGTTCGCTGCGATCCAGCAATACCGCCAGCGGCAGCACTGCCAGTTGCAGATAGAGCACGTCGTAGTGATCGAACACATGGCCGGAGACCGAGTTGGCGATCAGGGTAAACAGTACCCCAAACAGGGTCGCCAGCAGGGCGGGCAGATACCACTCCTGACGGCGGCTCAGCATCAGAATGATGAAGGCGGGTAGCAGCATGATAAGGCCGGTGCGCAGCAGGCCGACGGCGCCCACCATGGGGGAGAAGCCATTGCCGTAGCTCCCTTCGAAGAAGATGTCGAAGGCGTAGTATTTGAAGGCCGCCAGCAGATCATGCTGCTGGAAGTAGGCGTAAAGCGGGCCGCCAATCAGCGCCAGCCCCAGCAGGCTGGAGATGAGCAGCAGAATGGCGTCACGCCACTTCTCTTGCAGACACCAGTGGCAGAACAGCACCAGATACCAGGCCCCCCAGAAGGCGCCGTTGTTGGTGCGCATCCAGGCGACGATGGCGAAGGTGAGTGCCGCCACCAGTGCCGGCCACCAGCGAAATCCCTTGTCCAGCAGCAGGGTAATGAAGGCCCACTGGGCGATGAGGGCGAGGTGGAAGGTCCAGTCCTCAGTCATGTTGCCGTAGTAGTAACGGGTGCCGTAGAGAGCCAGCACCGCCAGCATGGCGCCGAGGCGTGCCTTGAACGAGAGTCCGAGCTGGGCAAAGGCCTGCCAGCTGGCCAGCAATCCGAGCCAGCAGAGCACCCACTCCAGTGTCCAGATCCCGACAAATCCCCCCATTCGATAGCCCAGCGCATCGAGGGCGAAGATCATCGGCCCCTTGATGTCGATCATGTCGCGATAGAGCACGCCACCTTCGCTCCACATCTTGCCCATCACCGCGAACAGCGAGGCATCAAAGCCTGGCGCCATGGTATGGAAGAGCGGGTTGCGCAGACAGAAGAGCAGCGCCAGCAGGGCGGTAAGCAGCACGATGGCTGGCTTGATACCCGGGTTGACGCGAGGGGGAGTGAAACGGATGGAGTGATTCATGAAGTCGCCTGTTCCTGCAGCTGGTCTTGAAAGCGGGCCTATCTTGCCGAGCTAGTGAGTGCGATGCAATGGGGCGGGCCCGTGTGGGGCAAATATTCTCGAAAAAGCCCGGTTCTTGCAGGGAACCGGGCGCTGGCTGCGGCAATATTGGCCGTCAGGGGATGTAGCAAGCCATCCCCCCTCTGCATCAACTGAGGTACTCAAGCAGGGGCGGCTGCGCTTCCAGTGTCGGCAGGTGACGGGCCCAGCGGATAAAGGCGTCGGCCAGGGTGATGCCGAGCTCCTGATTGTGCTGGGTCAGGGTACGCGCCAGTGCGGTGTAGCCCTCCTTGCCGGAGGCGGTATAGGCGCTCGACACTCCGCGATAGACCTGTTCGGCATTGACCGCTTGCCACTGGCCGGGGGCGGCTTCCCACTCCAGTCGGGTGATGCGCTGGCCCTTGGGCCGATCGGCCTGATAGGTGAATCGCACCCCCGCGGTGTAGGGGAAGCTGCCGTTGCCATTGCCGACCACGCCGTTGTTGGTGGCGTTGTCGATGGCATTCTCCAGTGCCTCCGCCAGCTCGTGACCGTGCACCCGATAGAGGGTGAGGGGAATGGCAAACGGCAGCAGGCGACCGGCGATATCCGCTTCGCTCAGGGGGCCCGGCTCCAGCGAGCAGCGCACGCCGCCAGCATTGTGCAGGGCAAAGTCCACCTCGCCTACCTGTTCACGGGCGGCGGTCAGCATGGCGCGGGCCACCAGCGGGGCGAGCTGGCTGCCGTGGGGCTGGGTGGCATCCGGCAGCCGCTGATGGGGAAGTGGCGCCGCCAGTCGGGTGACGATGCGCTGGCTCATGGTTTCAATCTCCGGCCGATAGCGTTTGGCCAGATGTTGTTCAAGCTGTGGGTCCGGCTCACAGAAGGTGAGCCCGACAGGTGGCGTGGAGGCGTACGGCCAGGGCTGCCAGGGGAGCCACTCCAGCTGACCCTGACTCTGCACGACGCGGCCCGCCTCATCGAAGGTGAGCTCGCAGACACCGAGGCAGAGGGCGCTGTGGCCAGCATGCAAAATAGCCACCCCGTTGTTCATCAGCGGATAACTGCCTTCGCTTGGCAGACCCAGCGGCGCGAGATCGCCGAGCAGGCTGTGGGTGTGGCCGCCGATGATGAGACTGAGCTCGGGGAAGCGTTCGGCCAGCAGCTTGTCCTGATCCAGCCCGAGGTGGCTCAGCAGCACGATATGCTGGATCCCTTCGCGCTTGATCTCCTGCAACACCCTGGTGAGGGTGTCGGCGACCGCGTGGAAACGGGTGTGGGGATCCGGGTTGGCGATGGCAGCCATCTGGGCGAGGGTGATGCCGAGCAGTGCAAAGGGAACCCCGTCGATCACCCGGCGATGCCAGGGCTGATGGGCGTCGTAGAGGTGGGGAATATCCCACAGCCCCAGCGGCGTGTCGGCTGGCTCCTGACTGTTGTCCAGATTGGCGGCCAGCACCGGAAAATCGAGCTGGCGCAAGAACTCCACCAGCGGGCCGTTGCCCAGATCGAACTCGTGGTTGCCAAGTACCATGGCATCGGGGGCCAGCATGGCGAGCAGGTCGGCGTTGGCGCGCCCTTTGAAGCGGTTGAAATAGAGCGAACCCTGAAAGGAGTCGCCACCGTGCAGAAATAGAAAACGCTGGCCGGCTGCTGCGGCTTTGGCACGCAGTTGGGTCAGTCGGGTCAGGATCCGGGCATAACCGCCGCACTGGGTGCGCCACTGGCCTTCACCGACAGGGGAGAAGCTCATGGGCGCGCCATCGAAGTGGGAGTGGCAATCACTGAAATGGGCAAGTTGAACCGTAATACTCATCTCGGTCCTCCTTAGGGGGAAAATGAGCACCGAGTCTACTGCAAAGGAGGGGGAGGATACCAGCCCGGCAGGGTGCCGGGCTGGTCAGCGATCAGGCGGGTACCATGATCTGGGTGGCGACGATCACCACCAGCAGGCCGACGGCGACCGGCATACTGGTGCGCTTGACCACCTCGAACGGCGAGAGCTTGCCCATCCCCGCACAGGCGACCACCACCCCGGAGACCGGAGAAATGGTGCGACCCAGGTTGGAGGCTTGCAGCATTGGGATCACCAGATAGGCCGGGTTGATGCCAAGGCTGCTGGCCAGGTTGGGGATCAACTCCACGAAGGCGTAGAAGGGAGCATTGCCCGAGCCGGTGGTGAAGGCGGCCAGGGTGGTGATCACCACCAGTGACAGCATCATGATCAGACCACCCGAACCGAGATCCTGCGCGTGAGCCAGCAGGGTGTCGATAAAGCCGACGGTCATCAGACCCTGGGCGAAGACACCGGCACCGACCAGCAGCATGACCACACCGGCAAAGGCATCAGCCATGTTGCGCCAGCAGACCTGCAGACCGTCCAGCAGCTCCTTGCCATTGCGGATCCGCACCAGCTCCAGCAGGCTGGCCAGCACCATGCACATGACGATGATGGTGACGATATCCAGCTGCGGACCCCATTTGCCGTCAAACACCAGCACTCCGATGATGGGGGTAAAAGGCAGGATGGCGTAAAAGGCAGGCGCAGTCGTCACCAGATCACCCGGGGCGACCGGCTCGTTGTGCTCACCGGATTTTTGATCAAGGTAGCGCTGCCAGAAGAAGTGGGTCACCGCCATGCAGGCGATCGCCACCAGCGAGATGGGCAGGGTCAGCTTGAAGGCAAAATCCAGCAGCGGCATGTTGGCGGCCTGAGCAGCCATCACCACGTCCCCTGAGGTCGGTGCCAGAATGATAGCGGCTGGCGAGGCGCACACGGCCGCAGCCGCGCCACGGGAGATCCCCATGTTGACCATCAGCGGGAACAGGGTGGCCATCAGCAGCACGCCGAGGCCGGTAGCGGAGCTCACCGCCAGCGACATGGCGCAGGCCACCAGATAGGCAGCCACAAGCAGGATATAGGGGGACTTGATGATGCCGAGCGGTTTGCTGGCCAGCTTGACCAGAATGGTGTTGGCGCCGATATGGCTCATGTAGCCGGCAAAGCCGCACAGCACCATGATCAGCATCCCCAGTCCACCGCCACGATCATTGAGCAGGAAGCGGACGTATTCGAAGATATCGGTTGCGATATAACCGGTGCTGACCACTTTGCTCGGCAGTACCGGCTTGCCCATCATGGCGGTGATGACCAGTAGCAGCAAGCCGCCGCTCAGCAGCACCCCGGTCGCGGAGTATCCTTTGAAAATGGCACGGCCCACCACCAGGGTGACCAGGGTGCCAACGATGAGTTCCAGCATATGTTGCCTTCTGATTGGATGAGAGTGGAGGGAGTCTATTCCGATAGGGGTAGAGTGGCGACTGGAAACAGGATGTTGTGTGAGCTAAATCAACGTTTAACCCCGTGAACAGAATTAAAGAAAGGTAAAGGTACTTTACCCAGCGGGTTTGGCTACCTACCCTTGCCAGCCTTGGTTGTCTTTTGAGGCTTTTATATGGCGATTGGTGATTTTTCAGGCATTAAACGCTCCCTTTTTCTGCTTGCGATGCTATTTTCACCTACTTGCGTGTTTGCAGTAACCAATGACGGTTTTCATCAAACCGGTCCTCATCAGGCGGTCGCCATGCGGCGTCTCATGGCTCCTCACTCTTACGGCGTACTGGTGGTTGCCGAGGGGAACAGACCCCGTTTTGCCGCGCTGGCATCCAAAACCACCGAAGCAAACTGCCTGGCCCGTCATGCCATCCGGGTAGATGGGGTCGCGCTGCTGGTCACCCCGAGATTTTATGCCAAAGAGGGAAAACGGGGACTTTGCGAGCTGTGGCTCAATGAGGGGGCAGATCAGGACTTTTTTGCCAACCGTCTTAAAAATGATCATTTCATTCAGATAGATGGTCATGACATCAATGTGAAAAACTATCACCTCGACTGGCAGCGCATCAGTCGTCCTGCTCAATAAAAATACAGTTTCATCCTTGTGCCATACTTTGCTCACGCAACCTGTGAGCTTGCTCTGATTTCTGGGCTCATCATTGTATTGCGCCGCCTCTTGGTCACACATAGGCTATACCCGTCATCTGTGTGGCGGTGGGTTTCACCAAGGTTGGTACTCCGCCCGTGCAATCAAGGAAGGTAGTCTGGCATGGTCAGCAAGGTTTATGGAGTAGTGGGGAGCGTGCTATTGCTGTTGCCCCTGATGAGTCAGGCTCAGCCGAGCCGGCCGCAAGTGGTGCCAGAGTCCCGCATCAATGTCCGTTTTTATGAGGTAAGTGATGCCCAGCCAGATCAACTGGCACGCGCCATTGCTCAGAGTGCCCCCAAGGTGAATGGCAAGCCTGTTCTCGGCAAGGCGAGTTATAAGGTGGACTGGCAGCTGGATACCGAGCAGTTGCCGGGACGCTGCCAGCTCAAACGGGTTACGGTAACGACTCATGCCACCGTATTGTTGCCCCGCTGGCGTCAGAGTTCGGAGGGGAGTGACCCTGCTCGCCAACGCTGGGGGCGGCTGCTCTCCAGCATGTTTGACTATGAATCCCGTTTCAAAGAGATGGTGCTGCAAGGCGGAAATCAGGTGGGCGGGGCGATTGCGGCACTACCAGGCCATGCAGATTGCCAGGCATTGCGCTATGCCGCCTGGGCTGCGGGCAGTGGCGAATTGAACAAGGTTAAGGCAAGGGTAGACGATTTCCAGCGTCAGACTGGTTACGGCGAGCAGCTGGGTGTGCACTGGCCCAAGTGAGCGCTATCTCAAGACGCAATATCCAGCATCGCACGATTTGATAAATAGAATGGCCGCCCGATGAGCGGCCATTCTATTTGTTTGCAGAGTCCGGTTTAGACCAGAGCTTTGCCCTTGAGCAGTTTACGTACCCAATAACGGGCAGGGTGGAGCGCCTCCAGCAGATCGGCAGCCAGCGGCAGGGGATCGCCGCAGATCTCGCTGGCGAGCAGCTCGCCACAGAGCGGCGCCGAGCAGAGACCCCGTGAGCCGAGCGCTCCCAGCACATAGAGGCCGGGGTGAAGAGGCAGCGGCTGGGCGTTGTGCAGATCATGCTGCAGATGCGCATAGTGATCCTCTAGGCCTGCCAATCTGACGATTGACCCCACCACTGGCAGGTGATCCCGACTGGCACAACGCACCCCTACGCGCGCCTCATTGCCGCTCACATCCACTTCGGCGGGCCAGGCTTGCTGTGGCAGGCAGGCTTGCAACCGCGCTTGATTCTGCGCCTGATCCTCGGCACGAAACTCGAGACTGCTCTGGTTGCGGCCATAACTGGCGCCGATGCAGTGCTGCTCGTTGTGCATCGGGGTGAGGTAGCCATCATAACAGAGCACAGTCTTGAGCTGACGCAAGCTGGCCGTGGTCGGCACATGGCTCACCTGACCGCGCACCGGATAGAGCGGTAGCTCGGCAAAGGGGAGCAGCGCGGGCAACTGGTGACCGGCGGCGACCACCAGATTGGGGGCCTGCCAGTGGCGGCCGTCCTGGCTCTCTATGTGCCAAGCATCTGTCTGCTCGGCAATGGCAACCACCTCGGTGTTGAACACCACCTCAAGCAGGCCGCTGGCTTGCGCCTCATTCAGGGCGGCTCGGGTGAGATCGGCCGGACAGAGCCAGCCTCCCAGCGGGTAACTGACGCCGCTGTGGCCACAGAGCAGGCCAACCACCTGCTCTACCTCCGCTGTAGAGAGGGGATACATCAGTTCGGGGGGGAAGGGGCCTTGGCTCATTTTCGCCAGCTTGGCTGCCGATTTGTCGTCATAACCGAGCTGGGTTACCCCGCACAGTGCAAAAGCGATGGGATGATGCGCGGCCAACGCCAGTAGCCGTTGGCGGGCATAGCCAAAAGCGAGCGAATAGAAGCGTGACAGGGCATCGTGCTCGCCGTTAAGCAGTGGATAGAGGGCACCCTGGCGGTTGCCCGAGGCGCCGGTGGCCGGTTCGTCATCTGCACACAGCAACGTCACCTTGCGACTCCGCTCCACCAGAGAGAGCGCCGTCATGGCCGAGGCGATGCCGCCGCCGATGATCACCACCTCGCCAGCGCGTCCGGCAGGACGGGCATACCAGGGGGCGATGGTCTGCTGCGGCTGCTTGTCGGTGCGATCCCCCACCAGCATCTCCCGCTTGCTACCGTGGCCCTTCACTTTCTTCATGGCAAAACCGGCGGCAATCAGGCCGCGACGGACAAAACCGGCACAGGTAAAGGTGGCGATGGAGCAATCGGGACGGGCGAGGCGAGCGAGACCATCAAACAGCTCCTGTGTCCACATCTCCGGGTTTTTGGCAGGGGAGAAACCATCCAGATACCAGGCATCCACCAGCCCCTCTGCCCGGTGAGGCACTTGCGGCAGCATATCCTTGATGTCGCCAAACCAGAGATCGAGGCGAATGCGGCCACCCGTAAAATGCAGGCGGTGGCAACCGGAAACCGGCAGTGGCCACTGGGCGACAAGATCCTGGCTCAAGTGGCCAAGTTCAGGCCAGGCGGCCAGCGCCTTGCGCAGATCGTCTTGGGTCAGGGGGTATTTCTCGAAACTGATGAAGTGCAGACGGGAGCCGTTACCGGATTGGGGCGCCTGTTCCAGGAAGGCTTGCATTGTCGCCAGAAAGTTAAGACCTGTGCCGAAACCTGTTTCACCTATCACGAAACTGTCACTATCGTGGTGCGAAAATCGCGCAGGTAGCCGGTTTTGCTGCAAAAAGACGTAGCGGGTTTCACTTAGACCGTTATCATTGGAAAAGTACACATCCCCGAAGTCACTGGAGACAGGAGTTCCCGCTTCATTCCAGTCCAATCGGGCATGATGTAAGGATGTTTGACTCACGTTTTCCTCGGCTCGCGTCACAAAATCGCGGGCATTCTACGTGAAAGCAGACCAGTTTGGCAGCCGAAAGCGGGTAGACTTGGCGCCAGTTTTTCCAGACGAGATGAATTAATGAGAAGAGCAGTGATCACCGGTATCGGCGTCATCTCCAGTATCGGCAACAACAAGGAAGAAGTGCTGGCCTCCCTGAAAGCAGGTAAATCCGGCATCACCTATTCCGAGCAGTTCGAGCAGCACAATCTGCGCAGCCGTGTCTGGGGTAACATCAAACTCGATCCGTCTGAACTGATCGACCGTAAAGTCATGCGTTTCATGGGCGACGCTGCGGCCTACGCCTATCTCTCCATGCAGCAGGCCATTGAAGATGCCGGTCTGGCGGAAGATCAGGTCTCCAACGAGCGTACCGGCCTGGTGGTCGGTTCAGGTGGTGCCTCCGGCAAGAACACTTCGGAATCTGTGGACATCGCCCGCGAGAAAGGGGTCAAGCGTGTGGGCCCTTACATGGTGCCGCGCACTATGTCCTCCACAACCTCTGCTTGCCTGGCGACCCCGTTCCAGATCAAGGGTGTCAATTACTCCATCAGTTCAGCTTGCGCCACCTCTGCTCACTGCATCGGTCACGCGCTTGAGCTGATCCAGCTTGGCAAACAGGATGTGGTCTTCGCCGGTGGCGGTGAAGAGCTGGACTGGTCCTCTACCATCCAGTTTGACGCCATGGGGGCCCTCTCCACCAAGTACAACGACATGCCGGAAAAAGCCTCCCGTACCTATGATGCGAATCGCGATGGTTTCGTTATCTCCGGTGGCGGCGGCATCCTAGTGATCGAAGAGCTGGAACATGCGCTGGCCCGTGGCGCTCACATCTATGCCGAGCTGACCGGTTACGGTGCTACCTCCGATGGATATGACATGGTCGCGCCGAGCGGTGAAGGCGCGGTGCGTTGCATGAAGATGGCGATGCAGGGTGTGGGCAAGGTTGATTACATCAACACCCACGGTACCTCCACTCCGGTGGGTGATACCAAAGAGCTGGAAGCTATCCAGACTCTGTTTGGTGCCAACGGTCCCAAGATCTCTGCCACCAAGGCGATGACCGGCCATGCGCTGGGCGCTGCGGGCGTGCACGAGGCTGTCTACTCACTGCTGATGATGGAGCACGGCTTTATCGCTCCCAGCATCAACATCGAGACTCTGGACGAGAAGGCCGAAGGTCTGCCCATCGTGCGCGAGTACGAAGAGGCCGAGCTCAACACCGTCATGTCCAACAGCTTCGGCTTTGGCGGTACCAACGCCTCCCTGGTGTTCAGCAAGTTCAAAGCATGATTATCCGGTTGATATGAAAAAAGCGCCTCAGGGCGCTTTTTTTGTTTCCGTGATCTGCCATCACTCATTGCAGAGCAGAGCGTCAACCATTGTAGGATAGGGGGCAGAGTTCAGCGCTGATGGTTGGTGTCAGGTGAGATCACACCAATAAGCCTGCTTCGCATCTTGGGAGAAAGGCAGATAGCAAGAAGGGAGCCTGAGGCTCCCTTCTTTGTTAGCGGTAATTTGATGGTTACTGGTTAGAACCAGAAGCCGATAATAAAGGAGCCTGCCAGCGTCAGCATCACGTTGGCCACCGCATAGGTACCTGCGTAGCCAAGCGCCGGAATGGAGCTGTTGGCGGCCTCGTTGACCACATCCATGGCGGGGGCGCAGGTACGGGCACCAGTGATGGCGCCGAGCAGCAGCGCCGGGTTCATTTTCAATACCCAGACCCCGAACAGATAACCGACAAGCACCGGCAGGGTAGTGACCAACATGCCGGAGAAGAGCACTACGGCACCCACTTCGCTCAGGTGATCCAGAATGCCGCCACCCGCCTTGAGGCCGGTGCTCACCATAAAGACCGCAAGACCGAGATCCTTGGCCAGTCGCAGGGCTCCGGGCGGTACGTAACCCACGGTGGGGTGGTTGGCCCGCAGATACCCCATCAGAATACCAGCCAACAGCAGACCGACGGCGTTGCCGAGGCCAAATTCAATCTGGCCGAACACAAGCGAGACGGAGCCGATCAGCAAGCCGAGCACGAAGAAGGTGGTGAAAGCCACTAGATCTGTGGTCTGGCTGTGGATACTGATAAAGCCGATCTTGTTGGCCAGCAGTTTGACCCGCTGTTTCTCGCCGCTGATCTGCAGCACATCGCCTTTTTGCAACATGATGTTGCGATCGAACGGCATCTCGATTTGGGAGCGTACCACCCGGTTGAGGAAGCACCCTTTCTCGGTGAGGTTGAGCTCCACCAGATGGCGGCCGACCACGGCGTCGTTTTTCACCACTATCTCTTCGGTGACGATCTGCAGGTCGAGCAGGTTGCGATCAAATACCTCTTTACCGTTGCGGTAGTTGACGTCCAGTTTCTCGTGGCTCTCGGGATAGCCCACCAGGGCGATCTCGTCCCCTTCTTGAATGACGGCATCCCCATCGGGACTGGCGAGAATGCCGTTGCGGCGGATCCGCTCCACATAGCAGCCGGTGTGGGGATAGATGCCTGTTTCACGCAGGGTACGGCCGCCAATCCAGGCTGCCAGCTCGGGGCCAACCCGATAGGCGCGAATGATGGGCAGATAGGTCTTGCGACTGTCGCTGTCGGAGAGGCCCCGCTCACGGGCGATTTTTTGCGCTTCGGTATTGAGATCGAGTCGTGCCAGTGACGGGAGATAGCGCACCACCAGCATCAGACCAACCAGACCCACCAGATAGGTCAGGGCGTAGCCGATGCCCATGTTGTCGAGTACCGCCTGCATATCGGTTTGATGGGGCAGGTTGAGCAGACCACTGCGCAGGGCATCCTGTGCACCCACCAGCGCCGGGGTCGATGTGAGGGAACCCGCCAGGATCCCCGCCGCCATGCCCGGCCCCAGATTGAAGAACTTGGCCAGCCCCACTGTCAGCAGCAGAGCTGTCAGCAAGATCACCAGAGTCAGGGTGATGTAGTGGATGCCATCGCGCAGGAAGACGCTGAAGAAGTGGGGGCCCGCCTCAATCCCCACACAGAAGATGAAGAGCATAAAGCCGACGTTTTCTGTGGTGGCAGTAAACTCGAAGCCCATCTGGCCAAACAGCAGGGCGGTAAACAGCACACCTATGGTGTTGCCAATCTGGAAGTTGCCAATCCGCACTTTGCCAAGCAGCAGGCCGAAGGCCAATACCACGAAGAGCAGCAGGGAGTCGCTTTGATGCAGCAGTGTCACAAAATCTATAGTCATGCCCGGAAAAACCGAGGAAAAAAGTGGGGCCGATATTGTGCCGTATCTATCACTAATAAAGAAGCATAAGGGGGGATTAATCGGAAGTTATCGGACGCTATTTAATGAGCAGGCGGCGGGATAAGGGGAGCATCGGAAAAAAGCAGGTGATTTTTGCTCTCCTTCCCGTTGTCAATTAGTGAAACATGCTGGTTGCAGCCGGGCTTGCACTGTCATGGGTGAGATTTTAGATTCTGCTGTCTAGCGCTTCGCCACAGAGCGGTTTCAGCAGATTCAACCTGGGGATCTCTTGGTCGTAAAAGAGTCAAATGACGAGATACTAGCGTCATTCCCATATGGGGAAAGGGCTGGCAAAAAGATATCTCCGGAAAGTGCCAATAGAGCCTGTTAATCAACAGTTACAGAGGGTGGGACAAAACAGAATAAAATCAGGTTAGCCTGTAAAATGGTCTCCTGTTGCAGGGGATAACAGGCAATCCCGCGTCCTGACAGGGCTTGCTGCACTTACCCACAGAATCTGTGGATAACCCTGTTTATGAAACTTGTTCATCGCCCTGAAAGCCGCGCCAGTACTGGGATGCAAGGGCTGTTCAAAAAATACCGGAAGAAAAATGTTTGTATAAAAATCAAATAGTTAGATGCGACAGGAGAAAACTCTGTCGAGCCGGGACGGGTAACAAAAGGGAGCGTCAGCAGCAAGAAGGATCTTGTGCATTAAAATTGGCAGGAGAGGGCACTAAAGTGGATAACTTGCACCGAGATGGTGAGGAATTTGGCTCCCCCGACTGGACTTGAACCAGTGACATACGGATTAACAGTCCGCCGTTCTACCGACTGAACTACGGGGGAACATCAGGCAAGGAGGAGCATTATACAGAAGGTGTACTGGGTGGTCAAGCCATTCGCGGGATGATGGCACGGGTGTACCGCTGCCAAACCCTCGGTTACACTGCTCCTCTGCTGTTTTGTGTCGGGAGTGTTCATGAGCAAATTGTTCAAGTTAGCCAGCCAGTTTCAACCCGCCGGGGATCAGCCCACGGCGATTGCCCAACTGCTGGATGGCATCGAGTCGGGGCTGGCCCATCAGACCCTGCTCGGGGTGACCGGTTCGGGCAAGACCTTCACCATGGCCAACGTCATCGCCACCCTGAACCGCCCGACCATGATCCTGGCTCCCAACAAGACCCTGGCCGCCCAGCTCTATGGTGAAATGAAGGAGTTCTTCCCCGACAACGCGGTGGAGTATTTCGTCTCCTACTACGACTATTACCAGCCCGAAGCCTATGTGCCGACCACCGACACCTTTATAGAGAAGGATGCCTCCATCAACGATCACATCGAGCAGATGCGATTGTCGGCCACCAAGGCGTTGCTGGAGCGGCGCGATGTGGTGATCGTTGCTTCGGTGTCGGCCATCTATGGTCTGGGGGATCCCCAAGCTTATCTGAGCATGATGTTGCATCTCAAAGTGGGGGATGTGATCAACCAGCGGGATATCCTGCGTCGCCTCGCAGAGCTGCAGTACACCCGCAACGACATGGCGTTCCAGCGCGGCACCTTCCGGGTGCGGGGGGAGGTGATCGACATCTACCCCGCCGAATCTGACAAGCTGGCGCTGCGGGTAGAGCTGTTTGATGAAGAGGTGGAGCGCCTCTCCCAGTTCGATCCCCTGACCGGCGCTATCGAGCAGACGGTTGTGCGCTACACCATCTACCCCAAGACCCACTACGCCACCCCGCGCGAGACCATTCTCGGCGCCATCGAGCATATCAAGGAGGAGCTGCGCAGTCGCCGCGAGCAGCTGTTGTCCCTAAACAAGCTGGTGGAAGAGCAGCGCATCAGCCAGCGCACCCAGTTCGACATGGAGATGATGCAGGAGCTGGGTTACTGCTCCGGCATCGAGAACTACAGCCGCTATCTCTCCGGCCGTGCGCCGGGGGAGCCGCCGCCCACCCTGTTTGACTACCTGCCAGGGGATGGCCTGCTCATCATCGATGAGTCCCACGTCACGGTGCCGCAGATTGGCGCCATGTTCAAAGGGGACCGCTCCCGCAAGGAGACCCTGGTGGAGTACGGCTTCCGGCTCCCCTCGGCGCTGGACAACCGGCCGCTCAAGTTCGACGAATTTGAAGCGCTGATGCCGCAGACTGTGTTTGTTTCGGCGACTCCCGGCCCCTACGAGCTGGAGAAGTCCGGCGGCGATGTGGTGCAGCAGGTGGTGCGCCCTACCGGCCTGCTCGATCCGGAGATCGAGGTGCGTCCGGTGACCACTCAGGTGGACGATCTCCTTTCCGAGATCCGCAAGCGGGTCGCCGTCGAGGAGCGGGTGCTGGTTACTACCCTGACCAAGCGGATGGCGGAAGACTTGACCGAGTATCTGGCGGAGCACGACGTCAAGGTGCGCTACCTCCACTCCGACATTGATACGGTCGAGCGGGTGGAGATAATTCGCGATCTGCGCCTCGGCAAGTTCGATGTGCTGGTGGGCATCAACCTGCTGCGGGAAGGTCTCGACATGCCGGAAGTGTCGCTGGTGGCAATTCTCGATGCAGATAAAGAGGGCTTCCTGCGCTCCACCCGCTCGCTGATCCAGACCATCGGCCGGGCGGCGCGTAACCTCAACGGCAAGGTCATTCTCTACGGCGATACCATCACCAACTCGATGAAGGTCGCCATTGAGGAGACCGAGCGGCGCCGCGCCTTGCAGCATGCCCATAACCTCAAGCATGGCATCACCCCCAAAGGGCTCAACAAATCCATTGGCGATGTGATGGACATGGGAGGCAGCCGCACGGCAGGCAAACCTGGCAAGGGGATGCGCAAGGCGGCCGAGCCGCAAGGGGAGTACCATGTTCGCTCTGCCAGCGAGATTGCCAAAGAGATCAAACGGATGGAGGAGCAGATGTTCCAACATGCCCGTGATCTGGAGTTCGAACAGGCGGCGGCACTACGGGATCAGATCCAGCAGTTGCGCAGCGAGTTGATCGAATCATGAGCCGTAAACGCTGGCTGATTTGGCAACGACTTCGTCGTCTCTATCAGGGCTTTCGCCATCCCGGTACCCCCTGGTGGGCGAGGGGCCTGGTGATCCTTATCCTGCTCTATGGCATTAGTCCGGTGGATCTTATCCCCGACGTGGTGCCCTTGCTGGGTTGGTTCGATGATGTGACCCTGCTGCTGGTGTTGCTATGGGGTTGGGAGCGTTGTCTTCCCCCTGCAGTGCGCAGCGAGCTGGAACAGGCCTCCTAGTTCACCTTTTCAACACCACGCTCGACATCACTCTTTGTGTTCCCACCCTCGACGGAAGCGGAAAAACGGTTTCATTTGAAGGTGGGCGCTGCGGGATGAAAAAGAGGCAGGCCCGGTGATTGTCGCCCGGATGGCATTGGCGTAGACTCCACGCCGTTCACTTTATGGGTATGGAAAAAATGGATCTGATCCTCTTTGCAATCGACTTTATTCTGCACGTAGACGTGCATTTGAAAGAGCTGTTCGAGAACTATGGCGTCTGGGTTTACGCCATCCTGTTTCTGATCATCTTCTGTGAAACCGGGCTGGTAGTGACGCCGTTCCTGCCAGGCGACTCCCTGCTGTTTGCTGCCGGAGCGCTGACCGTGGGTAGCGTGCTGGACGTCCATACCCTGGCGGCCGTGCTGATCATCGCTGCCGTGCTGGGCAACGTGGTCAACTACACCATCGGCCACTTCTTCGGCGAGCAGCTGTTCCGCAACCCGGACTCTAAAATCTTCCGCCGCGACTATCTGGAGAAGACCCACGCCTTCTATGCCAAGCATGGTGGCAAAACCATCATCATCACCCGCTTCCTGCCTATCGTGCGTACCTTTGCGCCGTTCGTGGCAGGGATGGGGGCCATGACCTATCCGCGCTTCCTGGCGTTCAACCTGGTTGGCGGTCTGCTGTGGGTACTCTCCTTCGTCTATGCCGGCCACTTCTTTGGCAATCTGCCGGTGGTGCGTCACAACTTTACCCTGCTGATCTTCGGCATCATTGGTATCTCCCTGTTGCCCATGGTAATTGGCGCGGTCAAGGCCAAGATGAGCACTGCCAGGGCGTAACCAGAAATACGGTCAGCCAGAACGAGAAGGGGGAGCCATCATGGCTCCCCCCTTTTTATCTCCACACGGGCATGACACTCAGTTGCAGCAGCGCCCTTTCACCAGATTGCCGATGGCCACCACGGTGAAGACCAGCAGGTAAGCGGCGAAGATGACGACCAGCCACTGGGGCATGGAGTAACCGAGGAACTGCCAGGTGATCTGGGCACAATCCCCTTCCGGCATAAAGAGCCAGGGGAGCCACTGATCGAGCGGAGCCCAGCTCGGGAAGTCGGCAAACGGGCTGCAGACGTTGAACGGGGAGGGGTTAACCTGATAGTCCACATGCTTGAGGGCCAGCTGGAAGCCGCGGAAGGCACTGTAGCCCCACAGCAACATGGCACTCCAGCGAACATACCACTTATCCGGCGCCACCATGCCGAGCAGACCGGCGGCCAGCACACCCAGGGTCGCCAACCGTTCGTAAACGCACATCACGCACGGGGAGAGGCCCAGCACATGCTGGAAGAAGAGGGCGCACAACTCGAGGAACAGGGCTGATGCTGCCAACAGACCCCAGGCCAGCCGATGGGCGGCGATACGGCGGAGAAACTCGATCATCTCATTGATCTCTCAGAAAAAACAGTGGCTGAATTAGAGCAGAGCGGGGCAGAAAAGAAAAGGGCCCTGAAAGGGCCCTCGGAAACCGTCGCAATGGATTAATGCAGCGCTGGCTGTACCGCTGGCAGCGCACTCTCCATCACCAGCCATCCGTGCTGATAGAACCATTCGGTGGCAGGGCCAAGCAGCAATTCGACAGAGAAAAAGCCGACCAGCCCCAGCACCAATGTGTAGGGTAGCGCCATCCAGACCATGCGGCCATAGGAGAGGCGCAGCAGCGGCGCCAATGCCGAGGTGAGCATAAACAGGAAGGCGGCCTGACCATTGGGGGTGGCGACCGATGGCAGGTTGGTACCTGTGTTGATGGCTACCGCCAGCAGATCGAACTGGGCGCGGTCAATGGCGCCATTGAGCAGGGCAGTCTTGACTTCGTTGATGTAGACGGTTCCGACAAAGACGTTGTCACTGACCATGGAGAGCACCCCATTGGCCAGATAGAAGAGAGCCAGCTGGTTCTCCGGCTTGGCAGCCAGTACCAGCTGGATCACCGGCTTGAACAGCTGCTGATCGATGATGACGGCGACCACGCTGAAGAAGACCGCCAGCAGGGCGGTGAAGGGGAGTGCCTCCTGGAAGGCTTTACCCAGCGAGTGCTCCTCGGTGATCCCGGTCAGGGAGGTGGCCAGCACGATGACCGAGAGGCCAATCAGACCAACGGCTGCCAGGTGCATGGCCAGACCGACGATCAGCCAGACCGCAATCAATGCCTGAACGATCAGCTTGGCCTTGTCTTGCGGGCTGCGTTTTGCCTCTTCGTAGCGGTTGTACTCCTCCATGATGGCGCGCACTGTGTCCGGCAAGCGGGCGCCATAGCCAAACCAGCGAAACTGCTCCACCAACACGCAGGTCAGCAGACCGCAGATAAAGACGGGGACGGTCACGGGGGACATGCGAATGGCAAATTCGGCGAAGTTCCAGCTGGCTTGCTCGCCGATGATGAGGTTTTGCGGCTCGCCCACCAGGGTGCAGACACCGCCCAACGCGGTCCCGATAGCGGCATGCATCATCAGGCTGCGGAGGAAGGCGCGAAAATCATCGAGATCCTGGCGATTGCGCTCAGCCACTTCCTTATCGTCGGTATGGTCATGGCTGTGACCAAACTCCTTGCCGGAAGAGACCTTGTGATAGATGGCATAGAAACCGGTGGCAACGCTGATCACCACGGCAATGACCGTCAGTGCATCGAGAAAAGCTGACAGGAAGGCGGAGACCAGACAGAAGGAGAGGGAGAGCAGGATCTTGGAGCGAACGCCGATCAGCAGCTTGGTGAAGACATAAAGCAGCAACTGCTTCATGAAATAGATGCCTGCCACCATGAACACCAGCAGCAGCAGCACTTCGATATTGGCGACCAGCTCGTGCTTGACCTGATCGGCGGAGGTCATGCCGATCAACACGGCTTCGATCGCGAGCAGGCCACCCGGTTGCAGGGGGTAGCACTTGAGGGCCATGGCCAGGGTGAAGATAAACTCAACGACCAGTAACCAGCCCGCAATGAAAGGATCAAGGTAGAAAGCGACCGGATTGATCGCCAGAAATAGCAAGATGGCGCTTTTATACCACTGTGGTGCATTGCCCAAGAAGTTCTTGGCGAATGCCTGCCCTAGGCTTATTGGCATGATAATGGGTCTCAACTTTGTTGTTAGGATCTGCTTCTATGCAGTCAAGGATGATTCGACCTGTGCCTCCGGATGTTGGCCTTTATCTGTCTGATTCCTCGTGATTTTAATCAAAAAGCGTGACGATTATAAATGATAGCCGATGGATCTCTGCCCATGTGTCTGTTTTATAACCACCTTGTCGGGGTTGGCTGGCTCCCCTGCGGCGATTAGATACATATTCCCAACACTATATTTGCCATATGTGAGCAGAGGACTGACCTTATGCTTGCCAGCCATCATCGCTTTGATATCATTCGTCAGCCTTTTTACGCATTACAACAGAGTCAATTCATGGTTATAAAAGCGCAGAGCCCAGCTGGGTTTGCCGAGGAATACATCATCGAGTCCATCTGGAACAATCGCTTTCCTCCCGGATCTATTCTGCCCGCCGAGCGTGAATTATCCGAGTTGATCGGGGTGACCCGGACTACCTTGCGCGAAGTGCTGCAGCGACTGGCCCGTGATGGCTGGTTGACCATACAGCATGGCAAGCCGACCAAGGTGAACAATTTCTGGGAAACCTCCGGCCTCAATATTCTGGAGACGTTGGCTCGTCTGGATCAGGACAAGGTACCTGATCTGATAGCTCAGCTGCTCTCCGCCCGTACCCATATCTGCACCATCTTTATCCGCGGGGCGATCCGTCACAATCCGGAACAGGCCGCCGAGATCCTGCGTGGCGCCGATGGGGTCGAGAACAACGCCCAGGCTTATGCCGAGTTCGATTATCGCCTGCACCACCAGCTGGCGTTTGCTTCCGGCAATCCGATCTACGCTTTGATCCTGAACGGTTTCAAAGGGTTGTACAGCCGGGTCGGCAGCTACTACTTCTCCGACAAGCAGGCTCGCGAGACCGCAGATGCCTACTACAAGACCCTGCTCAATCTGGCGGAGACCAAGAACCACGAAGCGGTGTTCATGACGGTGCGTCAGTACGGTATCGAGTCCGGCAAGCTGTGGACACGCCTGCGTCAGGACATGCCAAGCGATCTGTGCGACAACTGATCCCTTGCCTGTGCTGTCCAAGAAACGCGCCATCCGGCGCGTTTTTTTATTCTGCCGTGTTTGTGTCTATGCTTGATTGGCGGTGGTAATTGCTTGAACTGCATGGATATTTGGCCAAAAAGCTTGATCCAGCGCAAATGAACCCTGCATTTATCACTTTGGTGGCATAGGACCCAACCGCTGATTGAGGTCAAATGGAGGCATCAAGAGCGGAGCCAATATCCGCCAGAAGGAACACACCTTTCACCGGATGAAGGACACAACAATGAGTCTTCTTGAACACACCATCTGGACAGTACTGGGATATGGGGCCATGCCCTTTATCTTTCTGAGCGGATTCGTGGCGGTGGCAGTGACCTGTTGCATGCTGCTGAACGCGTTCGGGGTACAGTCCGCCGAGAAGTGAGTCGCTTCTCCATGCCGCCAAATGCCAGTCTTCGGACTGGCATTTGTTTTTTGTGTCTTTTAAAGCACTTATCCCGGCAGGGAAGGGGAAATCTTTGGTCAGGATGGTCGAACCTGCCGCCGATTTTGATTACACTGGCGCCCGTATTTCCCACTCACCCTTCTCTTATCAGGTGTTCAAGGTTTTCTATGGCTCTCAAGGCAACCGTATTCAAGGCCCAGATCAGTTTGTCTGATATGGATCGCAATCTGTATCAGGACTTCTCCCTCACGCTGGCGCGCCACCCCTCCGAAACCGATGAGCGGATGATGATCCGGCTGGCGGCCTTTGCCTGGCACGCTGCCGAGCGACTTGAATTCACCAAGGGATTGAGCGCCGATGATGAACCCGAGCTCTGGTGCAAGAACTACTCGGACGAAATAGAGCTCTGGATCGAGCTGGGCCAACCCGATGAAAAACGGCTGAAAAAAGCCTGCAACCGCGCCCGTCAGGTGGTGCTCTATCTCTACGGTGGTCGTGGTACAGCCGTCTGGTGGAAGCAGAACCAGGGCAAGCTGAGCCAGCATGACAACCTCAGCATCATCGAACTCTCCGACAGCCAGACTCTGCCGCTCACCGCCATGGTCGAGCGCACCATGCAGCTCACCTGCACTATCTCCGATGGTCAGCTCTGGGTCAGTAACGGCGTGCTGGAAGTGACGCTGGATCCGGTGGTGCTGATGGGCAAACCGGCCCGCGAACTGTAACGGACGCCGCCCATGTTCAGCGCCTTGCTCAATATCGTCATCCCGGTGTTCGGTGTGGTCGGGCTCGGTACACTCTACGGGCGATTGCGACCGGGGGCCGCGCTCGGTTACGTCAATCGGGCCAATATCGAGCTGTTTACCCCGGTGCTGGTCTTCTCCGCGCTGGTCAAGTATCCGCTGGCGCTGGCGGAGCATCTGCCGCTGATTGCGGCGGGGGCGCTGGTTATTCTGTTACCCGGTCTGCTGCTCGCGCTGCTCAAACTCAAAGGGATTGAGCGGGCAGCGCTGATCTTGCCCGCCATGTTCCGAAATACCGGCAATCTTGGTATCCCCTTGATGGTGCTGGCGTTTGGCGAGCAGCAACTGGGGGCCATCGTGATCCTCTTTGTGCTCTCCAATCTGCTGCACTTTTCGGTCGGCATGTTTATCCTCTCGGCCAATACCTCCCGCTGGTTGTGGCTGCACAGCCCTGTGTTATGGGCCGCGCTGGCCGGTTTGCTGGTGGCCAACCTGCACATTACGCTGCCGGAATATGTGGTGACCACGGCCTCGCTGCTCGGCCAGATCTCGGTGCCCCTGATGCTCTTTGCGCTGGGCATTCGCCTGATGGAGGGAGAGCTCGATCACCTTGGCCTCGCGCTCAAGTGCAACCTGCTCTATCTGCTGGCGGGGGGATTGTCGCTGCTGCTGGCGATCTGGCTGTTGCCGCTCAAGACGGAGTGGATCCCGCTGTTGATCTTGTCGGTTTCCTTGCCCCCTGCGGTCTTGAATTACATGCTCTGCGAGCAGTATCACTGCCAGCCGGACAAGGTGGCCAGTATCGTGCTCGGCGGCAATGCCCTCTCTGTGCTGGTGATCCCGCTGGCAGTCTGGCTGGCACTTCATCTGCCCGGCTAAGCCAGATTGAATCGCTGCGGCGGTGCGACTCATTGGTCAATTGCTTGATCGAACCGAGTCACAGTAGTTCGCATCTAATCCATGCGATTTCTGTCCAACATTGCCTCCGTGATACATCTGTCGTCCCCGTATCCGGCCCCTGAGCCCCGAGCCTAAGGGTGACAGCTATAGTATGAAAAAGAGCTGACTGACACTGTTCAACCAATGCCAGTGAGGGAAACCGGATGAGCACAAGTGAGCAATCTGATCCTGTGGGGCAGGCAAAATCGCGCTATGACCCGGCATTGCCTACCGGTTATGACTGGCGCAGACACCGCCGTTTTATCCTCAGTGGTGGTGGTTACAAGGCAGAATGCAGCCGTCGCAACTGGTTTCTTGTAACCCACCACCAAGAATGAAAAACCGGGAGCTGGTGAAAACAAGTGGGAGATGGCGGGACAAACTCAGGAATGGCGGGGCTTGTGGCGTGATGCGGTTAAACCAAGCCGTTTAACCGCAAAATGAAAAGTTGGTTCGCTCAGCCGATTGGGATGCGCTGAAAATGAAAAACAGGCTGACAGCCTGTTTTTTCTTTTGTGTGACAGTAGGTGTCTTAAATCCGGGTTTAAGCGACTGTCTGTAGCACCACCAGTTAAAAAAAGTCGTGCCCTGCCCAGACTACCTTGCCGATCACGGCCAGGTTCTCCAGCTGGTTGGCTGGAACGACCTGCAGGGGGTAATCATCGCGGTTGTCGCTGATGATGGTGATCCCGCCATCGAAGTTTTTCTGCAGGCGCTTGGCGTAGAGCTCTTCCCCCAGGCGCAACACGAAGATGGATCCGTCTTCGATCTGATTCTTGCTGATATCGACCAGGATAGAGTCACCAGAGTGGATGGTGGGCTCCATGCTGTCGCCTTTGGCGAAGACCACCACCAGGTTATCCGGGGTTAACTTGCGAAACGTGAGCCACTTGCGGCGGAAGGCCAGCTTGCGTTTAACCTCATGATCATCATTAAACGCACCATGGCCGGTACTGACGGTGACATGGTAGCCATCGATCAGCGCGTACTCCTCGTCAAACTCTTCACGTTGCACCATCTGCTCGGCCGTTCCATCCGGGTGTTTCGGGCCCTGACCGGTGGCCAGCCACTCCAGATTCACATTGAACGTCCGCGCGATGCGCAGCGCCTTGTCGATGGTGGGCAGCGAATTAAACGGAGGGAAGTATTTGCGCATCCCCGACTCACTCATTCCCACCAGTTCGGCAAATGCCTTGTAGCTCAGGCTACCGCGCAGCTCATCCAGACGGTCACTCAAAGTATCCATTCCCGCCGTCAGAAAAGATACCTCACCGTCTTTTTGTGCTGCTTGTGGTTTTTCTTCATAACGCTCTGACATACAAGGAATTCTCGGCTAGTGGCTGATGCTGGTGAGTCGATAGACAAAAAATTCCGCACAAAAAGACTTGTCAATCTTTTTGGGGTGATCAATCATTCATATGTGACGCATTGCGACATAAAATCATTCTTTTATGAATGATAAAGATACGCACTGCGACACTTGATGATACCGAAACGGGGTGAGTATGTCAGGGAAAACACCAGAGTGGATCAGGGCTGAGCTCATAAAATGCGGATATTCCCAAGCTGCTTGGGCCCGCGCTAAAGGGTTGCACCCCCGAGCCGTACAGCGTTGCATCAAACACTATGCTCCGGCCAGAGGGATTAGCCCCAAGCGTCGGGAAAGCCGCGCCATCATGGCCCTGCTGTCCGAGTCGCTGGGGATCGACCTGCTGGGAGGTGACCAATGAGCACTTGGTACACCGCCCAGGCGCTGGCCGGATTGGTCGGCATGCCCGCTTACCCCGATGGTGTGCGCAAAAAGGCCGAGCGTGAAGAGTGGCAAAGCCGCAAGCGCGAGAAAGGCAAAGGGGCCGAATACCACATTGGCTCACTGCCGATTGAAACCCGCCGTTATCTGGCAGAACAAGCTGTGGCCGCACAAGGCCATGCGGTGACCGACCATGCGGCGGGTGGCAAGGCCATGGCCAAGTTGCTGGCACGCGAGGTGCCGGTCAAACCGGAGGCAGGCCGCAAATTGCTGACTTTGGGGGAGGGGGCTCGCCAGAAGGTCGATGCCAGACTGCTCATCCTGCAGGCCGCCGATATCTTCCTGGCCCCCTATCACGCCTGCCAGCAAGGGGAGGTGGGTCGCCGCGCCTTTATCGAGGCATACCGTGCCCGCACTCTCGCCCTGCCTGTCAGCGTTTATGAAAGGCAAAAACCATTCAGCCTGATCACCCTGCGCCGCTGGCAAAGTGCGCTGGCGGATGAAGGCCCCGCAGCCCTGGCTGGCAACTATCAGCGGGAGCGGCCATCAACCGTCGAACAGAGCCCGGATCTGGCCCAGTTTCTCACCGCCCTAGTCACCACCAAGCCCCATCTGGCCAACAAGTGGGGGGCGCTGCACGAACTGGCCAGCCAATACAGCGAAATGAATCAGCTGGGATGGCAGATCCCCAGCCAATCCTCCTTGCGTCGTTGGATGGTGAAATGGTTGGCAGAGAACAAGGTGGCCTTTACCTACACCACCAACCCGGATGCCTACAACAACAAATACCGCAGCGCGATCGAGGAGATGTACCCCTGGATGGCCCAGCCCAACGACGTCTGGGAGTTCGATAGCACCCCGGTCGATGCCATGTTGGTGGATGGCCGTCACAGTATCATCGCCGTGATCGACGTGTATACCCGTCGCGTTCGTTTGCTGGTGGCCAAGAGCTCATCGAGCGAAGGGATCTGCTTGCTGCTGCGCAAGACCCTGCTGGCCTGGGGCACGCTCAACGATAACGGCGTGATGCGCACCGATAACGGCTCTGACTACGTGAGCCAGCGGGTCATGTCCATCTGCACTCTGCTTGGTATGAACGTCAGCCGCTCCAACGCCTACTCGGGCTGGGAGAAACCCCATATCGAGCGCTTTTTCCGCACCCTGAGCCACGGCCTGATCGAGCTGTTGCCCTCCTATATCGGCCACTGCGTGGCAGACCGTCAGGTGATCGAGGCGCGCAAGAGCTTTGCCCAGCGGCTGGAGGAGAAGCGCAAACCGGATGCGCAAAAAGAGATTTACGAGCTGGCCATGACGGCCGCCGAACTGCAAACCCTGCTCGATAACTGGCTCGATGCCCGTTACCACAACCGCAAGCACAGTGCCCTCGGGGTCAGCCCCAATGAAAAGTATCAGCTGGCCCGTTATCAGCGCCGTGCCATTCCCGATGAAGCTGCGCTGGATCTGCTGCTCAACCATATCGGCGAGGCGACCGTCTCCAAAGGTTTTATCAAGGCCGGTGGCCTCAAATACAGCGCCCCCGAACTGTTGGAGCACAACTGGAAGAGCCAGCGGGTCAGCGTCTTTCTCGATCCGTGCGATGTGGGCCGCGCCATTTTGTACCGCACCGGCGATTGGAACGAGCGGATCGAGGCCATCAACATCGACCTGCTGGGCAATGGCATCAGTCCCGATGCCTTCCGGGCGGCCAAAAAAGCCGATGCCAAGGCGTTGGCCAGCTTTCGCCGCGAGATGCGCAACCTTGCCAAGACCTTTGGCATCGACCAGCTCCATCAGGATGTGGTGCGCCACTTCGTCGATCAGGCCAAGGGTATTGAAGCGTTCAGTCGGCGCGATCTCACCCTCGATAACCCGGCATTGGCCGCGCTCACCGGGGTCTCAACGCCCGCTGAGCCCGCCCGTTTCAATGCGGCAGAACTGGCCGCCATAGAAGCCAGACGAGAAGCGAAAGCGCAGCGGGCGCAAGCCACCGCAGGGCAGGAATCGAGAGCACTCAAGACCGAGTACGAGCAAGCCATCTATCTGGCAGAGCGGGAGCTGGATACCCCGCTGACAGAGCGGGAGAAGGAGTGGCTGACCCGATACCTCTACAGCCACAAGCTGATGGCAAAACGCATTAACCGCCATCTGGATGAAGTTCGGGCTACCCGCTGCACCCAGGCAAAAGGTTAGCGAGTAGCCCGAAAAGGCCCAAAAACAAAGGACAAACCCACTATGAAACACAAGATCGTTGAAGTCAAAAACATGATCAAGACCGAGCAGCTGCTCGACAACTTGCTCAACCGCTCCAGCATCGTGCCGGGCATTGGTCTGATCCATGGCCCCTCCGGCTTTGGCAAGACCACCGCCGTGGAATGGCTGTTCAACCAGGACGAAGTGAACGGCATCTATGTCCGCTGCTACAAGGCCGACACGGTGACCAGCCTGCTGGAACAGATTGCCAAAGAGATCGGCATTCCCCAGCGCCACAACCTGCGTGCTCAGGTCGATAGCATCATCGAATCTGTACGCGCCGAAGAGCTGGCCATCTTCGTGGACGAGGCCGATTACGTGGTCGGCAATGCCCGCATCATGGAGACCCTGCGCGATATCTACGATGCCACCGAACAACCCCTGATCCTGGTCGGGATGGAAGAGATTGCCCGCCGCATCAGCCAGCGCAAGCAACTGTTTAACCGCATCTCCCAGTGGATCGAATTCAAACCGGCCGATCTCGATGATGTGTCCCTGATTGCCAGTGAAATGCTGGAGGTGGACGTGGAGATCGACGATGCACTACTGGATCTGATCCGCAAGCGTTCCAACGGTGTGGTGCGCACCATCGTTTCGGCCCTCGACAAGATTGAAAAAATGGCGATGGCCTCTGATGCCCGGATTATCCGGCTGGAGGACGTTGACGCCAGCGAGCTGCTCCATGACGTGCGTCGCAGCCGCTAGCCGTCAGGCTACAGCCAATAAAAACAAAGCGCGGGAGGGATTCCAGTGGTTGATACAAAAGCAACGCTAATGACGTTGCAAGCCTGGGAATGGATGTGCCAGCAAGAGACGTTTCTGATCAAGGACGTGATCGCCGTGACGGGAATGTCGGAGGCACATATCTACAAGGTCGTGCGTGACTGGTTGGCCGCTGGCCACCTCATTAAACACCCGGACGGCGTGGTATCCCGCCCGGCCTATTTCAAAGTGGTTAGCGCCCAATACGTGCCACCGATTGGCAAAAGCAGTGGCCAGAAGCGGCCTAAATGCCGGAACAAGCGCAAAACCAATCAACAGAAAATGTGGAACACCATGAAGATCAGCCGCTTCTTCACCCTGACAGACCTGATGCTGACGGCAGAGACGGGTCAGAAACAAGCCTGGTTTTACACCGATAGGTTGGTGAAAGCCGGTTACGTCAAAGTGCTGTTCAAAGTTGACAGTTTGCTGCCTGTGCCCGCCAGACACGGCCTGACAGGACGTTATCAGCTGGTCAGGGATACAGGCCGTTACGCCCCGCTGTGTCGTGACCATGGTTGCTGGGATCAAAACCAGCAGCAGTTATACCCGTTCCAACGGGAGGAGGAGACACATGGAAACGTGGCTTGAGGTGTTGCAGGCCGAAGTGGCTGCCAGCTCGCTGGCCCAGGTGGCCGAGAAGCTCGGGCTCTCTCGCACCACCATCAGCCAGGTCTGCAACGAAAAGTATCCCGGCGATATGGCAAGGGTACAGACCCTGGTGGAAGGGGCCCTCATGGGCAACAAGGTGAGGTGCCCCATCCTGGGGGATATCCCGGCGCATCAGTGTCTCGCTCACCAGCGCCGAGGCCCGAGCGAAGTGGGCAGCAGTCCGATGGATATCAAGCTCTGGAAGGCATGCCGCAGCGGTTGCCCCCATAGCCAGCTGACCGAGGCGCAGCAACTGCGTCGCCCGATGCGGTTATCTGTAGAGCAGGGCAAAGGGGCGCAGAAAACGGCTCGCTATGACGCCGAGGCAACCCTCTCCAGATTGCGCCGACAGGCCAAAAGCGATGGCGACAATGCCAGCAGCAGCCTGCGCATTCTAAGTGAATTGCTGGCCGAAGAGCTGAAAATCATGGCCATCAAATACAACCGACTGCTCGACAAGCAAGAAGGCAAATAAGGGTTGGCGGGGCTCTTTCGCGGTGGGCCCGGTGACGAGATCACAAGGAGAACGGGATGAAAAAGCATCTGCACAGCAATTTGCAAAAGACCGCCGAGCAACTCAGCCACTGGCTGACGGCCAAGGGATATGACGTTCGCACCAGTCGGGTTTGCCATACCCCGCTGCTGGCGGTCACCGGGCCACTGCCCAAAGAGATGCAAGCGCGCGCCGTGTTGAGCCGTGAATGTCTGGCGGGCGTGGTGCGCGAAGTCGCCCTGGTGCGCTTTGGCGGCTGCCTGCTGCACTGGCGCCAAGAATCCTGAAACCGGCAAGGGGGATGAGATGAGCAAGATCCAGCTTGATATAGAAGACGAGGCGCTGGCGCGGGTGGTGCTGCGCCAGTTACCCAAGTTTCTCGAATTCTGCAGCGCGACCCATCAGGAGGAGCTGGCGAGCGCGACAGCAGAGCAGTACAGCGCCGTGATGTGCCCTCCGGTGCCCGGCAGCAACAAGATCCATTAAGGAGAAGCCCATGCAAGAAGCACAAACCGCCAGTACCACCCCGATGCGCCAGAACGCTCAGGGGCACTGGGTACCGGAAAACCTGATCGCCCCGGCAGACAAGCTGCGCGACGAAGTGGTGCTGGCCATTATCGCGGCAGCTCGCGAGCAACGCGCACAGCTGGCCGCCTTCAAGATTGGCGCCATGCAGCAGATCGCCGATTTTGTGGATCTCTCCGCCGAGCAGTATGGCGTGGCGTGGGGCGGTACCAAGGGCAACGTGACCCTGCTCAGTTTTGATGGTCGTTACAAGCTGATTCGGGCAGTGGGGGAGCACCGCAAATTTGATGAACGGATCCAGGCCGCCAAAGCGCTGATAGACCAGTGCATCGAACGCTGGAGCGATGGCGCCAGCAGCGAGATCCGCGCTCTGGTAGACCATGCCTTTCGGGTATCCAAGAGCGGTCATATCGATGTGAACCAGGTGCTCTCCCTTCGTCAGCTCAATATCGATGACCCGGATTGGCTGCTGGCCATGCAAGCTGCTGTCGATGCCATCCAGGTGACCGGCACCAGCCAATATCTGCGGCTCTACGAGCGTGACGCTCACGGGCGTTACATCCAGATGAGCCTGGATCTGGCCAAGGTATAGGGAGGAGGCGTGATGGAAATCAACGTAGAAAAAGCCGAAGAGCAGCTGCTGCTCTGTGAGCAGATCACCGAAACCGAGGGCACCTGCTACCCCGACGACACCTATGAGGATGGCATCAAGGCCGCCTTGCTCTGGGCGCTGGGGCTAGGGCCTGCGCCCCTCAATGCCGAGGAGTATCAAGGTGTGACGCCACTGCAGTTCGAGTAATGGCCGATGCGAAACAGGGCGGCGCTGCCGCCCTGTCTACCCGGTGTGGTGGCCGGGTACTGATGAGCAACCAAACGATCTGGGCCCAGGTCTTCACCGTCTTGATACAAGGAGCACGGCGATGACCAAAACAGAGATGGATATTCGGCTTACCAAGATATTCAGCAGCGCAGCCATTGCACTGGTGGCTGCTGAGAAACGGGCTGTGTGCAAACAGCTCAAACAGTTTGATAAAGAGGCGCGCGCCCGTGGTTTTCATGCGCTGGCTGGAGAAGCCTGCCAGATGCGCTGGCAACTGGTGGCCGAACTGCAGCAGGCCAAATCGGCCAGAGATGGTGGTGGGGTACACGAAACCGGGGATCGCCATGGCCATCTATAGCCCCCTGCTGGCCCCCCATATTCTGGCTCGCCGCCTGCAAAGCGGTCGGGCCTGCATCACCGAACTGGGGCTGGAGCAGCGCTGCCCCCGTTGTGGCTAGTTCTGGCCATGGGATACCGAGTTTTTCGGTGTGGCGAGCGATGCCACCCGGCTCTCCAGCTGGTGTCGGGGGTGCCTCAATGAGCACTACCAACAGCTGAGAGTGGCCGGGCGGCACTATGACAGTAAGGCGGAACGGTAAATGGACAAGCGCAACAGATTGATCCGGCTGGTACAGGTGGGGCGCCGTGTGTTGGCGCTCGATGACGAGTGTTACCGCGACCTGTTGGCCAGCCATACAGGCAAGCGTAGCGCCGCCCTGTTGAACGAACAGGAGCTGGAACAGGTGCTGGCTGCCTTCAAAGCGGCGGGCTTTATTCCCAAGCCTGCTCGCAATGCAGCCAACAGACGGTTGAGTCCAGCGGCAGGTAGTCACATCAGGGTCAATGAAATTGCCAAGATCAGGGCCATCTGGTGTGAGATGGCTCGTCTTGGCATCGTCAGGGATGGTTCGGAAACCGCATTAAACCACTGGGTGCAACGGATGACGGCCCGTTTAAACTGTGGGGTAGGGGTGGCCGAGGTGGGCTGGCTGGATGCGCCTCTGGCCGTCAAAGTGCTGGAGGCGCTGAAAAAGTGGAACAGCCGTATCTGAGTTAATCAGGAATTCGTCCTGCTTTTTCTAGTCGAGCCATTGTGGCACTTACTCCCTTGGCCACAATAATCAAGCCAGCTACTACTGAGGGGGCCCATAGAATCACCAATACGTCACTCATACCTGCGAATATCGAAGCCTGCACAGGCTGTTTGCTGACTTGTATCCCAGCAAAAATGAACAGTACAAGGGCAATCATACAGGCGAGAGTCGCTGGCCATAAGGCATGAGGGTCTCGTTGCAGTTTTACATCGAGATCAAGTAACCACTCTTTAACGCGCTCGCTCCATCTCATTCGTCTCAATCTCCCTTTGATAACGAGGGACTCAGTATGCGCTAAAAAATGTGCGCATAAAATAGCCTGTGTTCTAATCGGCGCACCGCTTTTTCTGTTTTGCTGGGGGAGTCATGGAACAGAATCAGGATCTCTTTGCCGATGATCACGTCTCACTGGGGCAGCTGGTCGATCGCCTCGACCAGATCCCTGCCTCTGAACTGACGGCCAAATGGCCCAAAGCCCTGAGCGAGCTGGTGGATGTGCTGGCCTGCGAGTTGGTCAGAGGAGGGATGGCACAAGAACAGGCCAAGGCTCAGGCCCGCAAGTTGGCGCTGGTACAGGCCCATTATATGGGGGGGCGTGCCTACTACATTCCCACCGGAGAGCATCTCAAGGCTGCGTTACGGGATCGGGCTATTTGGGATGAGTTCAATGGACGTAATATTGAATTTATTTCTCGTAAGTATAAACTTTCAGTGCCGCAAATATATTCAATTTTAGCAAGGCAGCGAGCAATAAACAAAAAAACAATTCAGGTAGATTTTTTTGATAGTAGTGGCTAGTGTTACTTACTACTAGCCACTACAAATTATTCAGTTAGTGCCTTTATCATCTGATGTAATTTTTTGGCAGATGGTTTGAGAATGGTTTTTCTATCTGGAGACCACAGGTTTTTAGAGAATATACTCCCATCCAAAAAGAGATCTTTCTCACTTATCTTTAATACTGCGTCGTGAACGTCAAACCCTTCAGACAATAGCTTTATAATAGCATCAATATAAATCTCCCATCCTATTGGACGATAAAGAAGATGATTGGCAGCATCTTGACCTCTATATTTTATAACAATCGCTGATGGATCTTCATGCAAGAATATTTCGCGTAGCTGCGAGATCCCATGGAAAGAGTGTTTGTAGATTTCGGTAGCCAGTCTGTATAATTCGGCCTCCGTAGTAATATCGATTTTTGTATCTGACACTTTTCCTACTGTACAGCCAAGGTGATATGCACAGATTTTTTCAACACAGTCAAATATATTGCCGATAGTTGTGACGTTACGATGATCTCTGAGGCTTCCAACAGTAAAAGATATATAGTTTTCTCGTAAGAAGTCAGTGTTTTCTACAAGATATCTAGTAATACAAGCGCAGATGTCATCTTCATCGAGAGCTATTATTGACTCTCTAGAAACTAGTTTTGCTTTTTTATTTAGTGTGGTAAATAATCTTCGTGAACGTTTGATCCCATCAGCGGTATTTCTATGAGAGATAAAGATAACAGGTAGTTGTTCCAACCCCATTGGCTCATTATCTATCACAGCTTTTTTTATTCCGGATAAACGATGCTGACCATCAAGAGCAAATATTTTTTCATCTTTTGATAGAGATAAGTACCCCAAGCATTCCTTGGCATAATCTGGCATTTCTAAATTAGCTGCTTCATCATTATTAGGTTCAATTTTGTCGAATCCATGCCATTTAGGATCACCATCATATATTGCAACAACAAGAGAGTTAAAGAAACGCTCTTGGTTGCTTTTTAGATAATCAGCTATTTCTATTGCTCTCTCATCATCCAGATTACGTTGTATCATCTGAGATAATTGTTTATTTGTGTGAAGCTCTTTAGCAAACCGTATTAGAGATGCAATATCTTTAAGCTGCATTAGACATGTATACGTTACCCATGATCCAATGGTGCCACGTAAGCATGGAATAACTAATCGTGAGTTAGTCATATGTTGACACCTCTTCGAATTGGTCTGAGTTCAGCGTGGAAATCATTCGTATTATATGGTGGCATGAAAATACCAGTTAAAATTTCTTCTATGTCACCTGTCGAAGTGCCATTTGCTACGCATGCATAATGATATGTGAGGTGACCGTCCCATAATTTTAACATGCTATGGATGGTTGCTCTTGTCATATGATTTCTCTCGCGTAGATAATCTCTGAAACGCCTTGAAATTGTATTGTTAGTACCAATGTCTCCAGCTTTTCCAACATATAGAATGTAGGAGTTAGATGGGAGGTTGGCATGTCTGAAATTAACAGAGAATGCATACACACCTTGTTGCCTTGGTAGCTCTGGCGCTTCATCTGTGAACTCGAAAGACTGCCAATCTAAAACTGGTAAATGCTGGGCTGTAACAAATAGGCCTGGGTAAAGGATAAAATTTTTCTTATACTGTGACAACATTGCTTCTCGCAATGCGTGTTGGTCCATTTGTGCAATTTGTGCATCTAATATGTCTAAAATTTCCACAAAAAACCCCGTGATTTTTATAACTGATAAATATTGCCAGCAAACTCATACAGGAGCAATCATTGCAGTTGGGGTGTTTGTTCACTGAACTTTGTTATTTAAGGGATATGAGCATTCTGAATGTTGCATTTTTGCTTTCTATTTGGTTTGTCGTGAGGCTGCCTTCTTGTGGCCATGATGATGTAATGAAGCAATGCTTTTGTACTAACCCACCATAAACCCCAGCCATAGAGGCCCCTCGGTACGCTGCTGATAACGCAGTTCACCGAGGGGCCTTTATGTTATCACTCGCTCTTAAATGGCTGCTTCGTCCCGATGTGGAAGGGGGCGAAGTCAACCATCCCGCCGACCGTGGTGGTCATACCAAGTACGGCATCGCTGATGCTGCCGATGGCAAGAAGGACGGCATGGCCGACCTCGATCGGGATGGGGTACCCGATATTGCTATCGGTGATCTGACTCCCGCCCATACCGAGCCCTTTTATCTCCAGAGCTACTGGGTGCCCGCCCGCTGTGACCTGATTGCCAGTCTAAGCCCGGCCCTCTCTATCGCCGTGTTTGATGCAGCGGTGCATCACGGGCCGAAACGCGCCATCCAGCAGCTGCAGCAGGTCTTGGGCGTGATGGCAGATGGCCGCCTTGGCCCGGTGTCGATTGGCAGGCTCAAGCAGCAACTGGGCGCCAAGGGCGAGGGCCAGTTCCTGCTGGCGCTGATGATGCAGCGGGCCAGCTTCATGCTCGGCATTGTGCGCAAAGATCCGAGCCAGTGGGCCAATGTCGATGGCTGGATCAACCGGCTGCTGCGCCTGCAGAGCTACCTCCTTTCCGACGTGGTTGGCGAGGTGGTGGCATGAGCGTGCTGACTATCAAGCAACAGAAGGCGGCGGCCGCGATCCAGGCTGCGGGCTGCTTTGGCATCCCTGAGCTCAAAAACCCCCGTTATCTCGCTTGCTTCAAGGATGGGCGCAAAGCCCATCTCAAGGCCGCTTTGGCCAATCAGATCGCTGACCCGAAGGCGATCCCGCTCTACAGCCACCACCAGACCCGTCAATCCCTGTTTGAGAAAGGGTGGCGTTCGGTGACCGAACTGGATCGCCTGCGGGCCCGTGCCCGTCATTCCCAACCTCCGTTATTTCAACCCAAAAAGAAGGAAGTCCATCATGCCTGATTCCCTGTTACCTCAAGCGAAGTCTGCCTTCAAAAGCCGCACCGTGATCGGTGGTGTGATTGCCGTGGGGGCCGGTATTGCGGGCCTGTTCGGTGTGCCGGTCGATGCGGGTACCCAAGCCAGCTTGGCATCCACCCTGGTGGATCTGGCCAGTGCGGTGGGTGGCCTGCTCGCCATCTGGGGCCGCATCAAGGCGACCCATACCGTCCGTTAGTAGCCATACGAGAGAGGTCATGTGACAGACCATATAGACCGCGCCCAGCAGGCCGATGCCGATCGGACTGGGCGCATTATCGAAGCCCACCAGAACAGGGCAAGGCCACACGGCGATGGTATCTGCTGCGATTGTGACGAAGCCATCCCGCCTACCCGTCTTGCAGCCGAGCCTGGTGCCGAGCGCTGTATTGAGTGCCAGACCCTGTATGAGCGCAAGGAGGCGACCCGTGTGGGATTTCATCGTTAAGAACTGGGGCCCGCTCTATGCGTTGGCCAGCCTGGTGGGTCTGGTGGTCATCATCTTGCTCTCCAAAACCTACGCCAAGCGCGAAGACCTCACGGCCCTGGTGCAGAGAGTCCAGCGGGTGGAGCAGGTACTGGCTGATCTGCCGAGCGAGCGTGAGCTGCACAAGCTGCAGTTGGAGATAAGCGAATTGCGGGGGGAGTTGCGGGAGGTGAAGCCGGAGCTGCGCCAAGCCCGCCGCCTTGCCGATCTGCTGTTGGAAAATGAGCTTGCCGCCGTGCAGAAGGAGAAGCCATGAGCATTCAACAAATATTGGACGCCCAGCAGCGGCTGGTGATCCTGCGCTCCCTGCTGGATATCGGTGGTGCTGCCAACGAGTCAATCCTCAATGACTGCCTCGACCAGCTGGGTACCGGTCGGGTGACGCGGGATCGGGTGAAGACCCTGCTGGCCTGGCTGGAAGAGCAGGGGCTGGTACGCATCGAGCGACTGGCCACGGTGCAGGTAGCTCACCTGACCGGACGGGGGCAGGACGCGGCAGAGGGCCGGGCAACGGTACCCGGCGTCAAGAAGCCCAGGGCTGGGGATTAAGGGGAGGATTAAGCATGAGTGAGAAACCGACCCGAGGCCGTGCCAGCAAGGTATGGCTGCTGCCTGAGTCCATCCGCAATGCGCTCAACGAGATGCTGCGGGATAAGGGCAACAGTCAGGCCGCCATCCTGGATGAGATCAACGGCCTGATCGAGGAGGCTGGGTTGCCCGATGAGCTCAAGCTCTCCCGCTCCGGGTTAAGCCGTCATGCCAGCCAGGTTGAACAGGTCGGCCAGCATCTGCGGGATTTGCGTGAAACCACGGCCGCCTTGACCTCCCAGCTTGGCGACAAGCCGATGGGGGAGACCACCAAGCTCATTCTGGAGCTGGGTCGTTCCCAACTGTTCAAGGCGATGCTGGCTCAGGTGCAGAACCCGGAGGAGGCGGTGGATATCGACATGCTGAAAAACGCCATGCTGGCGGCCCAGCGGCTCGAATCGACCGCCATGCAGAGTCATAAGCGGGAGAAAGAGATCCGCCAGGCATTCGCCGAAGAGATCGCCGCCAAGACTGAAGCCATCGTGACTCAGGCGGGCTTGAGCGGTGAAGCCGCCGCCGAGATACGCCGCGAAATCCTGGGGATTGCCTGATGACCGCCATTGCTCAGACCCCTATCGCCCAACAGTTAGCCCAGACCCTGGGTACCGAATACAACCCCGACGAGGTGTTGCTGCCATACCAGCGCATCTGGATTGCCGACGAGAGCCCGCTCAAGATTGCCGAGAAGAGCCGCCGCACCGGTATCACCTGGGCGGAGGCGGCGGACGCTGCCCTGACGGCCTCCAAGACCAAAATGGCCGGGGGCTGCCACCACTTCTACGTGGGCAGCAACAAGGAGATGGCCCGCGAGTTTATCGATGCGGTGGCGATGTGGGCCAAGGCGTACAACAAGGCGGCCGGTGAGATCCAGGAGGAGGTGTTCACCGACGATGAGGATAAAGCGATCCTCACCTTCGTGGTCTATTTCGCCTCGGGCTTCAAGGTGCAGGCGCTCTCCAGCAACCCATCCAACCTGCGGGGGATGCAGGGCAATGTGACCATCGACGAGGCCGCATTCCACGACCGACTGGCCGAGGTGTTGAAGGCCGCCATGGCGCTGACCATGTGGGGCGCCAAGGTACGGTTGATCAGTACCCATAACGGCGTCGATAACCTGTTTAACCAGCTGATAAACGACAGCCGAGCGGGCCGTAAAGAGTATTCCATCCATACCATCAGCCTGGACGATGCCTGCCGCCAGGGGCTCTATCGTCGGATCTGCCAGGTCAAGGGCGGCCTTTGGACACAGGAAGCAGAGGACGCCTGGAAGGCGGGGCTGCTCAAGGCCACCGCCACCGAAGAGGATGCCCTTGAGGAGTATTTCTGCATACCCAAGCAGAGCAGCGGCGTCTATATCAAGCGCACCCTGATCGAGCGGGCGATGCAACCGGATATTCCCATCCTGCGCTTTACCGCCCCCAAAGACTTCGAGCTCTCGAGCGAGGAGACCCGCAAGGCGGTGGTGGATATCTGGTGCGAGGAGAACCTCAAGCCCTGTCTGGAAGCACTCGATCGCAGTTGTCGCCATGTGCTGGGGGAGGACTTCGCCCGCAAGGGGGATTTGTCGGTGTTCGCTCCGCTCTCCATCGCCACCAACTTGCGCAAACGGGTGCCCTTTGTGGTGGAGCTGGTCAATGCCCCCTATGAGAGCCAGCGCCAGATCCTGTTTTATTTGCTGATTGGGCTGCACCGTTTCACGGCGGCGGCCTTCGATGCTACCGGTAACGGCGGCTATCTGGCAGAGGCGGCCCGTTTGCGCTGGGGAGCCGGGATGATCGAGTGCGTGATGCTCAATGACCCCTGGTATCGGGAGTGGATGCCCAAGCTCAAAGCAGAGTTTGAGGATGGCAACCTGACCATCCCGCGCCATGCGGACGTGCAGGATGACTTGGGGAAAATCCAGGTCATCAACGGCATCCCCAAGATCGACAAGGGCAAGAACACTGGCCAAGGGGGCCAGCAGCGCCACGGTGACTTTGCGGTGGCCTTGGCCATGGCGGTGCGGGCCAGCTGGATGGAGGGGGGCGCTATCGAGTTCACCCCGCTGCCCAACAAGCGCGATGAAGCAAGGGGCGATAACCATCATTCGTTCGAGAGAGGGGCCTGGTAATGGGTAGGATCATCGATATCAACGGCAATCCCCTGCGGCTTGAAAAGGAGCCGCAGACCGAGAACTCGGCGGCGCTTGCCCAGTTGCGCCGTCACTACAGTGAACACCCCACGGTGGGGCTCACCCCGAGCAGGGCGGCTGCCGCATTGAAGGAGGCAGAACAGGGCAACCTGATCGCCCAGTGCGAACTGGCCGAAGACATGGAGGAGAAAGACGCCCACCTGCAGAGTGAACTCGGCAAACGTCGCCGCGCGCTGTTGGGGGTGAGCTGGACAATCGAACCGCCCCGCAACGCTACCCCGGCGGAGAAGCGTGACAGCGAGATGATCCGCGAGCTGATTGAGGATTTTACCTGGTTTGATGATGCCATCTTTGACGCCACCGATGCGGTACTCAAGGGTTTTTGTGCCCAGGAGTTTTGCGGCTGGGAGCTAGTGGAGGGGTTGCAGCTTCCCAAGGGCATCATCTGGCGTGATCCCGCCTGGTTTCAGACCAACCCGGACGATCGCAACCAGCTACGGCTGCGTGATAACAGCCATGAAGGGGTTGCCCTCAACCCCTTTGGCTGGCTGCTGCACAAGGCCAAGTCCAAATCGGGATATCTGGCCCGCACCGGCCTTGTCCGTACCCTGATCTGGCCGTTTCTGTTCAAGAACTACAGCGTGCGGGATCTGGCGGAGTTTCTGGAGATCTACGGCCTGCCGGTGCGCCTTGGCAAATACCCGGAAGGAGCAACCGAGAAAGAGAAGGCAACCCTGCTGCAGGCGGTGCTCTCCATCGGTCATAACGCCGGGGGCATTATCCCGCGCGGGATGGAGATTGAGTTCCAGAACGCCGCCAGCGGTCAGGCAGATCCATTTGTGGTGATGATGGATTGGTGCGAGCGCTCCATGAGCAAGGCCATTCTGGGGGGCACCTTGACCTCGCAGGCCGATGGCAAGAGCTCGACCAATGCTCTGGGTAATGTCCATAACGAGGTGCGCCAGGAGGTACGGGATGCTGATCTCCGCCAGCTGGCCGCCACCCTGACCCGCGATCTGGTCTATCCCCTCTATGCCCTGAACGGCAAGAGCTATCAGGGCCCCCGCCGCAGCCCCCGGCTGGAGTTTGATGTGACCGAGCCGGAGGATATGCAGCAACTGGCAGGGCCGCTGCGCACGCTGGTCTCTATCGGCATGAAGATCCCGACCCAGTGGGTCTATGACAAGTTGCAGATCCCGGTGCCCACCGCTCAGGAAGAGGTATTGGCCATTCAGGATAATCGGGGGGCTACAGGGGAGGCGGAGCTCAAGGCGCGGTTGCCCCGTCAGGGACTGGCGACCCTGGCTGCGTATAAAGCCGTGCAGGGAGATAACAACGATGCCCAGTTGGCCAGGCTGCAAGCCGAGGCCGCCCCTCTGCTGGCAGGAATGACCGATGCTGTCCAGACGCTGGTGATGCAGGCCACTACCCTGGAAGAGATCCGGGATGGCTTGTTGGCACTGGAACCTGAGCTCAGCCATGACGAGCTGGGGGCATTGATGGCACAAGCCATCGCCGCCAGCGAGCTGCTCGGCATGCTTGAGATGGAGGAGGGGCGCTGATGCCCGTTCGCTCTTCACCAGTCAGATATGGCTCCTTGCCTTTTGCCGAGGCGATCGCCTTCTTTCGCCAGAAGCTCGATATGCCGAGCGAACGCTGGGCCGATGTGTGGCGCGATGCCCATAACCGCGCCTTTATGGTGGCGGGGGCCACCAAGATGGATCTGCTGGCTGACCTGCGCGGGGCGGTAGACAAGGCTATCAGTGAAGGGCAATCCATCGGGGCCTTTCAGAAGGCGTTCAAGGAGATTGTGGCTCGCCACGGTTGGGAACATACCGGCCCGGCGTCCTGGCGTTCCCGCGTCATCTTCGAGACCAACCTGCGCCAGAGCTATAACGCCGGGCGTGAAGAGCAGATCCAGCGTATCAAGCACAAGCGTCCCTATGCGCTCTATCGTCATGGGGACTCCGAGCACCCCAGAGAGTTGCACCTCAAGTGGAACAACCTGGTGCTGCCGGTGGATCACCCCTGGTGGGAGACGCACAGCCCGAGCAATGGCTATGGCTGCAAGTGCAAGAAGTTCCTGCTCTCAGAGGCCGATCTCAAGCGGCGCGGCTTGGTGGTGGGCAAGGCCCCGGACGATGGCGAATATGAGTGGGTGGACAAGACAACCGGGGAGTTGCACCAGATCCCCAAAGGCATCGACCCCGGTTTTGATTATCGTCCCCAGACTCCGGCAGAGCTGACCAAGGCGGTTGCCAAGCGCGAAGCGGCCAAGCCTGCGTTGGCCGAGCGACTGCCAGAGCGGATAGTTGATAGTGCTTTCTCCAGCGTTAAAGGTGTCACTGCACAGGGGTTGAGTGATCTGCTGGCCAAGTTGCCAGCCCCCCAGCGCGAACCGTTGGCGGCGTTCCTCAAGGCGCATCCGGTCAAAACCCTGTTTATCAAGCAGACCGAAATGGGGAAGGGGGCGGCCGGGCTCAAGGTTGCCCCGGCTATTGCTGATTACCTGGGCAAAGATCCCTATCTGGTGCGCTCTTTTTACTATTCGCGCCGGGCCCGCAGGGTCAACGGCTTTACCGCAACCAGCTGGGATCATCTGGTTATCAAGGTAAAGGGAGGCGATACTTTAAAGGCAGTGGATATGCAGGTGGTACAAGCAGCGGCTGCCGACGTGCTGACAGATGCCTACGCTAATCGCGGCCCGCGCCAATTGCTGCCAAGAGGCGCCAGTGGTGAAGCCTTGCGCCGTCATTGGAGTGTGTCGGCCAATGTAGGCGATAAACTGGGGGAATCGGCCCAGCGGATCTCTACCTGGTTGCATGAGCTCGGCCACCAGGTTCACTTCTGGGCCGGGGAGCCCAATCTCACCGGTATCGGCCTGATTACTGAATATGCCGGAACCAATGGCAAAGAGATGGCTGCCGAGGCGTTTGCCGCCTGGGTGCTGGCGAGGGAATCCATGCTGGATCACTTTCCCGAACTGGCCAAGGGGGTGGAAGCCATGCTGGCCAAAGCTACTGCAGCCACTACCAAAGGCGGCCGCTAGCGGCCCCGGAGAGCAAAAAATAAAGGAACGACATGATGACCTTGCTGGAACAAGCCAGCGCCCTGCTGGCACAGGATGGCCCCTTTACCCTGGCGCAAGCCAAGGCGCTGGATGCTTTGTGTGAGCAAGCCCGTGGTGAAGAAGCTGACCTGATGGGGGATCTCTGGGAGGCCGCGATGGTTAACGCAGATGAGGAAGCGCTGCACTATATGACCATCTTTGAGGATGAGTTCTGATGGCCGGTAGCTTTATCACCATCAGCCACCACGGGGTGGCCGATGCCTTTGAGCTGCTGGCTAAGCTCTATCAGAAAACCGGTGACCTGAGCGAACCTCTGGCAGATATAGGGGAAGGGCTGCTGCTGTCGCACCGGGATCGCTGGGATGCCCAAGAGACCCCGGAAGGGGAGCCCTGGGCCCCGCTCTCGGAGAAGTACCGTGCCCGCAAGCCCCGCCATGCCGATGAGGTGCTGCGTCTGAACGATGATCTGCGCGATACCCTCGACTATCAGGTCGATCCCCAGACCCTCTACTTCGGTACGCCCATGGTATACGGTGCCGCCCACCAGTTCGGGCGCCCAGAGATCAACCTGCCAGAGCGCCGCGCTCTGGGGCTGTCAGAAGGGGATAAGCAGAGCGTGTTGGAGACGTTGGAGGGCTACCTAACGCCAAATCGCATGTGATGCGTTTTAGGACTATGGGCGTTCAGAGAGCAGTAAAGGGTAGGATTAGTTCGTGACGTGAGTCTAAGAGTGGTTTAAACATGTTTAAACACCAAGAAGTTGTATGCACGATGCGTTAGGATATGTGTCAGTCGAGATAATTCGGAATAACTATGCCTGCGCAACACCTAAACCTGAAAATGAAGCTACATGTCTACTCTATTGAGCGTTGGGGAATCTACGGAACAGAGAAGAATCAAGTAGACCCCAAGTGTTGCGGAGTGAGTGAAACATTAGAAGCTTTACATCAATGGGCAATTTTGAGTGGTGCTCCGTTGAGCGAGACAAAGACATATGATGCAAACCATCTTCTCTTGCCATCTTATACGTGGGGAATGAGTCAAGGACTTCACGGTGATTGGCTTGTATCTCTATGGAATGAGGTTGAAAACGATGATGGCCAAGTCCGGTATGCTCCTTCAACTCAGCCAGTTGGTGCCGCGCAAGCAAAGAGCCATAATCCGGGCTTAAACATGATTCCTGGTTTTCCGTCTCTTTTTTGGGTCTTGCCTAGGCTAAAAATTTTGATCGCAGTTGTTCCTGAAACACAAAGAAGCTCAGGAATAAGACAATTTGATGAATACATTCGTGGGTTTATTGGTTTTTTCTCTGAATATGTTATTCGAAATGTAAAGAATCCTCTCGAGAGGGATGGTTTCACTTCGACTAAAAAGCCCCAAGGGAAAGATGAGAGAATAGTCGATCCTAAATTGCATGTGTCTTACTATGTTCATATAAAAAGAAAACCAGGCCACTTTGACAAGATATTGGATTCTGCCTCTGACATTAGAAAAATAGTTAAAAAAGTTGACATGAAAACCATCGTAGGCCGCCCAAGGTTTGGAAAGGGGATCTATTACTTGGCTCGCCAGCTTGGCTTGCAAAATGAAAATGTTTCATCTTTGCCAAGAAAAACATTTAAGATCGAAATTCCAGTAACTCTTGATAGGGATGATGTTCAACAGGCTATCGATGAATACCTTCAAAATGATGGTAGCCCTGCATATGATGTCGGTTATGTCTTGGCGAACGAAGCAACGCCCATTTTCTTAAGTGGAAGTAGGCTTATCGAAGAATGTGAAATTTTGTATCCAATTAGAGCAGATGGGACTGCGGACCTTGCTGCGTTAATGGATGAGCTTCAGCTACAGCGTGAAGACGTAAAGAGATGGATTTTATGAACCTCTCATTCAGCCGAGTTAGGAGTTTATAATGTTAGTGCGCCACATAAAGAAAGCATTGTTGTTTCTTAGGTGCTTTTTTTTATTCCTAATTGGATTGCTGGCGTATCATGCATCCCCACTTATGGATAAATCGTCCATTTCTGGTCTTTTAGATGCATTACTTAGTGTGTCTAGTCTTCTATTTGCCGTGTTTGGTGCTTGGTTATCTTTATTGGCTAACAATATGTTATCTATTGTTAATTCAAATCAGTCAACTAGAGCAGATAGAGATAATGAAGTCGACAAGGCTGAGTTGTTGGTCGCACCCATGACTGCTGCTGCAGTCATGGTCGTAATCGGAATTGTTGCTAAGTTTTGTATTGTTTTCTCGCAAGCAATGAACGTTCCTCCAAGCACCATGTTTCTATTGAAAATGGAGCTTGTGTTTATTATGACCACATCAGCATTTTATCAAGTGTGGTACATCATTGGAGCAGTAAAAGTAGGTATTCAGTTTGTCTTATCGTTGGAGAGATTATCTTGCGATAAGTCCTCTGATAATAGGTAGTATTAACCTACCATAAACCCCATCCCCCTTCATGCCGCCGCACTATGGCGGCATGAACATATCCAAGATTCCATACTCAGCGCCCTTCGTGGCCATCCTCCAAGCCAACCCCGTCAGCGGGGAGCGGCTGGCGGTGCTCGATGCGCAGCTCACCCCTCAAGGCGATGGCTGGTACCAATTGCTGCCGGTCGGCCCGTTCAAGGCCCGTGATGGTCGCCCGTTCGATGTGGCGAGTGGCCACTGGCAACTGGACGGGCAAATCGCTGCTGCCCTGATTGCCCGAGCCAAAGCCCTTGGGCAAGACATCCTGATCGATTACGACCACCAGACCCTCAAGACTGACCAGAACGGCCAGCCAGCCCCTGCGGCCGGTTGGTACAACGCCGACGAAATTGAGTGGCGCGAAGGGCAGGGGCTCTTTATCAAGCCGCGCTGGACGGAGCGGGCTGCCGCCCTGGTGGCTGCCAAAGAGTATCGATTCCTGTCTGCCGTCTTTCCCTATGACGCCCAGGGCCGCCCGCTGGAACTGCGGATGACCGCCATTACCAATGACCCCGGTGTGGTAGGCATGCAGGCGCTTGCCGCTTTGAGTGCGTTACCCGCTTCAAGCCTTATGTCTACCCAACCCGGCCAGCTGGCCACCTCATCCCATGTTACACAACAGGAGAAATCCATGAACGAACACCTGATCGCGCTGCTCGGCAAACTCGGCATCCAGCCGAGTGCCGATGGCCAGTTTACCGCCGAGCAGGGGACTGCCGCTCTGGCTGCTCTGGATACCCTGCAGGCCATTGCCAAAAAGGCGCCGGAGCTGGAGGCAGCTCTCACTGCTGAGCGCACCTCGCTGGCCGCGCTCAAGGCGACCGTCGCCACAGGGCAGGGTGGCCAGATTGACCTGGCCAAGTATGTACCGGTGGAGACCTATAACGCCCTGGTGACGGAAGTCGCCACCTTGAGCGCCAAGGTCGAGACCACGGATGCCGCGACCTTGATCAAGGAAGCCCGTACCCAGGGCAAGGTGGTGGCAGCAGAAGAGGAGTATTTGACCGCCTATGCCGCCCAGAAAGGGGTGGCGGCCCTCAAGGCGTTGCTGGAGCCCCGTCTGGCGATTGCCGCCCTGGCCGCCAGCCAGACCACCCAGGTGACCCTGCCCGATCGAGCGGAGAATGCGGTGCTCTCGGCGGATGACAAGTATGCCGCCGATCAGCTCGGCATTTCCTATGAAGAGTTTGCCAAGGCAAAAGGCCGGTAGGTTCGATTAGCCGCGCAGCGGCGTAATCGGACGAACGCGACCGCCAGACCAACCTGTTTAACCAGAGAAGGAACACCCGTATGGCCATTGTTACTCCCGCGCTGTTGCAGGCCCTCTTCACCGGCTTCAAGAAGAACTTTGAAGACGCCAAGAGTGAAGCGCCTGCCCAGTACACCAAGATCGCCACCGTGATCAAATCGACCACCAAGTCCAACACCTATGGCTGGTTGGGCAAGTTCCCCAGTCTGCGCAAGTGGGTCGGTGATCGGGTGATCGAGTCGATGAAGGCGCACGGTTACCAGATCGTCAACGAAGACTTCGAGGCCACCGTGGCAGTCGATCGCAACGATATCGAGGATGACGAGCTGGGTATCTATGCCCCCCTGTTTCAAGAGATGGGCCTGGCGGCGGGGATCCACCCCGACGAGCTCTGCTTTGGTCTGCTCGGCGCTGGCTTCACCACGCCTTGCTATGACGGCCAGTATTTCTTCGACACCGATCACCCTGTCTATCCCAAGGCCGATGGCACCGGTACCCCTGTTCTGAGCGCCAACGTGGTGGTGGATGCCGGTTATCAGGGGGAGCCCTGGTTCCTGCTCGATACCAGCCGCGCCCTCAAGCCGGTCATCTTCCAGGATCGCAAGTCGCCGCAGCTGATTGCCATGACCAAGGTCGATGACGAGGCGGTATTCACCCGCAAGGAGTTCCGTTACGGGGTCGATTGCCGTGATGCCGCAGGCTTTGGCTTCTGGCAGCTGGCCTTTGCCAACAAGCGGGCGCTGACCCCCGACAACCTGTGGGATTCCTTCTCCAAAATGCGGGAGTTTCAAGCCGATGGCGGCCGCAAGCTCGGGGTGAAGGCCACTCTGCTGGTGGTACCGCCCTCCCTTGAGAAGCTGGCGACCCAGATGCTGGAGCGAGAGCTGGCAAACAGCAGCAGCAACGAGCTGAAAGGCAAGTTGGAGCTGGTGGTGGCTGACTACCTCTAACCCTGTGTTGTGGCTGTTTAACCCTCGGTTTAAACAGCCTCTCTATCAGATTCGACGAGGAAAACATGAGATGGAACAAGAGATGGAACTGGCTATTCGGGTCGGCATTACATCAATGGTTCGTCATAACTATTTCCGTGCGGGCCTGCCGATTGCACCGGGCAAGTCTGAGATGGTTGTGTCGCCTGAGCAGTGCGCGACCCTGGAGAGCGACCCGCGTCTGGTGGTCGTCCGGTTGGCTGAAAACACCAGCCTTCAGGCAGGTGATGCACCATCGGCGCCTGGGGATCTGGACGCAACACTGGGCGTCCTGACCGGTTCGGGCTATCTGGCCGGTGTTGCCACCCAGAATAGTGACGCCACCCAGGCTGGCAAGGTCACGCCGCTGGCCGAGATGAAGGTCGATGAGCTGCGCGAGCTGGCGCTGCAGATGGGTATCCCGGAGGCGGCCAAGCTCAAGAAGGCCGAACTGGTGACAGCGATCGCCGCGACCGAAGTGCAATACCCGGTCAAGGATGAGCAGTCATCTGGCCAGAACGGAGAGCAGTGATATGTATGCCAGCGTCAATGACATGGTGATCCGCTTTGGCGAGGCCGAGTTGCTGCGCCTGGCCATGACGCCGACCGGTGAGCTGGATCAGGCGGCCATCACCATCGCCCTGCAGGATGCAGGCGCCTTGATCGATGGCTATCTGGCGGGTCGCTATCCCTTGCCGCTGGCCCATATCCCGAGTGCCCTGGTACCTATCTGCGCCGATATCGCCCGTCACCGTCTCTATGGTGAACAGGCCCCGGAGCAGATAGCCAAGCGTAATGAGGCGGCCCTGGCCTTTCTGAAATCGGTTGGCAAGGGGGAGCTGGCGCTGGGGTTGGCATCCGATGGCGCCACCCTGGAGAGCCAGAATCTGGCTCAACTGCAGTCGGATGGGCGCGTCTTTGGCCGGGGAACTGGGGGCTTCCTATGAGCGGCCCCGCCTCGACCACCTCTGAGCTCGATTACCTGGCGGCGGGGGAGCGGCTGCGCGAGCTGCTGCTGCCCTTGAAAGGGCAGGGGCTCAAGGAGGTGTTTGTGGCCACCGACCTGGAGGCGGTGGCCAACCTGGGGCAGCACACCCCGGCCATTCATGTGATTTACCAGGGAGAGCGAGAGAACGAGACCAGCCAAAGCGGGCGGCAAAGCGCGTTTGACCAGGTTTGGCTGCTGGTGTTGGTGCATAGAGCCACCCCCAAGGAGGCCAGCGCCGGGGTGTGGTTGGGGCGCATGTTGCAGGCCGTGGCCGGTCGGGCCTGCGGAGACAGTACCTTTCGGCGTGAAACCGCACCGGTCAAGCCGAGTTACAAGGGTGGGGTGGTCTATCTGCCCCTTGCCTTCAAGACGACAGTGAAATTCAAGGGAGAACGGTCATGAGCGAAACACTGCACCTGGAAGGGGATCTCTATATCGAGACCTTCACCAACAACGTCTCGAACGGGGTGATCGGTCCGGTGGACGTCAACAGCCTGGAAGTCAAACCGGACAGCGAGAAGATCAGTATCCCGAGCAAGCGCAAGCACAAGCTGGGCCAGGCGCGGGAGAGCTACTTCGTGCCCAAGCCCGCCACGGTCAACATCAAGACCAGCGAGATCCCGCCGGTGCTGCTGGCCGCCGCCTTTATGGGGCTGGAGAGCCCCATCAATCAGGGGGCGGGGACGCTAACCGATCTGCCGGTGACCCTGCTGGCGCACCCCAAGTGGGTAAGCCTGGGCAAGACCAACCTCTCGGCCACCGGCCTGGTGGTGAAGGAGGGGGCCACCTCTTTGGTGCTCGGTACCGATTTTGAGATCAACTATGCCCTGGGGCTGCTGCGGGCCACCAAGGCGGGGGCGGTGGCAGATGGCGGCAGCTTGACGGTCAGCGGTACCTATAACGCGGTGACCGGTACCCGCATCGCGGGCAACATCCAGCCGGAGATCAAGGCGCGACTGCTGCTTGATGGCCGCAGTATCGTCAGTGGCGAGTCCATCAAATTGACGGTGCCCCGCGCCAGCCTGGCCCCCAAGAAGGCGGTGGACTTCCTCAGCGACAAGCCCATCGAGATCGAGCTGGAGGGGGAGTTGCTGGCCATGGATGGAGAAACCGCCCCCTTCTATGTAGATAGACCGGTGACGGTGTGACGGAGGTATGAAAACGGCGGGGCGGCCCGCCGTTCTTATAAAAAATATTTTCAGGGTATTGATTATGATTCAATTTTCATTAATAGGATTATTCCAACACCCAGGGCTTGCACTATCAAAAAAGACAATTTCCACATCATTACCAATAGAGTCTCTTATCATTTGATGAACTCTATTGCAAAATGCTTGATCTCCCTGGAAAACAGATATAGCAATTGTTCTGATTCTTCTAAGTCTTTTCAATATATGTTGATCATGTTCACCAAAGTTCCAGCCATAGATCACTAAATTATCGACAATGCTCGGGATGACTTCTCTATATACGGTGCTTAAGTAATGACTATTGTTTATCGATGATAGCTTTTGATTACTTAATCCCTCGCTGACAAAGATAGGTATGTAAGATGCACTTTCCCAAGCATTTAAAATTGAGGCTAATAAGTCATTGGTACGAACACTGAGTTTAAATTCATTTTCGATCTTATTTCTGGCAAGAACAAGGTTGCCATGAGGGTAAAAAACTAGTGAAACGTCTCTGTCATAATAATTTCGAGACTCTCTATAGCTGTTCCAATCGGCATCAAATTCAGAGTTTATCCAACAATCTTTAAATTTATGTCGGTCTTCAATTTCATTTCCATACATCATAACCCAATACAAGACTATATCATAATTTAAAGATAGGATTGTATTAAATTGCTTGGTGAATTTGTATGTGGATGGTAGATGTTCAATTATATCAGCATGCTGCGGGTGAATGTTTCTCACTGCATTAATTAAGCACTCTCTTACATGCAAGTATGCTTGATGTGTTTCTCTATCTTCTATTTCTAAAGCAGAATTTACGTTATTAGCTTGCCAAATCAATCGAAGTATTAATTCAAAATCATTTGTGTTGAAATACCGGAATAGCTTTCTTACGTTATCATCCATGAGACCATGTCTTTCTGCATGAATTTTAAGCGAGTCGTATGAAAAACTATCATTAATTGCGCGACTAGCCCCATTACCTAATAAAAGCGCCTCTGAAAAGTCATCTTTAATATCTAGCCATTGTTCAATTCTATGCATATTACAGCCTTGTTTTGAATAAAAATAAACCTACTATGTGCAACAGGTGATTTGCCATGTATCTATATGAATAATAGTTGAATTTTAATTTAAACCATAATACTTTAATAATGCTTCTTTTATAATATCTGTCGCAACTGATAGCCCCATTTTCCAAGTGCCTGATGCTGCCTTCTTAAGGTTGTCAACTAGCCAACCTTTAACCTCTGGTCCCATAGGCTCTATCTTGCTTTCTGGCTGTTCTAATGTCGCTAATCGAGCAAGCTCTAGCGCATCCTCTTCTGCCATACCTGAATTAGTTAGATAGTCTGCCAAGCTCTTTTCATTGTGTGGCACTACAGTTACTTGGATTGTCGCGCCGTTTCCAGTAGCTGCGATTGAGGTATAGTTGCCGTAGATGATTTGTTGGGCAATTTGAGTCGCAGCAGCTGCGTTTGGTGCAGATGGTAAAGCTGCGGGACCCAAGACTACGTTTACAACCTCTGGTACAGATTTTTCTAGTTCAAGGGTGAGTTCGAGAACGCGGCTGCGAACGGCATGACGAATTGAGGCAAGTGAAGAACGTGAAATTTTACCTGTGACTGAATTACATGCGTAGTCTGCATATACTTTCCCTTGTAGAAGTAAAATTAGGTTTGCAGCGTTGATTCCTAAATTACGACCATTCTCTGATGAAGAAAGTAAGTCATCGACTGCGGCTATACTTTCTCGCATTTCATATTTAACCCAATGTTTCCCAGCGAACTCTTCGATTAGAAAGGGTGAGATAGGAGCATTTTTAATCCCTGAGCCGAAAGGCCCAGAGAAGTTTGCCGTGTAGCTAACGGGAATCGTTCGATAATGTGGAACATCAGAGTCTTCTGGATAACCCTCAGACTCGTAACGCACCCATTCTGCGAGTGGCTGACTACCAATACGGGCCGCTAAGAGCCGAAGCTTGAGAAGTATAGGGCCAAGATCTGCATTGTCCTGGAGAACTGCAGATTGGATCTCATGAAGGAGACTCATGGATATTCCTCTTGTGATGCTGAGTGGGTAACGGACTGATTCTATAAAAATAATCACACGTTTTAGTGGATATATTGAAATGCGTCAGTAACCGCCCATAAACCAATCTATTGTGCCATACCTCCCACAATAGGGCATATCTGAATCTGATCGGAATGCCCCATGTCCACCTCTACCACCCTCAAACTTGCCCTGGAGCTGGCAGCCAAGGTCACTGGTCGGGAAGACCTGGCCGCCTTGGCGGGTGAGGTGCAGGAGCTGGGTCCGATCTCGGACGAGACGGCCGCTGAAACGGCGCAGTTGGCCGAGAGCCTTGAATCGTTAAGCCGTCAGCAAGCGCTGATCCAGCAGTTCAATGACTCCAAAGCTGCCCTGACCCAGCTCGAACTGGCGACAGTGCTCAGCCGTGACAAGCTGGAGCAGTTGCGCCGCGAGCAGCAAGCAGGCAGCGGTGACGCCAAGGCGTTGGCCGAACAAGAGCGGTTGCTGGCTTCCGAGGTCAAGCAACTGGAGCGCCAGCTGGTCGCTCAGTCAGCCAGTCATACCCGCCTGCATGCCGGGCTCAAGCAGTCCGGGCTCGATACCAAGAACCTTGCCCAGGAACAGCAGCGCCTGCAGCGTGAGCTGACCAAGAGTATCGCCCAGACCGAACGGCTGGGGCGCGAGCTTAGCCAGGGTAGTCAGCAGGCCGGTGGCTTGCAGGGGGCCATCGGCAGCCTGACTGGGCGTTTGGTAGCGCTGGCAGGTACCTGGTTCGGTATCCAGACCCTTACCACCCAACTGATGTCCATGTTCCAGACTGGCGACCAAGCCGAGCGCCTCGATGTGCAGCTCAAGGCGGTGATGGGGTCGATTGCCGGTGGCAAAGAGGCGTCAGCCTGGATCCAGGATTTTGCCAAGAACACCCCCCTGCAGCTTAGTGAAGTCACCCAGGTATTCGTGCGTCTCAAGGCGTTCGGCATCGACCCCATGGCGGGTGCCATGCAGGGGATTGTCGATCAAGCGTTCAAGTTGGGCGGCGGTTTTGAAGAGGTGCAGGGCATCTCTCTGGCCCTTGGCCAGGCTTGGGCCAAGCAGAAGCTGCAGGGGGAGGAGATCCTGCAGCTGATTGAGCGGGGCGTGCCGGTCTGGCAGATGCTGGAACAGGTGACCGGCAAGAATACCGCCGAGCTGCAGAAGCTCTCTGAGGCAGGCAAGCTGGGCCGCGAGACCATCTCTGCCCTGATGAACGAGATTGCCAGCCAATCGCGCGGTGCGGCTGCCGACAACATGAGTCTGCTCTCCGGGCTTATCTCCAATGCCCAGGACAACCTCGCCAAGTTTTACCGGATGGTGGCCGAGAACGGGGCGCTGGCCTGGCTCAAAAACCAGCTGGCCAACCTTAATGCCGAGTTTGAGGCGATGGCCAATGATGGTCGCCTGCAGGAGTGGGCGCAGCGCCTCTCCGATGGCTTTATCTCCATGGGGGAAACCCTCAAGTCGCTGATCCAGACCCTCTATGAGTGGCGCACCGCGCTGACCGTGTTGGCTCAGGCGTGGGTCGGCATGAAAATCGCGGGTTGGATTGGTGAGCTACGCAGCCTCTACGCCCAGTTTATTGCCATGCCTGTGGCGAGCGCGACAGCAGCAGGGGGTATGACGACAGCGGGCACGGCAGCAGCCGGAGCTGCCATTGGGGTCAGGGCACTGGGCGCTGCCGTCAAGGGGCTACTGGCCGCCGTGGCGGTCGAGTCCATCATCCAGATCACCCAGTTCGCCTCTGCCCTGCGCCAGCTGGTGCAGGCTGAGCTGGCGCTCCGGGAGGCGCAAGGGCTGCGCTCCGAGACTCAGGCCCGCCTCAATGGTCAGTTTGCCGCCCTGTCAGCCGAGCTGGGGTTTGCCATCACCAGCATGGTGGATCTCGATCGCCTGGTCGCCGAGGGCAAGGTGCATTACGACGATGCCACCGGAAGCTGGCGACAAGGCGCCGCAGCCGTTAAAGCGTTGGGGGATGAGGCCAAGAGTACCCGCGATTATCTGGCCGAGATCAATGCGGTGGCCAAGCAAACCGCCGCCGATGGCCCCGCCAAGTTGGCCAAGGCGTTTGAGGTGTTGGGGCTGGACTTCGAACGGGCCAATGGCCGTATCGGTGCGGGCTTTCAGAAGACCATCGGCGCCCTGGATGTATTGGTGGCGCACACGGGTGCCAGTAGTGCCGCCATCGAGGAGGCGCTGGCCACCGCCTACAACAGCGCCAAGACCACCGCCGAGATCGATGCGGTGATCGCGCGGCAAAAGCAACTGGCCGCCCAGGGCAAGATCACCGGGGATGCGCTGGCCCGCGCCATGGCCATCGCTGCCGATGCCATGGCCAAGGTGAAAGGGGGGAGCGGCGATACCAAGCAGGCCGTCGCGGCCATTGGTGATGGTTTTGACGAGGCTGCCGCTCGGGCCAAAGGGGCCACCGATGCGATGCGGGCAGGACTTAAAGGGGTACAGGATGAAGCCAAGCAGACCAATGCCAGCCTTGCCAGTAGCGGCGGGGGCGGTGGTCGAGGCGATATCACCCGCACCGTGAATGCCGGTTCTTTCTACTACAAGAGCGTGGATATCAATAGCCTGCGCGGCAATGCCGAGGGGCTGGCCAATACCCTGGCCGGGGTGGAGGAGGAGCTGGCCCGCTACAGCCAGAAGGTCAAGGATATTCCGGCCTACAGCGAGTGGAGCAAGTATTACGGCGAGAAGTTCCAAAAAGAGATGGAGGCGATGCAGGCCCGCCTCAAAGAGGAGCTCAACAAAGCATTGGCCAAAGAGAGTGCCAAAACCAATCAGGCCACCGCCCAGCAACCAGTCCCAACTGCAGAGCCATCTACCCCCAGCGCTAACACCCCAGGGACACGCAGGCCCTTGTCCGAGCGGATCACCATCGAGCTCAAAGGGACAGGGGGAACGGCCGAACTGCAGGCCGATGAGGCCAATGCGAATGCCCTGATTTCCCTTCTTAAACAGCAAGGACTTCGCCAATGAACGTGACCTTAAACAGCGTGCTGCTGCCAGATGATCTGGTCTGGCGCGACGAGTTCGAGTGGGCGCCGGTCGAGCAGGTGGTGACCCCGACCCTGAGCGGCGCCCTGTTGGTGGAGGAGACCGCCAAGCCCGAGGGACGGCCGCTGACCCTGAGTGGGCATTGCTCCCGCGCCAAGGTGCAGGAGCTCAAGGTGCTGGAGGCGCAGGTGGCCCGGCTGATGACTTTGACCCTGCTCGATGGCGTGGCCCGCACCGTGATGTGGCGCCGCCCTGGTGTGGTGGCCACGCCCTTGTACGAGTTGGCTGACCCAGACGGTGATCACCCTTACGCCCTGACCCTGAATCTGACTGAGGTAACCCCATGACCATTCTATCTGGCGATATCAAGCTGATGGCCAGCCAGCGGATGACGGACACCGAGGACGGTGGCGGGCGCATCACCGGCAAGGAGATCGTCAGCGGCGAACATAACTCAATGTTTCCCGATATCAGCGATCTGGATCGGGCCTATGGGGTGGTGAACCTGCGCAAGGTATTTCTGGCGGTGCAGACGGACGACACCGACACCTACTATGGCGCCAATGCCGCCGTTCTGCTGCCGCCCTACGATCCGAACGTGGGCCTTGCCCTGATGACCACCAAAGACCACCACGACACCCGCAACAACGCCCGCGATGTGGTGGAGCGCTATCTGGCGCGTGGCCCCAAGTGGCAGGGTTTTCTCTACGATACCCAACTGGAAGGGCAGCGGGCGATCCGCTTCTTCCAGCGGGTTGAGGCGCGATTGCCGGAGGTGGGTGAAACCCTGGTGATGGTCGGCAACGAGAACAAGGCCGGGGAGTTCGAGCAGTATGTGCGGGTGCTGGATGTAACCCAGAAGCTGACCAAGTTCCAGATCCCTAATGTACCTGAGTTCACCCGCAACGTGGTCACCTGCACCCTGGCGGATCCGCTGCGCTTCACCTTCGAGGGGGAGCAGCCGACCCCCTATGATGTGGTGACCAACCCCAAGACCGCCCTGCGTGAAACCGTGGTGGCGGATGCGGCCAATTACTTTGCATCTACCCGGATGGTGGAAGATGCCGCCTTCGGCTCGATGCAGGTACGGGCCAAGACCATCTTTACCCAGCTGGTGCCTGCGGCCCGCAGCGAGACCCCAGCGGTGGATCTGACCGCTGCCGGTGAGCTGGCCAGCCTGGTCGATTCTGGCCGTGGGCTGGTGAGCATCAACACCGCCGCCGTGATCGCCCCGAGCCGTGGCCTGTTCCTGGGCAGCGGGGCCAAGCCTGGCACCGTGACCATCACCATCGGCGCGGCCACCATCACCGACAAGGGGGGCGAGCTGGTTGTTGCCGGGTCGGTGGTCGGCTCCATCGACTATGGCCGTGGCCAGCTGGAGTTCAATGCCCAGTGCCCGAACTACGGCACCCAGAGCAAGACGGTCTCTTTCTGGCCAGCTGCCCGCCCTGCCCGTATCGCTGACACGGCGCGGATCGAGGTCAAGGCCAACAACCGGGGCTATGCCTACACCATCACCCTGCATCCGACACCGGCGCCTGGCACCACTACCGTCAGCTTTATGGCGCAAGGCAAATGGTATGACCTAAAAGACAACGGTCGCGGGGAGCTGCTAGGTGCTGACCGCTCTTATGGCTCTGGCACCATCAACCTGGCCACCGGGTCGGTGATGCTGACCCTGGGCGCCCTGCCGGATGTGGATACCTCCATCATGTTCAGCTGGGCCACCCCGGTGAACTACACCAACCGCAGCGGGCAGGCCATCAGCATCGGAAAAAGCGCCTGGCAGCTCCCCCACAAGGGGATCACCCCCAAAAGCGTGATCCTCACCTGGGGCGATGGCAAGCGGGCCACCGATGTGGCGGGGGACGGCAAGATAAGCGGCGATATCACCGGCATCATCAACTATGCCGAGGGGATCATCGATCTGGAGCACGTTACCTTGCCCGCCTTGGGTCAGGAGTACGCCGCCCAGTACCAGTACGGCGAGCCGGTGACCGAGCGCCATATCGAACCGGGGCGCCTCAATACCCCCGGCCAGGTGGGGCACCTCTCCATCACCCTGGACGGCAAGGACGGCGGCGGCGCCCACAACCTCACACCGGGATCGGTGCGGGTCAAGTTCAACGCCCTCTATCACAAGTTCGATGTGGACGATCAGGAGCTGGTGATCCAGACCCGCGATCCCATCATCACCCTGCGCGATGACGGGCTGGGCAAGCTGATCGATGCCAGCGGTGTGGTGCTGGGTGCCATCGACTATGCGGCGGGCACCCTGCACTTTATGCCGGATGGATCCAGCCCCCTGCCCAAGCCGAAATACGCCTGGGTGACCGTGGGCACCCGCTGGGAAGGCAACAACCAGATCGCGGTGCAGCGCTGGACGATGACCGGTATCGAGTACCACAACACCGCCTATACGTTCCCAGACGGCGAGCAGGGCTGGGTGGATGTGACCTACCGCAACAACAACAGCGCCGAGGCCCAGAATGCCACTCTGACCGCCCAGGCGCTGCGCATAGACGTTACCCCAGGCTTTGCCGAGGCGATTCTGGAGGGGTCGATGCGCTTCACCCTGGGCGGCTCTACCTACGTTGACCGGCAAGGGCTGCTCTACCGCGACCCGGATCCCTCAACCGGGGCAGGCATCCAGGCGGGCACCATCGACTACTCCAACGGGTTGGCGGTGCTGGCCGACTGGGCAGCCGGGCAACCGGCTCAGCCATCGCTCCAGAGTCTGGCCACTTCATTCAGTGCCCAGTCAGTGGATGCGGTGACGTTCCGCACCCCTGGCGCCCCCTTGGCACCGGGCAGCCTCTACATCAGCACCAACACCGCCAGCGGGCGCCGTATCGAGGCCACCGCAGACGGGGACGGGTTTTTCACCACCACCGACATGGATGGCAAGGTGAACTATCAGACCGGCATCGTTACCGTGCGCTTTGGCCGCAAGGT
>NZ_JAAKPX010000025.1:0-82666 GCF_049172135.1 Aeromonas sp. 603079 | reverse complement strand
ACTTACTCCTGAATTTCAATCTTGCGGATAGAGAGCCGCTCCACCACCTCTCCACCAACCGGAATCTGGTTGGCCAGGATAGGGGGCAATATACGGATCGGCATCACTTACTCCTGAATTTCAATCTTGCGGATAGAGAGCCGCTCCACCACCTCTCCACCAACCGGAATCTGGTTGGCCAGAATCGGGGGGTAATATACGGATCGGCATCACTTGCTCCTGAATTTCAATCTTGCTGATGGTATTGGCTAACAGCGAGAGCGGTATCACCCGCTCCCGCGCGTCAGTTTTGCGGAATGTAGAGCACCTGCCCTACCTGAATATTCCGCGATTTGAGCTTGTTGATCTCTACCAGTCGCGCCTGACTCACCCCATGCTTCTCGGCAAGGCGGGAGAGACTCTCCCCCCGCTTGACCACATGGCGGATCATCTGCGACTTGTCATCACTGCGAACGGGGGCGGCAGCGCGGCTCTGCCCCTGCTGGGGAATATAGATGGTCTGACCAATCTGAATATCCCGGCTGCGCAGCTGGTTGATCTCTACCAAAGTGGATTGACTCACTCCATGCTTCTCGGCAAGGCGAGAGAGACTCTCGCCACGTTTGACCACATGGCGGAGCATCCGAGATTTGTCATAGTCGCCCACATTGCTAACCGGCGCACCAGAATCTTGCGCAGCCTCCGAATAGGGCTTGATCACCCCGGCACCTGAACCGGTCGCAGCCGCGCCGTCACGTACTGTCGCTGGCATCTTATTGGTCACCACCGGCTGCGACTGCACTGGCTTGGGCTGGCTCACCGGCTGCGAAGCTACCGGTGCAGAGCGAGTGGTCGCGGCAGGCCTGCTCGCCTGTCCCTTGCCGGTCAACATGGCTCCCTTGGTCGGGTGGGCGCGGTAGTAGTTGCGGATCCCCTCGAAAATGGCGCGGGCCAGCTGATCCTGATAGCTTGAGGTAGCCAGCAGCTTCTCTTCCGCATGGTTGGAGATAAAGCCGGTTTCGACCAGCACCGAGGGAATATCCGGCGCCTTCAGCACAGCCAGACTGGCATGCTCCGGGGCCTTCTTGTGCAGTCGGGCAACCTTGCCCAATGAGCGCAGGATCTGACGGCTGACGTCGTAGCCTTCGGCACGGGACTTGTCCATGGAAAGGTCTAGGAAAGTTTGCGCCAGATAGGGATTGGGATCGGATTCCGCCAACACCTTGCCGACCCCGCCCAGCAGCTCGCCCTGCTTCTCCTGCTTCTCCAGCCAGCTGCCCATCTCGCGGTTGGCACGGTTGGTCGAGAGGACCCAGACAGAGGCGCCGCGCGGAGTGGAGTTATGGAAGCTGTCCGCATGGACCGACACCAGCAGATCCGCCTTGGCCTTGCGGGCAATCTCGGAACGCTTGTTGAGGTCGACGAAATAGTCGCCACGACGGGTCAGCACGGCGCGCATCCCCGGCTCGCGGTCGATCAGCGCCGCCAGCTTCTGGGAGACTGCCAGCGTAACTCGCTTCTCATAGGTACGACGCGGACCGATGGAACCCGGGTCTTCCCCACCGTGGCCCGGGTCGATGGCAATCACCACCCCCCTGCCCTTGCCACCGACGGGCGTGGATTGCACCGCAGCCGCCGAGCGCTTCTCTTCATAAGGCAGATCGATCACCAGACGGTGACCATAGGGCCCGGCTGGTGCCAGCGGAAAGACCACCGGCTTGATGGAGGAGCTGAGATCAAGCACCAGCCGCAGGCCCCCCTTCTCCAGCGGAGTGCTCTCACGTATCTTGCGCACCAGCTCGCTGTTGTTCTCGACCCGGGCCAGATTGGTGGCATTGCTCGCCCCTTTCAGATCGATCACCAATCTATCGGGGCCAGCCAGGGTGAAGTAGTTGTAGTTGGGGGCACTGCTCATATCGAGCACCACCCGGGTGTTATCCGGTGATGGCCAGATTCGCACACTCTTGAGCTGATTCGCCCAGGAGGGTAACGCCATCAAAGAGAGAGCAATAACAAGGATCAAGCGCACGTAGATGACAACCGTTCCAGAATGGCTTCGCCAATAGCAGTGCGGGCCTCTATCAGAGCCTCGCGCTGCTCGCCTACATAAGTAAGGGTAATTTCAAGGTCAGGAGCCGGTAACCAGCCCTCGCCCTTCTCGGACCACTCCACCAGACAGAGAGTATTGGCGGCAAAATAGTCCCGAATGCCCATGAACTCCAGCTCTTCCGGATCAGCCAGACGATAGAGATCGAAGTGATAGACCTGCCAGCCATCGAGCTCATAGGGCTCGACCAGGGTATAGGTCGGGCTTTTTACCTTGCCCTGATGGCCAAGGCCCTGCACCCAGCCGCGGGTCAGAGTGGTTTTACCAGCACCAAGCGTGCCATGCAAAAACACTGTGGTCGCCTGCTGGCAGGCCTGTGCCAGACGGCCACCCAGTGCCACGGTTGCTGCCTCGTCCGGCAGTGTCATCATCAACTGTTTTGCCATGTTCTTCTTTTTAACTTGTAATGGTGTCGGGATTAACCAGTTTGCGGATCAGCGGCAGCAGATCTGACGCCAGCATGCCCCGCTCGCCGTCAGCGGCGGCCTGATCTGCAGCCTCGCCGTGGATCACGGCGCCCAGCCAGCTTGCCATGGTGGCAGACCAGCCCTGGGCCAAAAGGGCGGCGATTATACCAGATAACAGATCGCCCATGCCGCCACTTGCCATGCCGGGATTGCCTTCACAACAGAGAGCGACCCGCTCGCCGTCATAAATAAGTGTTCCCGCCCCTTTTAACAACACCACACCGCCATAACGCCGCTGCAGCGCCTGCACGGCGGCAAACCGGTCGGTTTCAATCTCGGCAATGGTGCATCCCAGCAGGCGCGCCGCTTCGCCGGGATGGGGCGTGAGCACCCAATTATCCTGATGGCGGGGAGATTGCGCCAGCCAATTCAATCCATCGGCGTCCAAAACCAGTGGCAACCGACCGGTGAGATAACGGGTGATTTGCGCGCTTCCCCACTCATCCTGACCGAGGCCGGGGCCGATGACCCGCACCGACGCCCACCCCTCGTCATCAGCGCTGGTGAGACTCATCAGTTCGGGTTGATAGAGGCTGACCGGCGGATGTTCCGGATGCTGACACACCCGCACCAGCCCGGCCCCCGCCCGCAGGCAGGCGCGGGCCGCCAGCACGATGGCCCCCTGCATGCCGCGATTGCCCCCCACCAGCAGCACCTTGCCATAAGAGCCCTTGTGGGAAGCACGAGGGCGCGGGGTCAGCTGCGTGCTCAGCTGCGGATAATCGATACGCCAGGCGGCGGGCAACATAACGTCATCCGGCGTGACGCCAAGGGGATCACAGTCGAGCAGGCCAACGCAATCCACCCCGTCGCCGGTGAGCATCCCCTGCTTGATACCGATAAAGGTGAGGGTGTGAGTGGCCTGCACCACGGCCCCCATGGCACGGCCGGTATCGCCGTTGAGGCCGGAGGGGAGATCCACCGCCAGCACGGGCACAGCCAAGCCATTGATTGTTGCGACGATCTTTGTCAGTAGTGGCGAGAGGGGCATGTTGACGCCGGTGCCAAGCAGGGCATCGACCACCAGATCCGGGGTGGAGTGCTGGTCCCCATCAAACCGCTCGGCCAGCCAGACCCTGCCACCGGCCGCCAACCACTCATCGGCGGCCTGTTTGGCATCCCCCTTCAGCTGGTCGGGTGCTCTGGCGGCAATCACCACCACCTCGATGCCAATCTGGCGGGCAAGGCGGGCCAGCACATAGCCATCACCGCCGTTATTACCGGGGCCGACGAAAATCCACCAGCAGCGACTGTCGGGCCAATGCAGGGTGGCATAGGTGCGCAGCGCAGCACCGGCTCGCTCCATCAGAGCATAGAGAGGTTGCCCCTCACGCGCGGCCCAGTTGCGCTCCAGTGCGCGGATCTGTTCAGTCTGCCACAGCCCCTGTGGTAAACTGCCCCCTTCTTTTGTGCCCAACGCGCCCCTGATGATCTCTACCATGACGGCTCCCGCCTCTTATCAATCGACCCAAGCCAGCAAACGCCGGCCAGGCCAAGCCGCATGAGCGCACCTGACTTCCACCAGCTGGCCCACGATATCAAGCTCTGGGCACGGGAGCTAGGTTTTGACCAGGCGGGCATCACCGACACCGACCTGCGTATCGAAGAGCCGAGATTGCAGGCTTGGCTGGATGCGGGCTATCACGGCAGCATGGATTACATGGCGCGCCACGGCATGATGCGCGCGCGCCCCCACGAGCTGCTGCCGGGCACGGTGCGAGTGTTGTCGGTGCGGATGAACTACCTGCCGTTCGAGGCGGGTTTTGCCGCCACCCTGCGCGATCCGACCCTCGGCTATATCAGCCGCTATGCTCTCGGTCGCGACTACCACAAGGTGCTGCGCAACCGGCTCAAACAGCTGGGTGATCGCATCGAAGCGCGCTGTGCCGAGCTGTTTCAAGGCACTGAAGAGACCTTGGGTGAGTGGCGCCCCTTCGTCGACTCCGCCCCCATCCTCGAGCGGCCACTGGCAGCCAAGGCGGGCCTAGGCTGGGTTGGCAAACACTCACTGCTGCTCAACGAATCAGCCGGCTCCTTCTTCTTTCTCGGTGAGCTGTTGCTCAACCTGCCGCTGCCGCTCGACCAGCCAGTGGAGAAGGAGCAGTGTGGCAAGTGCGTCGCCTGCATCAACATCTGCCCGACCGGCGCCATTGTCGCCCCCTATGTGGTGGATGGCCGCCGCTGCATCTCCTATCTCACCATTGAGAATGACGGCCCAATTCCGGAAGAGTTCAGGCCCTTGATGGGCAACCGCATCTACGGCTGCGACGACTGCCAGCTTATCTGCCCCTGGAATCGCTACGCCGATGCCAGCCCGGAACCCGATTTTAGCCCCCGCCCCAGCCTGCACCGACCGCCCCTGCTGGCGCTGTGGTGCTGGAGCGAGAGCGATTTCCTCAAACAAACCGAGGGGAGCCCGATCCGCCGCATCGGCTATCAACGCTGGCGCCGCAATCTGGCAGTCGCCCTGGGCAATGGCCCGGCGACCCCCGAGGTGATCGCAGCCCTGCAACTGGGGCTGACCACCGCCGAGCCCATGGTGGCCGAACATATCGAATGGGCGCTGGCCACCCTTGCCCAGCGTCAGGATGACGAGAACAAGAAGACCCGTTTGCTGATCCGCTGCATCGAAAAAGGTCTGTCGGATCACGCATAAGTGATCTGCCCCTTGCCGGATTGCAGCACTTTTTTCATGCTCTGCCGACCTGCAGTGCCCATAACAGCGTGGTCACTGCAAACTGGTCGGCACACAACAAGGACAACACAGATGCAAATGTTGGGAGTGGATATTGGAGGCTCAGGGATCAAGGGCTGTCTGGTCGATACCAAAACCGGCGAATTGATTGGCGAGCGCCATCGCATTGCCACACCGCAACCGGCCACCCCAGCCGCCATCGCCCATACCCTCAAGGCGCTGGTCGAACACTTCGACTGGAAAGGACCGGTGGGCTGCGGCTTTCCCGCCACCATCCACAACGGGGTTGCCAAGAGTGCCGCCAACATCGACAAGAGCTGGATCGAAACCGATGCCGAACATCTGTTTGCCGATGTCACCGGCAAGCCCTGCTATGTGCTGAATGATGCCGATGCCGCCGGTCTGGCCGAGATGCGCTTTGGCGCTGGCAAGGATCGCAAGGGGGTCATCATCCTCATCACGGTCGGCACCGGCATCGGCACCGCCATCTTCGTCAACGGCCATCTGCTGCCCAACACCGAGCTGGGCCATCTGATGCTGGAAGGAATGGTCGCCGAGCACTACTGCTCCGATGCGGCGCGCAAACGGGAAGATCTCTCCTGGAACCGCTGGGGCAAGCGCTTCAACAAGTATCTGGCGCGCCTCGAGTTTCTCTTCTCCCCCGACCTCTTCATTCTGGGGGGCGGCAGCGCAGCCAAGCTGGATAAGTTTGTCGATCGCATCGAGACACGGGCGCCGCTTATTCCGGCAGCCAGCCTCAATCAGGCGGGCATTATCGGGGCCGCCCTCTACGCGGCCGAGCAGCAGGGCTGACCGACGCTCACTGCAAGTCAGCAGATACCAATGGAAAGGGCCCGGCACTGCTACCGGGCCCTTTTGTTTTGCGGTCATCTTGCGAGTTTGGCGCTTATCACCCGCTACATGTCGTCGAGTCGGTGCACTCCGTGCACCAGTCGGGTCAGGCGGGTCTGCTCCAGCCTGGCCAGATTCTCGAGCAATGCGGTGGTGCCCGGTGTCGGGCACTCCCGGGCCAGATGACTCAGTTCGCTCACCAGCTGCTCTTCCCAACGGCATACCTGAGTGACGATATCCTGGGTCTGGACTGATGCCGGCAGCTCGAAGCGGGTAATGGCAGGCAGCATATCCTCGCTGAAACTCTGGTTCAGCCAAGTCTCCCTGACCGCCTCTCCCAGCTGAGCGGCATATTCGTGCAGATGGGCACTGGCCGCATCCTCACGCCCTTGCAGATAGACCAGCAACATCCGGCTGCGTTCGCTGTCCACCTGACTGATCAAACGCCCGTAACAGAGTCCGAGCTGGTGGTGAACCTGCTCAAGATAGTGCAGCAACTCTTTGATCTGTTGGAATCTCATCGCACTGCCCTCCATGCTTGTCGACATCATCAGTATAAAAAACCGGCGCCACCGACCCAATCCCTATCCGTGCCCCCCTTGCGCTGCATCAAGGTTGACGCCGACAAAATGGCGATCAGGTGATCCGGTCACGAATAGGGAACGATTTGTGCAGCAATTTGTGTAACGATGGAGGAGCATCAGGCTCGATAGCCGATGTGAACAGAAACAAGCTGGCACACTAATAAAACCAGCATTTACCCGGCATAAACCATCTTTAATTCGGTAATGTGCCGCAGGGACGAAACAGGATCTGGAAGAGCAACAATACCATCCTGATCGTTATCCGCCTGACAGAAATCCTTATCACTTTTTTAGACGTCTAGACGTAAAAACATGCGTTGACATGGCCATCCAGACATCTTAGCATCATCCTCCATGATGACAGAGTAACCCAGTGGAACCTCTGCCCAATTTCCCCGCCTGTAGCGCCCTGTGCTTTAAGGCTGTTAGCACGGAAGAATCCATGATTAAGTTGATCGGTCTCAACAAAGTCTACGGTACAGGCAGTGACGCCGTGCACGCCCTGCGTGATGTGAGTCTGCATGTACCCCAAGGCAAAATTTTCGGGGTGATCGGTGCCTCAGGTGCCGGCAAGAGTACCCTCATTCGTTGTGTCAACCTGCTGGAGCGCCCGACAGAGGGCCAAGTCATCGTTGATGGCCAGGATCTGGTCGCCCTGAGCGAACGGGATCTGACCCAGGCTCGCCGCCAGATCGGGATGATTTTCCAGCACTTCAACCTGCTTGCCTCCCGCACCGTGTTTGCCAACATCGCCTTTCCGCTGGAGTTGGCAGGCTGGAGCAAAGAGAAGATCCAGCAACGGGTTGCCGAGCTGCTGGCGCTGGTCGGGCTGGAAGCCCGTGCCCAAGCCTATCCGTCCGAGCTTTCCGGCGGTCAGAAACAGCGCGTCGCCATTGCCCGCGCACTGGCTCCGGCCCCCAAGGTACTGCTCTGCGACGAGGCCACCTCGGCCCTCGACCCGCAGACCACCCGCTCGATCCTGACCCTGCTCAAGGAGATCAACGTCAAGCTGGGGCTCACCATCCTGCTCATCACCCACGAGATGGATGTGGTGAAGGGGATCTGTGACGAAGTGGCCATCATCAGCGACGGCCGTCTGATCGAACAGGGCGAAGTGGCCTGGTTCTTCAGCAATGCCAAGACCCAGCTGGCGCGGGATTTCATCCACTCCACCATCCATCTGGAGGTACCGCAGGAGTATCAGGATCGGATGAGTGCGGAGCGGGTGCCGGGCAGCTACCCGCTGGTGAAGCTCGGCTTTACCGGCAGCACGGTCGATACACCGCTGATCTCCGAGGCGAGCCGCCGTTTCAATATCGATATCAGCATTCTGAGCGCAGACATCGAATACGCAGGTGGCGTCAAATTCGGTTTCCTGCTGGCCGAGCTGTTCGGGGATGAAGCCCAGTGCGAGGCAACCCAGCAGTTCCTTATCGACAACCACATTCAGCTGGAGGTAATGGGTTATGTCCGAAGCCATGATTAATCTGCTCATCACGGCCCTGGGCGACACCCTTATCATGGTGTTTGCCTCCGCTCTGTTCGGCTGCCTGCTGGGTCTGCCGCTCGGCGTGGCCCTTCATGTGACCAAGGCGGGCCAGATCCTGGCCAACCCCTTGCTCAACCGTACTCTGGGCATGGTGGTCAACGTGGGTCGCTCGGTGCCCTTTATCATCCTGCTGGTCGCCATCATTCCGCTGACCCGGCTGATTGTCGGCACCAGTATCGGCACCATCGCCGCCATCGTGCCGCTGACCGTCGGTTGCATCCCTTTCATTGCCCGTCTGGTGGAAGGGGCCCTGATGGAGGTGCCGGACGGCCTGCTGGAAGCGGCCAAGGCGATGGGCGCCAAGCCGTTGCAAATTATCACCAAGGTGCTGCTGCCCGAGGCTCTGCCCGGCATCCTCAACAGTGTCACCATTACCCTCGTCACGCTGGTGAACTACTCGGCCATGGCCGGAGCTATCGGTGGCGGTGGTCTGGGGGATGTGGGTATTCGTTATGGTTATCAGCGCTTTGACCCGACCGTCATGCTGGTGACCGTAGTTATCCTGGTAGTACTGGTTCAACTTATCCAGAGCGCGGGTGAGCGCCTGGTCAACAAATGTGATCATCGTTAATCGTCGATTTCTGACAGGAGGTTTTATGAAATTTGGCATCAAATCCGTTGCGGCTGCCCTGCTGGCTGGTCTGGTTCTGGCCGGTTGCGGTCAAAAAGAAGAGAGCAAGGTTCTGAAAGTGGGCGCTATTGCCGGCCCCGAGACCGAACTGGTTGAAGTGGCTGCCAAGGTGGCCAAAGAGAAATACGGTCTGGACGTTCAGATCGTCAACTTCTCCGACTACGTCACCCCGAACGTGGCGCTGAACGATGGCAGCATCGACGTCAACGCCTTCCAGCACAAACCCTATCTGGATGCGCAGGTGCGTGATCGCGGCTTCAAGCTGGTGCCGGTTGGCAACACCTTCGTCTACCCGATCGCCGGTTACTCCAAGAAGGTCAAGGCGCTGAGCGAGCTGCAAGATGGCGCCCAGATCGCGGTACCGAACGATCCGACCAACCTGGGTCGCTCCCTGATCCTGCTGGCCAAGCAGGGTCTGATCACCCTGAAAGATGGTGCCGGTCTGGAAGCCACCGTACTGGATATCGCCAGCAACCCGCGCAACTTCAAGATTGTGGAACTGGAAGCTGCACAGCTGCCCCGTTCGCTGGAAGATGTGGATCTCGCTATCATCAACAACACCTTCGCCGGTCAGATTGGTTTGACCCCGACTGAAAACGGCCTGTTTGTTGAAGACAAAGAGTCCCCGTACGTCAACCTGATCGTCGCCCGCGACAACAACAAGGATGACGAGAAGGTCAAACAGTTCGTACAAGCTTTCCAGACCGATGATGTTTACAAGAAAGGTCTCGAGCTGTTCAAAGGTGGCCTGGTAAAAGGTTGGTAATTGCTCACTCGGCAAAAAAGGCCACGCAATGCGTGGCCTTTTTTATTGGCGCCGCTATCATATCCGCGAGCACGGCAACACGAACATACTCATAACATGAAAAAATGGTATCTGGCCTACTGCAAGCCAAAAGAAGAGGCCCGCGCCCGCGCCCACCTCGATGCCCAGGGTATCGAATCCTATTACCCCATGGTGGAGATCGAGAAGCTGCGCCGGGGCAAGCGAGTTCCGGTACGGGAACCCATGTTCCCCAACTACCTGTTTATCTTTGTCGATCTGGAAGAGGTGACACCGGTCACCCTGAAATCGACCCGCGGCATCAGCCGGATCATCCACTTTGGCAGTGAATGGACCCCCATCAGCAGCAAGCTGGTCTATCAGCTGATGAGTCGCGATGACAGCGATGAGGCGAGAGCCAGCTACGCTAACCTGCCCTGCTCGGGCGACAAGGTGCTGATTGAAGAGGGGCCGCTTGCCGGCTTCGAAGCCATCTATATGGAGCCGGATGGAGAGAAACGGGCGATTTTGCTGGTCAGCCTGCTCAACCGGGAGACCACCAGCAGCTTCGACAACCACACCTTCAGGCGTCTGGACTAAACCCACGGGCCAGACGGCCCGGTGAATGGCAATAGCAATGGCGGGATGCTCCCGCCATCTCATGCATCAAGATCAAAGCGGGCGATGACCGCCTTCAGCTTGCCGGTATCGCCAGCCAGTCTGGCTACGATCTCCTCCCCCTGCTGGCTACGCTGACAGGATTGCCGACTGAGCGCGGCAATGTCGTCGACCGTCCCGGATACCTCGGCGGCCACCCGCGACTGCTGCTCGGTTGCCACCGAAATGGCCTCCAGCTGGCCCGACAGCGACTGAACCAGCTGGTTCATGGCACTCAGGGTATCGGTCACCAATCCAACAGCATCCCGCCCCTGCTCCACCAACCGGGTACCGCTGCTGACGGTACTCACCGTCTGGCGAGTCTGCTGGGAGATGGCCGCAATAGTCTGGCTGATCTCGGCGGTTGATTGATGGGTGCGGGTCGCCAGCTGACGTACCTCATCGGCAACCACCGCAAAACCGCGCCCCTGCTCGCCTGCCCGTGCCGCTTCTATCGCCGCATTGAGTGCCAGCAGATTGGTCTGCTCCGCAATGGTGGCGATCACCTCGGTGATCTGCCCCACCTGTTCACTCTGATGCTCCAGCAGCCCCATGGCCTCGTTGGCCTGCCCAATCATGGCGGCAATCTGCTGCATGGTATCGCTCATTCGCGCCAGCGCAGCCTCTCCCTGACGGGTCTGCTGCTGCACCTGCTGGGCACTATCCGCCACACCGGCAATGTTGCCAGCCACATCACGGGCACTCACCGACATCTGATCGATAGCCGCCGCCACCGCATCGACCCGCTGATCCTGCTCCGTCAGATCCGCCACTATGGCTCTGGTAGTGCTGCCCACATCGAGACAGGCCTCTTCGACCTGCCCCACTGCGCCCTGCAACTCCCCGACCAGATGATGTAACTGGGCAGACATCCGGTTGATGGAACCAGTCAATTCTCCCAACTCATCCTGCCCTGTGATTGGCAAGGGCTCGGCCGCCAGCCGGCCATCCGCAACCTGCCCCGCCCGGGTCACCAAACAGGCAATGTCACGGGTCAGACGACGGCTAAAGAGCCAGGCGACCAGCATGCCAAGCACGATGGCGCTGCAGGTAGCCAACAGTAGTGTCTGGTTGATGGCCCTCCCGGCTCCGGTCATCTGCGCCGAAATCTGATCCACCTCGGCGCGGGTTTTATTCACCTGCTGGACCAACTGCTCGCTGAGGCTGGACTGCATCGGCTCGATGTCGGTGGCCATCAGGTAGTTGGCCTGATCCCAATCCGGCGCCTGGCGCTTCTCGATCACCTGCCCCACCAGCTCGGAGAAGGGGGTCGCCATCTCTTCAAACAGCTGCCAGAGGCTCTGCTGGGTATCGGTAAAGAGCGCGGCTTGCTGCTTCACCTCAGCCACCCGCTGCTGGTGAAACTGGTAGTAATCCTGATACTTGCTGCGGTATTCGGGATCGCCTGAGATGAGAAAATCCCTCAGGGCAGAGAGGGAATTGGCGAGGCTGTTGTAGGCATCTCCCACCTGCTTGAGCAGCATGCGGCGATCGCCCGCGAGTTGATCCTGCGGAGTGCCAACTTCTTCATTGGCAAAGGATTGCAGCTGATCGAGCGCCGCCTCCGCCAGCGGACCCGCCTCCTGCAACATCAGGGTATGAGCGGGCAGATTCTCTTCGCTCTGGGCGATGGTCCACACCTTCTCCTGATGGCTTTTGAAGGTCTCGAGAGACTTGGCGAGCGCCGGGCTGAAGGCCTGATGGGCAATGGCCTGCCAGGCCGACTCCCACTCCTGCTTGAGGCGGGAAGCCTGAGCCGGATCCTTGCCGAGGATCAGATAGCCACGCAGGGCAGAAACGGTGGCAACCAGAGCCTTCTGGCTCGCCTCATCCCGCTGCAGAGCGGGCAGCGCCTGCTCCAACAGGGTGTGTTGGGCCTGATTGATCTGGGTCAGCCGGTAATAGACCAGCGCGGAGGAGAGCAGGATCAGCAGGTTGATAAAACCGAAGCTGAGCAGCAACTTGCTTGAGATTTTCATGAACATCCTTGTTCAAACGGAGGGATCCAGCCAACAGAATCAGATAGATATCAGTGTAGGCAATCTATCTTGCCAAGCCCGGTGCCACTCTTGCAACTCGCTGCGTGGCATCGGTCTGGCAGAGAAGAACCCCTGACAAACATCGCAGCCCAACTTTGCCAGCAACCGCCAGGTCTGCTCATCCTCTACCCCTTCAGCCACCGACTTGAGGCCCAACTTGCGCGCCAGCTCGATACTGGACTCGATAATGGCCAGACGGGATGGGTCTTCAAAACAGCGGTCGACAAAGGAGCGATCCAGCTTCAGTTCGGTAAAGGGCAGCAGCGCCAGTTGCTGCATGGAGGAGTAGCCGGTACCGAAGTCATCAATGGCGAGGCCAAAGCCGTGCATCCGCAGCCGGGTCAGCACCTCCAGCGACTTGCCCAGATCCTGTACAAAGGCGCTCTCGGTCACCTCCAGGGTGATAAGCTCGGGGTTGATGCTCCAGCGTTGACACTGATTGATCAGGGAGTTGCACAGATCGCCCTCGATCAGCGAGGTAGTGGAGAGGTTCATCGACAGATTGAGCGAGAGTCCGGTCTCTTCCCACAAGTGACCATCACTAAGGGATTTGCCGATGATCACTTCAGTCAACTGATCGATCAGTCCGTTGCGCTCCGCCAGTGGAATAAAACGCCCCGGAGAGATCAGGCCGTACTCCGGGTGCTGCCAGCGGGCCAGCGCCTCCATCCCGACCCACTCGCCGGAGGCAAAGCTCACCTTGGGCTGATACCAGGGCAGCAACTGATCCTGCTCGAGTGCACGGCACAACTCATCCAGGCCGATCCTGTGCCCATCCTCCTCCTCCCTGGCAGGCTCCTCCCGGGGTGACCAGGCATCGATCAGCAGCTTGAGCTGCTGCTGGGTAGAGGGTTTCTCTATGCGGCCGAGCACCTGCAAGCCATAGGCGGCACTCATCCGCAACACGGCCTCCACCACATCGTCTTCAAGGGCGCTGGAGAGGATAATCCCCCCGCGAAAACCGCCCAATGACAGGCGGCGCAGCAGCGCCATGCCATCCATGCCCGGCATCCGCAGGTCGCAAAACAGGATATCGACGGCGTGTTGCTGGCTCAGCACCAGCGCCTCGGCACCATCGGCCGCCTCCAGCAGATTCTGGTAACCCAGGCTGCGGACCTGGTGCAGCAGCGCCTTGCGCTGAAATCCATGGTCTTCCACGACCATAATGACCAACTCATGTTGTGCTTTTTTCATCGAGCCATAATCCAATGTCGTGGGCGATCGCCGTCATCAATAGCTGCACCTTGCCGGTCAGCTCATCCAGTTCCTCAAGCTGCTTCAATCTGGCAGCCGACTCCAGCCTGGCAGCCTGTGTGGCCAGCTCCTGCAGCCCGACCATGCGGGCTGCCCCCTTGATCCGGTGGGCAGTTTCTACCAGTACGTTGAAATCATGGCAAGCCAGCGCAGCCATCATATGAGCCCCATCCTGACGATTGGAGTCGAGATATTCCGCCGCCATCGCCCGCGCCGTCGGCTCATCGCCAAACAGGGTCAACCAGCGTTCAGCCTGAACGGCCAGCACATCATCGACCGCCGTCACCGCTGTACCGCCCGCCGGTACCGACTCAGCGAGCCAGTGTGCCAGCAGCTGGCGCAGGGTATCCAGCGGGTAGGGCTTGAACAGCATGTCACTCATTCCCGCTTCCACCATACGGGCATGGGCCTCTTCCGAGGTATCCGCCGTCACCCCAATAATGGGCGCCGTCACGCCCGCAGCCCGCAGCGCCTTGGTCAGGGCATAGCCGTCCATCACCGGCATGTGGCAATCGGTCAGCAACAGGGAGAATGGCTGCCCCTGCCAGGCCCGCAACGCCTTCTCGCCATCTTCCACTACCTGGGATTCAATTCCGAGGATAGCCAGTTGTCGTGCCAGCAGGGCGCGATTGACCGGATGATCATCGGCCACCAGCACCCGTCCTCCCAGCTTGTCGGCCAGCGCAGGCAGAACCGGGGCGACCCGTTCCTGCAGCAGTTCGAGACAACTCTCCAGCAGCAGATCCGGGTAGAGAGGAGAGAGCCCCAATCGCCACCACAACTGACCGCCGATCCGGCCGCGAAGGGCCTCGTTCGGTGACGCTATGATCCCTCTCAATGAGACATGCTGCAACCATCCCTGCCACTCACCGCCGAGGGCCTGCTCCAACCACAGCTGATCAGCCAGCAGCAACCCTTCCAGTGAGCGGTTGAGCTGGCTGGCATCCAGATGCCTTAGCTTGGCGCCCAACCGCCGCATGGCCGCCTCGAGGCTGGCATCGGCGCTGAAAAACCACCATTCGGTGCCAGCCAGCGGGGGCGCATCCCATTGAGGGTTGGTCAGCGGCACGGTAAAGCGGAAACGGGATCCCTCTCCCGCCTTGCTGGTCAGGGTGAGTTCGCCCCCCATTTTGCGCACCAGCTGATCACAGATTGCCAGCCCCAGCCCGGTACCACCAAAGCGGCGATTGATGTCGGACTCCACCTGCTCAAACGGAGTGAACAACAATGCCTGTTTCTCCTCGGCAATCCCGATACCGGTATCGCGGATACTGATAGCAAGCTGATCGCGCAGGTAGCTGACCCGGATGGAGACCTCCCCCTGTTCGGTGAACTTTACCGCATTGTTGAGCAGATTGGAGATCACCTGACCGACCCGTACCCCGTCGATATCGGCCCAATCAGGTACATGCTGGCCCCACTCCAGCGTCACGTTGAGCCCCTTGCTATGGGCCAGGGTAGCGTGGCCACGGATCGCATCGCAGATCACCGTCTGCAACCGGCTGACCTGACAATGCAGTTGCAACTGACCCGCCTCGATCTTGGAGAAATCGAGTATGTCGTTGACCAGATAGAGCAGGTTGTTGGTCGAGGTGACCACATTACGCACCATGTAACGTTGATCGTCGTTGAGCTCGCTCATTTGCAACAACTCGAGCATGCCGTGCATGCCGGAGATGGGGGTGCGTAACTCGTGGCTCATGGTGGCCAGAAAGCGGCTGCGCGCCTGCATCGCCTGCTCGGCATAAGCACGTGCCTCGCGCAGCTCATGCTCCTGCTGCTTGAGGGCCGTGATGTCCTGAATCACCCCGTTGAGGATCAGCGCCTGCTGCTCCTGACGGACAAAATTGCCGCGTACCTGCAGATAGCGATCCCCGTCAGGGCGCTCCACCTTGACCTCCAGATCGAGGGGGGCCAGGGTCTCGGCATGGTTGGCCACCTTGCTGACAAACTCCTGCAGGGCCTGTTCGGTAAAGCCAAATACCTCACCACCCGATTCAGCGCTAAATAAATCCTGATGAGATACCCCCAGGATCTCGTTGGCCCCCTGAGAGGCATAAAGAAAGCGTCCCTTGCCCGGCCCCAGCCACAGATACTGGTAGACTACGCCGGGCATGCTGTCGGTGATCTGGGTCAGGCGAGTTTCAGCCTGACGAGCACGCTCCTCGGCTTCCTTGATACGGCTGACATCGGTCAGCACTGTCAGCACACCCCGCATGTTGCCATCGGGGTCCCGGTAAGGGCGCTTGGCATAGATAACATGAAAAGGGGTGCCATCGGCACGCAAGCTATTGCCGGCCCCCTCCAGCTCCTGGCCGCTTTGCCATATCCTGCGCTCCTCTTCCAGCACGCTCGCACGCAGGGGCTCGGGGATGCTTTGCAGGTCGTCAAGCGCCTCGCCATTGACATCAACGAGAAAGGCATCGCGATAAGCCCGGTTGCAGAGGGTTATACGCTGCTCGCTGTCGCGCAATGCCACCATGGTCGGCAATGAGTTGAGCAGGGTCTGTACAAACAGCAACTGTTCGTTGAGTTTGCTCTCTGCGATTTTCCGCTGCGCAATCTGGCGACGCAGGCTGCGGGCCCAGAACATCACCAGCAGGCCGCAGGTCAACAAGGCCACTCCGCCCAGCGCCAGCCACTTGTAGAACTGGCTGTAATCGGATTCGACATTTACCGAAACATTGAGCCAGCGCCGCTCCAGCAGTTGCCACTCCTCATCCGTGATGGTCAGCAACAGCTTGTCCATGATCCGCAGCAGCTCGGGCTGCCTGATATCAACGGCCATGCTGATGGGCACGGAAAACTCGGGGGAGCTCAGCACCACCTGATACTTTTCGTTGAAGCCCTTCATGGCCTGCTGCCCCAGATTGGTCATGGTCAACAGCACATACTCGGCTTTCCCCGTATCAAGCAGGGTAAGCAGCTCGGTATCCTTGCCCACTTCAATGACGTTGCCACCATGGGCGCTGATAAGAGAAGCCTCATAAGAACCGGTCACGCCACCAATCAGGCGCCCTTTCAGCTCCGCCAGCGACTTCAACGGGCGTGCGCCGCGCCGGGATACCACATAGCTGTCGAATTTAAGGTAGGAGGAGCTGAAGGAGGCAAATGCCTCGCGATCCCTGAGCGGTGTCATCAGGGGGATCAGATCCACCTTGTGCTGTTTCAGCAGAGCCAGAGACTCTTGCCAGGTGCTGGTCGGCTCAAGTTCAAAGCGGATCCCCGAGCGCAGACTCAACAACTTCATCAAATCTGCCGCATAGCCGTGCAACACCCCTTCGTCATCAATCTCGCTGATACCGGCAAACGACGGCGCAACGGCAAACCTGACCACCTTGCTCTTCTTCTTTAACCAGGCTACCTCGTCTGGTTCCAGCAACAAACCCGCCTTGAAACGGCTGTCTTCCTGATTCAGCCGCAACCGGGCATCAGCCACCGGGATCCGCTGGTAGGCCTGCCAGATGCGATCCGTCAGCGCCGGGTCATGGGTACTGGTTGCAATGGTCAATGCACTACCGGGGATCCAGTCCGGGATCACAATCCCCATCGACTCAGGCAACCGCTCCATCTCCATGGCAATGATCGGCCCCAGAGCCAGATAAGCATCGGCCGCCCCCAGTTTGACCATATAGGTCGCCTCGTCACGGCTCTCCAGCTCGGTCACATGAGGCATCCCCAGTCGCGCTAGCTCATTGCAACTGCCAAAACCGCGAATACAGACCCAGCGAAGCTTGCGCGCCTGTTCCAGGGTCAAACGTTGATCCGGATGGCGCATCAAGATGGCGCGGGCGTAGGAGCCCAGATAGCCAATATGATTCATCCCCTCCAGCTCGAGCGCATCGAGCTCGACCCCGATCAAGGCATCAACTTGGCGTCTGTTCAGCGCACCACGGGCATCCACATAGGAGTTGTAGGAGACATAGCGCAGGGAGACCCCCATTTCTGCCGCAATACGCGAGGCCAGCTCCTTGAGCGGACCGGCATAGCGCTGATTGGGCAGTTCATAGAGGAACGGAGGATAACCACCACGGGGCACCCCGACCACCAACTCTTCATCAGCCGCACTCTGGTGGTCCGCCACTGCCTTTTCCAACTGGGGAACAGCAACAGCAGGCAGGCCGGAAAACAGCAGCAACAGGGGGAGAAAAAGCTGACGAAAGAGTGACATGAAGTCTTGTCCTGATGAGTAAAACAGATAGGCCACCATATCTAATCTTGCCGATCCTGGCGGAACAAGGCGAGAAAACATACGCATCTGTCACAAACGGGGCAGAGAGGATAGTGCCGGGGCACAGAAAAGTGAATAAAAAATCAACCTGCAAACACAAAAATGGCAGGCATTACGCCTGCCACATCACCACGGGGAGAGCGTTTACCCTCCCCTATGGATCAGGTTATTCGATTCCCGAGCCGAAAGCCGGTTTGATACTCGCTTTCGCGGATATGGGCGATCTGTCCCTCAAACCCTTCCAGACCAATATCTTTCAGCAGGGCAGGTGACAGACTGACCACGGCGAGGCGACGCTCAACCCGGGCGATCCGTTTTTGAACCAAAGACTCGACACCACGCAGTAAAATCAGTTCGATAGACATGACATTCTCCAGTTGAACATGCGGTTCTCCCGGAGAAAGTGGATATCACCCTGCGGGACGAACCGCGGGTGATAAAAAGACAGGGGTTACCTGTTTACGCCACGCGGTAAAAGAGCACGAGATTTCACGCCGCACGCAGTGCCGCGAGAGAATGCAAAATTGAGCATCAGATGTTGCATTTTCATCTCCTTACCGAGTAAAAGTTGAACAGGTTGCAGAAGTCTAAAAAATATCCGAATTTAAAACAAGCCTCTTGCGGCTCCTTTTTAAACGTTTTTACGGCATTTTATGCTGTCCGTCTGGCAACGATGCCAGCACATCAGATCCCCGAGAGTAGCCGGTACTCTTCCAGTACATAGGTATCCGTCATGCCGCTGACATAATCGAGCAGCAACCGCACCCGGTAATACCACTCCTGCTCGTTCTGGCAGGCAAAACGCTGATCCGGGGTGGCGATCGCCAATCGATAGGCCTTGAGATGGCGGGCCGAGAGGCGGTGATAGAGACGGCGCGCAAAGAACAGCGCCTGACTCCCCTCCCCGGCCAGCAGGCGAGCAAACTGTGGCGCTGGCAGCGCCAATAGACAGGCATAACTGGTCAGCACCCCGCGCAGCGCCGCATACCCCTCCAGCTCAAGCGCTTCCACTTCGGGGCGCATAAAGACCAGCTCGCGGGCCACCTGCTTGAGGATATCGAGCACCCGCGCCGCCGGCGCCTGACCATGCAGCAGTGCTTGCGGATAGGAGCCCTGCAAAATGGCCTGATGTTCGCTGACATAGCTCTGCGCCGCCAGCGCAACCAGATCCCGGGTAAGTTGCTGGCGAAAATGGGGGAAAAAGCCCCGACCACTGGCAAGCGCGTCATCCAGCAAGGTGCCCATGTAGTCACTCTGGTCAGCAGCTCGCAGTGCCGCCAGCAGTTCACCCAGAGTCAGGATCCTCCGATCTACCGCATCTTCCAGATCGGCGATGCAGTAGGAGATATCATCGGCCGCCTCCATGATATAGACCAGCGGATGACGGCATCCTGGGGCCAATCCCAGACTCTGGCCGAGGGCACGGTAGAGCGGCTGCTCGCTAAAGAAGATGCCCCGTTTGCTGCTCCAGCCATGATGTTGGCCATAGCTCACCCCGGGTTGAGGCTGCTGCGGGTATTTGCAGAGCGCCGCCAGTTGCCCGAGCGTCAGATTGAGCTCGTGCAGACTGTGCACCAGCCGCAAGCTCTGGGCGTTGCCATCAAACAGTTGCAGATCCTGACGCAGCTCAGCCCACTGGGTCGAGGGGGGCTGCGCCAGCGCCTGCTGATAGAGGGGATCGAGCATCTCGCCGAGCCACTGGCTCATCACCTGCTCGCCAAAGTGGCCAAACGGCGGGTTGCCCACGTCATGAAGCAGGCAGGACATCTCCACCAGATTGATAAAGGCCCCTTCGCAGACCATCCCGGCTGGCAAGGCGGCCAGAATACGGCGGCTGATCTGGCGACCGGTCTCCTGCACCTCCAGCGAGTGGGTGAGGCGACTGCGCACCGAGGCCTTCACATCGAGCGGAAAGACCTGGGTCTTCTGCTGCAACCGGCGCACTGGCGCCGCCTGCACGATACGGGCGCGATCCTGCTCGGTCGCCTCCAGCAAATCCTCGTCCCCCCAAGGGTGGATGCGCGCAGGGGTAATCAAACGGCTATACATCTTGCAGCTCCTTGCCAGCCACTTCCATCAGACTCAAGACAACCTCCAGCCTCAAGACAGCAACCAGCGCCGCAGCCGGGCGATATCGCCCGGATATTCCCGGCGCAACGTCTCAATCCAGTCTTCCACGTTCTCCCACCAGGCGGGATGATCCGGGCTCTGGATCAGCTGAGCCGTCTGCTGCAAACGACGCAGGCCAATGGAGCCTGCCGCCCCTTTTATCTTATGCGCCTCCTCCACCACCCCCGCCTGATCCCGGGCGATCATGTTGGAGTCGAGCACCGCCATGTAGTCCGGCATCATCTTCTCGAACAGCTCGACGCTGGAGAGCAGCACCGGCTTGCCCACCGTATCGGCATAATCAGTGAGGAAGGGAATATCCAGCAGGGCATCCTGATTGCCCGCATCAGCTTGCTCGTCCGCTTCATCCTCGGCCAGACCGGCAAACAGATGGCCAATCACCTCCCGCACAGCCTTCGAGCCAAGCGGTTTGTTGATCACATCCCGCATCCCGCGCTCCAGATAATACTGGCGATCGCCGGTAGAGTTGGCCGTTAGTGCCACCATGGGCGGCAGGCTGTCGCCATAACGCTCCAGCAGGGTTTTCGCCACATCGAAGCCGGTCATGTCCGGCAGCTGGATATCGAGCAGAATGAGGTCGAAATCATCCGGATTGGCCATCGCCAGCGCCTGGGTGCCATCCCGTGCCACCTGCACCTGATGACCCAGCTTGCCCAGCAGGGCGCAGGCCACCGTCACGTTGAGCTCCACATCTTCCACCAGCAGGATATCGAGGGAGGGCATCTCCTCCTCCTGCTCCTGCGGCACTGGCTCGGCGCAAGCTACCTCCAGCTCGGCGGTGAAGCAGGAGCCTTCGCCCGGCTCACTGTCCACATAGAGCTGGCCGCCCATCGCCTGCACCAGCTGACGGGAGACCGCGAGGCCAATACCGGTGCCGGTGGCGTGTTTCTTGCCCTGCACCTGATAGTACATGGCGAAGATCTTCTCCTGCTGGGCGCGCGGGATGCCGATGCCGGTATCCTCCACCTCGAAGTGCAGGGCCAGCTTGCCCGGCTCGTCGGCAGGATGAGAGAGGCAGCGCACGGTGACGCCCCCCTCGTCGGTAAACTTGACCGCATTGCCCACCAGATTCCACAGCACCTGACGCAGACGGGTACCGTCGGCTATCACGAATTGCGGCATGTCGCCATCGCGATCGAAATGCAGATATAGCCCCTTCTGCTCCGCCTGAATGCGCGACAGGGTCTCCAGCTCGTCGAGGAAGGCAGGCAGATCGATGCGGGTCGGCGCAATTTCGAGGCGACGCCGATCGAGTTTGTCCAAATCGATGATGTCGTTGAAGATATTGCCAAGGGTCACCGCACTCAGGTGAATGGTCTTGAGCTGCTGGTGCTGCTTGGGATCGAGGGGGGTATCCATCAGCATCCGGCTTAAGCCCACGATGCCGTTGAGCGGGGTGCGCAGCTCGTGGCTGATGGTGGAGATAAAGGTAGTCTTGTCGCGGCTCGCCTTCTCCAGTTTGTCCTGATACTGCTTGCGCTCGGTGATGTCGCGGCCAAAGCCGAGCAGGCCCAGCCGCTTGCCGAAGCGATCGAAGAAGGGCACTTTGCGCAGCTCGAAGTAGGCCTTGCGGCCATCGGGATACTCCAGCCACTGTTCATAGGTGAGGGGCTCATTGCTGGCAAAGACCTGCTTGTCGGTCTCCACCACCTTGTTGGCAATCTCCTGCTTGTAGACATCGAAAGGTGTGAGGCCAATCAGCTCGCTCTCCGCCTTGCCGGTCAGCTCCTCCATGGCGCGGTTGCAACCGGAGAACTGCTCATCCTCATTGCGGTAGTAGACCAGATCCGGGGAACAGTCGATAAAAGAGCGCAGCAGAGCGGTACGCTCCCCCAGATGAAGCTGGGCTTTCTCCCGCTGGAACACCTCGTTCTCGAGATCCTCGATGGCCTGCAGACGCAGTGCCTCGGCCCGGTTGGTCTCGGCAATCTGGGCATTGAGGCGACTGATGTTCTCCTGCAACTGACTGTTGAGCTCCAGATCCCGCTCGCGCATATCCTGCAGCTTGCGCACCATCCGGCTCAATCGCTGACGGGAATCCTCCAGCTGATCCACCACGATGGAGAGGAAATAGACCGCCCAGGGGGTCACCAGCAGGCCAAAGAAGACCGAGCGCACGAAGTCGATCACATCAATATTGCCGCGCAGGAACAGGGTCACCCCCATCTGGATGGCGACAGCCAGCACTATGATGCCAGCCGCCAGAAACATGCTGAAGCGCACCAGTCCCAGCTTGGTCATCAGATCGACGTAATATTGTGCCCAGGATTTAATCTGCTTCATCTTGTTATTTTCTCCCCCATATCCGCGAACAGAATACCAGCACAGAGAATTGAACTCTTCTTATCTCGCACAATTAATTAACGATTCGCCTAGTGAAATGAGTGAGTTAGGATATTTGATGAAATTCTGTCAGTTGCCATTAAGGGTGGCCCCCTATAATCGCCCACCTGGTAATTTAAACGCGTTTAATTTAGGAGTTATCTGATGCGCAACACTACCCTGCTTGGTCTGGGCCTGCTGGTCGCAAATAGTGCATATGCGGATTTGGGAACCATTCCCAACGAATCGGGCTGGTCCGGTTTCCTGCTTGGCGGCGTCAACGTCATCAATTACGAATCCAACTTTTACAGCGGTGACGACGAAAATCGTCGACTGAGCGGACTGGGCAGTGCAGAGAGCAGCTCCGCCGTCGCCCCGCTGCTCAACGCAGATATCCGTTACACCTTTGCCGATACCCGCACCCAGGTCTTCCTCGGTAACCTGATCCAGGATGCCATCCGTTTCGACTTCACCCAGCAACTCGGTATCCGCCAGGAGATGAGCAACAAGGGCACAGTGGCCGGCTCCGTGGTCTTCAATGCCATGCCAACCGAGCAGTGGAGCGATCCCTTCGCCGTAAGCGTCGATCGCCAGTCGACCGATATCAAGTCAAAAGGGGTGCGCTTCGCCTGGGACAATATCTGGGGCAGCAACTTCTTCGGCAGCCTGACCACCCGCAACATCGAAGTCGATGAAGAGCGCAGTGGCAGCCAGTATGGTGCCGACACGGCGGCCAAGCTGGATCGCAACGGCAAGATCCACGCCCTCGACCTCTCCTACAAATGGCAGCTGGCAGCCGGTCAGGTGCTGGAGCCGGCTTTCATCCACCGTCAGGCTGACCTGGACGGCAGCGCCCAGAGCTACAAGAGCAACGGCCTCCAGTTGACCTACGGCAAGCGGGCATCCCAGTGGTCCTTCGTCAGCAACCTCTATCTGGGTCAGACCAAATATGATGAAGCCAACCCAATCCCTGACTTTGGTAACAAAAAAGCCGACTCCGACGAGTTTGCCCTGACCGGTACCTTCTTCTGGCACCGCCTGTTCGGTATTGCACCGCTCTCGGCAACCTTTACCGCTGGCTACGCCAAGTCCGATTCCGACATCAACTTCTACGATTCTGAATCGGTGATGTTCAACACCGGCCTGCTCTACAACTTCTAATAACGGTTGTGCGCACCGATACAACAAGGCCACCCGAAGGTGGCCTTGTTGCTATCCGGCATTTGCCTCAAATACCCAAAGAGTCGAGCAGATCATCGTGATCATTACTGGCTGGCGCAGCGGCTGCCGGGGCCGGCTTGGCGGCATCCTGCTTGGCTTGGGCGATCAGGGCGTCAGGATCCAGCTCCTCGTGCTCCATCCCCTCATTGTGAATGCGGATGAACTCGGTCTTGTCCATCGCCAGCTCCAGATAAAAGATGTTGTTACGGGCGGTGAAGAAAGTGACGCGGCGGGACTCCGGACTGTCAAGATTGGTATCGACGCTCAGCATCACCTGCTTGTTGAGGGCCAGCATCTTCGGCTGGTTCTGGGTAATGTGAGTCTGCAAATCCCGGCCCACCTTGACGGTAAAGCTACCGACGATCTGGTTCATCAGTTCGCCCATCACGTTGCTCACCTCGTCAGAGGTATGGGAGATGGCGAGATCCTCCTTGGAGAGCCCCATGCTCAGCATGTAGCTCTCGTACAACTCCATGGCGGCAGCGGCGGAGAAGTTGATCACCACCAGACCGGAAAAACCGCCATCGAACAGCACGAAGCAGCCGATATCCGGCTTGAGGCAGGTCTTGCTGATCCGCTGCACCATGCCGGAAAACCGCACCTGACTCATGGTCGCGGCACTCAACACATCGGTCACCGAGTTGCACAGGCTGAGCAGTACATCCTCAGTCGTCAACACGACGTCATCATCGGCTCTTGTCACTATCATGGGACCTTCCTGAACATCGAGAATGGGCTTATCTATACCATAACTCTAACAGATGGCGCGGCCCGAAGACTGAAATAGCGACACGCCTCTCAGTTGACGCCGTTATCAGCAGCCGCAGGGGTAAAACCGCTCAGCTTGGCGAGCCGGGCACGCCATCTGTCGGCCTGCTGCGCCAGCACCTGTGGCTCATAAGGCACGATCGGATGAGCCCCCCAGATGGGGCCTGGCCAGGCAGCATCGGTGGCGAAACGTGCGACATGGTGAATGTGCAGCTGTGGCACCAGATTGCCCAGCGCCCCTATGTTGATCTTGTCCGGGCTGAGGGCCTGCTCCATCAGGGCGGCGACGGCGCAGGACTCCTGCATCAGCTGTTGCTGCTGCTCCGGCGCCAGATGGTGAATTTCCCGCAGGTTGGCTACTCGCGGTACCAGGATGAGCCAGGGATACTGGCTGTCTTTTGCCAGCAAGACACGGCAGAAGGGCAGATCCCCGAGCCACCGGGTATCTGCCTGCAGGCGTGAATGCAATTCAAACATGAAAACCTCGTTGAGTACGATGAACAGAGCGCCTGAAAAAAGGAGTGTCCACGTTACTGCAACGGGCAGAAAACTTAAAGCTGTGGCACGGCCCAACCGATAAAGCGCTTGCGCAGGGCTGGGTCTGCCTGGAGGAACAGCTGCTGCAACTGCCCTTCCAGCTCGCTGGCTGCCACAACGGGTTGAGCCCCACCAGCGGCCGTGGCCGTTGGCTGCGTAGCAACGGCGCCAGCCGCCAGCGCCGCCTTGCCGCCGCTGCGGTTGTATTCAGCCAGTTTGCCGTTCCAATCCACCCCAAGCAGCATGCCGCTGGTCACCAGTGCGTCCTGCTGGATGGCAAGCGCGCGGCCATTCTCCTGCAGCGCTACCACAGGAGCCTTGGCATAGGCCTGCATCCCCCGCTCGTCTCCCGGTACGCTGGCCGTCAGCTGCAAATGCTGATTGCTGCCCTGATAGCGCACCACCTGCGGCTCGGAGCGTACCTGCCGATCATTCTCGCTGCTGCTGCGGCTGGGGATCACCCCCTCGAAGCGCACCAGCAGTTGCTGCTCACCATCCGCCAGGGTGGCATGCTGCTCATCCAGCAAGGTGCCGTTGCTCACCGCGAGAATGCGGAAATTCTCCGGAACCTTCACGTCCACCATGGCCTGCACACTGCCAGCCCCCAACACTGCACAGAGCAGCACAAAACCGGTCAACCCTCTATTACTCTTCATTCCCGCTGATCTTCCTGATGCCGATGATGGGCGCAGGGTAGCAGCCGAAGATGACAGAAAAATAACGCCGCTCAGAGCAGGTAGTGGGGTCGCTCGGCAAACCACTGGGCAAGCACCTGCTTGAACAGCCGGATCTTGCGTGGCACCCGCCGCTGCTGGGCATGCAGCACATGAAGCTGATGCAGCCCGCTCTGCCACTCATCTAGCACGGTCACCAGCTCCCCTGCCGTCAGCAGCGATTCCACCAGCATCAGCGGGCACTTGGCATAGCCCATACCGGCACGCGCCAGTTGCAACACTGTGCTGTAATGGTTGGCCCGCACCTTGCCCTGCACCAGAATGTGGGCCTCTTCCCCTTCACGGATAAAGTGCCACTGCTCCCAGGCCGGATTGTGCCCCTGCAACAGGCAGCTGCGCCCGCTCAGCTCATAGGGAGTGGCTGGACGCCCCTCTCTCGCTACAAGTGCGGGGCTGGCCACCACTACATCCTTAAGTCGGCCAATAGGAAGTGCGACCAGATTGTCCGGCACCTCGTTCATGGCGCGCAGGGCGATGTCGTTCTCCCCCTGGCTCATGTCGACCATCTGGTTGGTGAAATTGAGCTCCACCTCCACCCCCGGGCAGAGCGCGGCAAAACTGGTCAGCAGCTCACTCACCATGCGATCACCGGTACTGACCGGGCAGGTAAAACGCAGTCTTCCGCTATCCTCTTCGGTCAGCGCCTGAATATCCTGCTCCGCCTGCCGAACCAGCGCGAAGATCTCCCCCACCTGCTGGTAGAGGGTCTTGCCCGCCTCGGTCAGACTGAGGCGGCGGGTGGTGCGCTGCAACAGTTGCGCATTGAGGGAGGACTCCAGCGCGCTGACGTGGCGGCTCAGCATCCCCTTGCTGACCCCCAGCGTATCGGCCGCAGCCGAGAAACTGCCGCGCAGCACCACCTCATAAAAGCTGGCCAGATGGGCGATATCCATCATTAGCTCCAATATGGAAACAATGGGTTTATTTTACGCGCTTTTTCACATTTTCTGTTGCGCTAGAATCGATACATTCCAACCAGGAGTGATGCAGATGAAAATTGTGATTGTGGGTGCCTCCGGCACCGTCGGTTCCGCAGTCAGTGAACTGCTTGCCAAAGATCATCAGGTGATCCGGGTCGGCCACAGTCGTGGCGATGCCACGGTCGACATGCGCGATCCCGCCTCCATCAAGGCGCTGTTCGCCAAGCTGGGCCAGTTTGATGCACTGGTTGTCGCCAGCGGCAGCGTGGCCTTCAACGGCCTGACCGAGATGACCGACGAACAGTGGCAGGTGGGACTGGAGAGCAAGCTGATGGGCCAGATCAACCTGACCCGCGCCGCCATTCCCTATCTGACTGACAAGGGCTCCATCACTTTGATCAGCGGTATTCTGAGCGAGGAGCCGATCAACTGGGGCGTGAGCGCCAGCACAGTCAACGGCGCTATCGATCACTTTGTGAAAGCGGCCGCCTGCGAGTTACCCCGCGGCCTGCGCATCAATGTGGTGAGCCCCACCGTGCTGGCGGAGTCGATGGACAAATACGCTGACTTCTTCCCGGGCTTCGTACCGGTACCCGCCGCCAAGGTAGCGCAGGCCTACAAGAAGTCGGTGCTGGGCATCCAGACCGGCCAGGTGTTCAGGGTCAACGGCTAATCGCCGCTCGCTTGCCGCCAGACCAGCAATAAAAATGGGCCCCATAGCGGGGCCCGTCTGTTTATCTGCCTCTCTCCTTCACCATCAGCAAACGTTTGTTTGTTGGCGACAAAAAAAGAGCGCAACCCTTAGTCGATCAGACCGTACTGATCGCGCAGCACCTCGATGATCTCCTGCTTGGGATTGGCAGAACGCGCCAGCTTGTGGCCGATAATCTTCTCGGCGATCCCGACGTAGGTGTTGGAGATATCCATCATCACTTCGGTCGGCAGCTTGTTGTCGCGGGCCAGGGCAAAACGTTCCGGCATGCGGTTCTTGTTGAGCAGGATGTCCGGATCCGGGAAGTGGTTGAGCAGCCACTGACGGAAACCCTCTTTAGACTTCTCGACGATCTGGCCGTCGCGCAGGGCGGCGCCATCCCAGATACGGGAGCTGTCGGGGGTGCCCACTTCGTCCATGTAGATCAGCTTCTCGTTGCCTGCCGCATCGTGGACATAACCAAACTCGAACTTGGTATCGACGAAGATCTGATCCAGCCCGACCAGCGCGTCGCTGATGACGTTGAAGCCCTCTTTGAGCAGCACTTCGTAGCGGTCGATGTCGGCCGGCTTGCTGAAGTTGAAGCCCTTATAATGGCGCTCGATATCGGCACGGGAGACGTTGACGTCATCGGCTTCCGGCACGCCATCCAGCCCTTTCAGCACGCCCTTGGTGGACGGAGTGATGAGGATCTCCGGCAGCTTCTGATCCTTTTTCAGCCCTTCCGGCAAGGTGATGCCGCAGAACTCGCGCTCGCCATCCTTGTAGGCACGCCACATGGAGCCGGTGATGTACTGGCGGGCAATCGCCTCGATCATCACCGGACGGGCTTTTTGCACGATCCAGACGAAAGGGTGCGGAATATCCAGAATGTGGCTGTCGGCCAGTCCCTTCTCCTTGAACAGCTTGAACCAGTGGCTGGAGATGGCGTTGAGCGCCGCCCCTTTGCCCGGTACGCCGTTCAGGCCATCCTCACCTTGCCAAATGCAATCGAAGGCCGAGATGCGATCGCTGATCACCATGAGGGCGAGGGGCGCATCGGCCGGCACATCATAGCCTTTCTCTTTTATGAGCCGGGCACTGTCTTCGGGGGTCAACCAGTAGACGCTGCGCACTTTGCCGGAATGGACAGGTTTATCGGTACGGATCGGCAAATCGTCATTCACCGCCAATACTTGATCTGCAAGACTCATGGCTAATAACACTTCCTGTTTGTGGGGGGGTAAACATCGCGAGTCCCTCACCTGCGCGCTCTGTTTGCAACGGGCTGGCAAGGGGGCTCGCATCATCGAAAACCGCTCGGAATCCCCGCGTTTTCAGGGGGATTTTGATAACAAAACAGGGGCACAAGGCCCCTGAATTTATTCTGCTTTTGCTGCTGCCTGATCGGCCAGCCCCTTGGCGAACGCCTCGGACAGGCTGATATACATCTGGGAAATAACCCCGGACGATACCGGCTTCTTGTCCTTGTCGAACAGGGTGATGGAGGTCTTGCCTCCCGCCATTTCGCCAAGCTGGAAGCGGTATTTCTCCTCCTCCAGTTTGAACGGCTCGCTCCCTTTCGCCTTCCAGAACTCGGCACCCGGCTCTTCGTACTCGACGTCGATCCAGCCCAGTGACTGCTGGGTATCCTTGATGGTGAAACCGTAAGCAGGCAGTACCTGGTTGAGGCGACGCCACACCTGATCAAAGGAGCCTTCGGCAATCCAGGCGCTCAGTTCGTTGTTGTCCAGACCCAGTTGCAGACCCATGCCATCGTTGGACTTGTGCTGCTCGCGGGCTTTCAGCTGGCTGTCGTAATAGAGAGAGAACTGGTTCAGCACTCGCGCGGCATAGCGCTGGGCATCGGCAGGGGTCAGCTTGTTGCTGGTCTCGCCGTCGATGGTCTCTTCGTGATCCAGTACCCGGACCGACATATTGACAGCGTGGCGCTGGGCATCGTTGCGCACGGTGAACTGGTAACGCTGACGGATTTTGAAGTCTTCGTCATCTTCACCCCAGCCATCGAGAGCGACCGTGTTGTCAAACCAGCCGGTCTGCAATACGCCATCCTGCTGATCCAGCTTCTCGGTGGTGACCTTGTATTTGGCCAGGAAGTTCATCAGGAACGACCAGGTATCGCGCTCCACGCTCTGGCTGGTGCTGAGGGCATAGAAAGCAACGGTCGGTTCGGTTGCGCTCTGCACCACCTGACTGCCCGGTACCACGGTCAGCAGCTGAGCGGGTGGGCGCACATCGACCTGGGCGCCGAGGGCACCTTCACGGCTGCTCTCAGGAAGCGGCGGAATATCGTACTGGCTGTTGAAGGTGGGGGCACTCAATCCTGCGGGGATCAAGAACGCGCGGCCCTCGAGGCGGGCATCTTCATAACCGAAGTCGCGGTTGGCCATTTTGCGATCCTGGGGGGTGCTGCAACCGGCCAAGACGGCCACAGTCGCAACGCTCAGCACCAGACGGGCTCTATTTCCCTTTCCATTAGATTTAAACACTCGCCATCAACTCCGCTGTGGTCAGTGCTCGCGCCATCAGCTGTTCGCCCTCGGGAGTGAGGTCAACCAGCGGCAGGCGCAAGGTGGCTGTTGCAATCAACCCCAGTTGGGCACAGGCCCATTTCACCGGGGTGGGGCTCGGTTCGCAGAACAGAGTCTTGTGCAACGGCATCAAGAGATTGTTGATGTCATGCGCCTGTCCGGCATCACCGGCCAGCGCAGCACGACACATGTCGGCCATCTGGGCCGCTGCAATGTTGGTGGTGACCGAAATCACGCCATCGCCACCTTGCAGCATAAAATCACAACCAGTGGCATCGTCGCCACTGTAGAGAGCAAACTCCGGCCCGCACAGCTCGCGCAGCCGCGGGGTGCGGCTCAAATCGCCGGTTGCCTCTTTCAAACCGATAATGCCGGGAACCTTGGCCAGACGGGCCACGGTCTCCGGTTTGAGATCGCAACAGGTGCGACCGGGCACATTATAAAGAATTTGGGGCAGACCACTAGCCTCGGCGATCGCACAATAGTGGCGATAGAGACCTTCCTGAGTGGGCTTGTTGTAGTAAGGAGTCACCGAGAGGCCCGCCACCACGCCGGTTTTGGCCAGTCGCTTGGTCAATTCAATGGCATGGGCAGTATTGTTGGAGCCGCAACCGGCGATGACGGGAATGCGTCCGGCGGCATACTCAACGGTCTTTTCAACGACGGCGATATGCTCCTGCTCGCTCAGGGTCACCGATTCCCCTGTGGTCCCAACCGCAACAATGGCGCAGGTCCCGGCGCTGACATGATAGTCGACCAGTTTGGCCAGACTGGCCCAATCGACTTCACCTGAAGCCAGCATGGGGGTAACGAGCGCAACAATACTACCGCGTAACATGGACTTTTCTCCCGATTTTCAGGGGCGTAATGGTAAAGCTGACCCCTTTGAAAAACAAGGGAGAGAGGGGGCAAGCCGTGATACCATCCGGAACAAAAAGTAATGGACGAAAGTCGGCAGCGTCCCTCAGGGAGTGGTCATCAGGGCCGGAGGGTTGGCTTGCCAGCGCGGCTTTCGCAACGAAATAACGGACGAGAGAAGATTTATGACTCACTACCTGGTCGTAACGGCCATCGGCACGGACAGGCCTGGCATCGTCAATGAAGTGACCCGCCACGTCAGTGGCTGTGGTTGCAACATTGTAGACAGCCGCCTTGGCATCTTCGGCAATGAATTTACCTTTATCATGCTGCTCTCGGGCGACTGGAACAGCATGATGCAACTCGAAATCAGCCTGCCCCTGCGTAGCCAGGAGTGGGATCTCATCACCATGATGAAACGCACCGAGCGCCACCAGTCCCTGCAGTATGACGTCCGCGCCAGCGCCGACCTGTTGATCCGCGACGAGCCCGGCATCGTAAGCCAGTGCACCCAGTTCTTCAGCGAACATGGCTGGAACATTCAGGCGATGCAATCCATGACCCTGGAGCAGCAGCCGTTCAACCTGCTGAAGATCAGTTTTCAGCTCAATCTGGCCAGAGAGGGTGAAGTGGAAGGTTCGCAAACCGCCTTCGCCGAATTCTGTCGTCAACTGGGTGCCGAATCGTTCGAGTTTACCGTCAATCGCAAACACGCCTGAGGGCGTTTTACCCGAGGAGACACCATGCAACCACTACAAGCTGGCAGCCCCGCCCCCGATTTCTCCCTGCCCGACCAGAATGGCAATCAGGTCAGCCTCGCTGGCCTGCGCGGCAAGAAGGTGCTGGTCTATTTCTACCCCAAGGCGATGACCCCCGGCTGCACTACCCAGGCCTGCAGCCTGCGCGATGTGAACGCCGAGTTGGCCGCCCTCAATGTGGTGGTGCTTGGCATCAGCCCGGATCCGGCCAAACGGCTGAAAAAGTTCGAAGAGCGGGACCAGCTCAACTTCACCCTGCTGGCCGATGAAGACCACGCCGTCGCCGATGCCTTTGGCGTCTGGGGCCCGAAGAAGTTCATGGGCAAGGAGTATGACGGCATTCACCGTCAGAGCTTCCTGCTCGATGAAGAGGGCAAGATTGCCCACCACTTCGACAAGTTCAAAACCAGCGATCACCATCAGGTGGTACTGGATTTCCTCAAGGGATAATCCTCCCCTGCGTCATTGAAAGGCCTGCCATGCAGGCCTTTTTTGTCTGGTCAGCCGCCCCTTGCCAGCGGATTTTTCTCACCAACTCCCCCGCCCAGATCAAAAAATTCATTTTATATATGGGTTAACGTGACCCCAGAATCATCTTCCAGCGAGATATCCCATGAACATGAGCAACACAGAACGTTTGATCCTGAGCAACCAGTACGAAATTCTGGCGAAACTCAATCCGGAGAAAGCGGACGTCTACCAGCGCGCCAGCACCATCATCGAGCGCGGCTACTGCCTGCAGATCCTCGAGCTGGAGAAGAGCTTCGGCCATCTGGATCTGGCAACCTGCCAAGAGGTGATCGACACCCTGGAGCTGCACCACGCACTGGCCATCTCATGGGGCAATCTGGATGCAGCCGATCAGGGCGAGATCAACGCCAGTCGGCTGGAGTTCAACGGCTACAGCCGCAGCCAGGAGCGTGAGCTGGCTGACTACGTCTGCTTCCTGCTGGAGGTGGACAAGCGCTTCCCCGAGCTCAAGTGCCCGTGCGACGAGCTCTCCAGCGACATCGCCATGCGCGACAAATACCAGCGGATGCTGCAGGTGTGGCGTCAGTGTCCACGTCAGTACAAGCTCTCCATCCAGGAGATCCGCAAGGTGCTGGCGGCCTGATCCGCATACCAACCGCAACAAAAAAGGCGCCACTGGCGCCTTTTTGCATCTGAAACGGGTTATTCGTAGAGAAAGGATTTATCGAGCTGCTGGAAGGCGGCCTTGAGGGTATCGGCCAGCTCTTCATAGCGCGGCTGGGAAACCAGCTGGCGGCGGCCCCCCTGCTCGTTCATCTTGCCGTTGATCTCCCGATACCAGCTCGCCAGCGACGGGGGCAAGCGGGTGTCGGCACGCTGGCCGAGCCAGTAGTAACCCTGCAGCGGCAAACTGAGCAGAAACAGCACGGAGGTGATAACGGAGGGCCAGTAGTGCAGCTCGCCAAACTGGAACTGCAGCATCACGCTCAGCACCGCCAGCGCGGGGATCACCTTGAGGGCGAACTCGGTTGCCTTGATCACCCGATTTTCAGGAAACATCGAATTGAGCTCGGGACGGCGCGGCCAAAGCGTCATATAATGGCGGCCTTGCTGTAACTTAGTTCCAAAAATGTTCATGCTCATACTACCTCCGAGCGCTTTTTGAACGTACTAACGGCAAAACCTCGACAAAATTTGATGCAAAGTAACAAAGGTTGAGGATGACTTTGTTATTTTTCAACAATCGGGTTATCCTTTGTACGCCCATTTTTGCGTCAAAAGCTTCTTGCTATTGACCTGTCAGGGACGTCTGGATTTCGGGTCTTGTATCACTATACAAGGGGCAAGCAACAGATTGCCAACCCTCATAAGGATAAGTTGAAAGTTTTTGGCCGCACCGCGTCCAACGCATCCGCCTACACAACCCAATCTGCGATAGGATTTATTCATGAGTAAGCTGGTTCTTGTTCTTAACTGTGGCAGCTCTTCCCTGAAGTTTGCCGTCATTGACGCAACCACCGGTGATGACCTGCTGTCCGGCCTGGCCGAGTGCTTCAACCTCGACGACGCCCGCATCAAGTGGAAACTGAATGGCGAGAAAGGCAGTGCCGATCTGGGCGCGGGTGCCGCTCACCAGGAAGCGCTGGACTTCATCGTCAACAAGATCCTGCCGCTCAATCCGGAACTGTCCAAGAACCTGATCGCCATCGGTCACCGTGTTGTTCACGGTGGCGAGCGTTTCACCTCTTCCGTGGTCATCTGCGAAGACGTGATCGCCGGCATCGAAGCTGCTGTTCCGTACGCACCGCTGCACAACCCGGCTCACCTGATCGGTATCCGTGAAGCTCGCCGCGTATTCCCGGCGCTGGCTGACAAGAACGTGGCCGTATTCGATACCGCGTTCCACCAGACCATGCCAGAAGAAGCCTTCCTGTACGCCCTGCCGTACAAACTCTACAAAGAGAACGGCATCCGTCGCTACGGCGCTCACGGAACCAGCCACTACTACATCAGCCTGGAAGCTGCCAAGCAGCTGAACAAGCCGGTTGAAGAGCTGAACATCATCAACTGCCACCTGGGCAACGGCGGTTCCGTCTGCGCCATCAAGAACGGCAAATCCGTTGATACCTCCATGGGTCTGACCCCGCTGGAAGGTCTGGTGATGGGTACCCGCTCCGGCGATCTGGACCCGGCCATCATCTTCTTCCTGCACGACAAGCTGGGCATGAGCGTGGCCGATATCAACACCATGCTGACCAAAGAGTCCGGCCTGCAGGGTCTGACCGAAGTAACCTCCGACTGCCGTTTTGTTGAAGACAACTACGACAGCAAAGAAGAAGCCAAGCGTGCTATGGACGTTTACTGCTATCGCCTGGCCAAGTACATCGGCGCCTACGCTGCCGCCATGGACGGTCGTCTGGACGCCGTTGTTTTCACCGGTGGTATCGGTGAAAACTCCGCCCCGATCCGTGAAATCACCCTGAACAAGCTGGGTCTGCTGGGCTTTGACGTCGATCACGACGCCAACCTGAAGGCTCGTTTCGGCAAGGGTGGCGAGATCACCAAGGCTGGTTCTACCAAGGCTCTGGTAATCCCGACCAACGAAGAGTGGGTTATCGCCCACGACGCGCTGGAACTGGTCGGCGCTTAATTGACGCAGTAACTCGAGGCCGCCCACCAGGGCGGCCTTTTCCTGATCCCAAAAAATGAACAAGGGGTATAAAGTGGCACGCACTATTATGCTTATCCCGGTCGGCACTGGTGTCGGCGTAACTTCCGTGAGTCTGGGCGTTGTTCGCGCCATGGAGCGTCACGGTGTCAATGTCAGCTTCTTCAAACCGGTTGCCCAGCCGCGTCCGGGTGAAACCGGTGCCGAGCGCTCAACCGCAGTTATCCGCGCTGCTGCCAACATCAACCCGCCCGAGCCGTTCACCCTCTCCTACGCCGAGAACATGATCAGCTCAAGCAACACCGACATCCTGCTGGAAGAGATCGTTGCCCGCTTCGAAGAGCACGTGAAATCCAGTGGTGCCGAAGTGCTGGTTGTCGAAGGTATGGTGCCGACCGACAAGCAGCCCTTTGCCAACAAGCTGAACTACGACGTTGCCAAGGCGCTGGACGCTGACATGGTATTCGTGACCCACCCGGGCCATGACTCCAGCCAGAAGCTGAAAGAGCGCATCGAGCTGGCCTGCTCCAACTTCGGTGGTGTCAACAACCCCCGCATCGTTGGTTGCGTGATCAACAAGGTTGGCGCGCCGGTTGACGAGCATGGCGTAACCCGCCCTGATCTGACCGAGATGTTCGAAGCCCATCACCACGCTTCTGACGCGGCTCACAACCTGGAAGTGCTGCAAGTGTTCGGCAAGAGCCCGCTGCGCATCCTGGGTTGCATCCCCTGGAACACCCAGCTGATCGCCCCGCGCGCCAAGGATCTCGCCAAGCATCTGGCCGCCAAGATCCTGCACAAGGGTGAGCTGGACAGCCGTCGCCTGCAGACCGTGACCTTCTGCGCCCGCTCCATCCACAACATGGTCGAGCACTTCCGTCCGGGCAGCCTGCTGGTGACCTCCGGCGACCGCTCCGACGTCATCGTCTCTGCCTGCCTCTCAGCCATGAACGGCGTCAAGCTGGGCGCCCTGCTGCTGACCGGTAACTATCATCCGGAGCCGCAGGTCATGGCGCTGTGCCAACAGGCTATGGCCACCGGCCTGCCGATCATGATGACCGGTACCAACACCTGGCAGACCGCCGTCAGCCTGCAGAACTTCAACGTCGATATTCCGGAAGATGACCGCGAGCGTATCGAGCTGGTACAGGACTACGTCGCTGGCCACATCGACAAGCACTGGATCGAGTCGCTGACCGTCAGCTCTACCCGTTCCCGTCGCCTGAGCCCGCCGGCGTTCCGTTATCAGCTGACCGAGCTGGCCCGTCAGGCCAACAAGCGTGTCGTGCTGCCGGAAGGCGACGAGCCGCGCACCATCAAGGCTGCCGCCATCTGTGCCGAGCGTGGCATTGCCCGTCCGGTACTGCTGGGTAACCCGGAAGAGATCCGTCGTGTTGCCGAGCAGCAGGGTGTAGTTCTGACCGATCGCGTCGAGATCATCGATCCGGCCGTTGTGCGCGAGCGCTATGTGCCGCGTCTGGTCGAGCTGCGCAAGAACAAGGGCATGACCGAAGTGGTTGCCCGCGAGCAGCTGGAAGACAACGTGGTACTGGGTACCATGATGCTGGAGCGCAATGAAGTTGACGGCCTGGTATCCGGCGCGGTGCACACCACTGCCAACACCATCCGTCCGCCGATGCAGATCATCAAGACCGCACCGGGCTCTTCCCTGATCTCCTCCATCTTCTTCATGCTGCTGCCTGACCAGGTTCTGGTCTACGGTGACTGCGCGATCAACCCGGATCCGACTGCCGAGCAGCTGGCCGAGATCGCCATCCAGTCCGCCGACTCCGCTGCCGCGTTCGGCATCGAGCCGCGCGTAGCCATGATCTCCTACTCCACCGGTACCTCTGGCGCCGGTGCCGATGTAGAGAAAGTGCGTGAAGCGACCGAGCTGGCCAAGGCCAAGCGCCCCGACCTCATCATCGACGGCCCCCTGCAGTACGACGCGGCCATCATGGAGAACGTGGCCAAGTCCAAGGCACCGAACTCACCGGTTGCCGGTAAAGCCACCGTGTTCGTCTTCCCTGACCTGAACACAGGTAACACCACTTACAAAGCGGTGCAGCGCTCCGCTGACCTGGTCTCCATCGGCCCGATGCTGCAAGGCATGCGCAAGCCGGTCAACGACCTCTCCCGTGGCGCCCTGGTTGACGACATCGTCTATACCATCGCCCTGACCGGTATCCAGGCTGCCCAGGCTGACGAACAAGCCTAATCAGTGCCTGTCTGAAAAAAGCGATCACAAAGGCTGCTCACCCAAGGTGAGCAGCTTTTTTTATTGGTACTCTTTTGCCAACCAGAGAAAAACTCCACCAATCTGGTATTTAACAGAATAATGTTATCCATTCTATCGGAGTTCGGAGCTGACAGAACACTAGGAAACCAGCGTGACGCCCGATCGAAACAGAGTTTAAAAGACATGCAATATCATATGGTTGGTAATAGATAACGGCGCAGGCTGACTGCTTATAGCAAATTTTCAGTCATTGGGAGGAGGAACAAGCCTGTCAATAATTGCAGTGAAAAAGACCCACTCGATACGCTATTCATCAATGTGCCACTCGGCAATATCCACATCATGGAGGAATGGAAATGCTGATGAAGAAGCTCTCTGCAGTGATGTTGCTGGCCTGCTTGCCCCTGTTGAACCAACCCGTGCTGGCGGCCGATAAAACCGTTCCCAAACAGACAACTGCGGCGCCCGCAGCTGTTGAGAGCGGGAAGGTAAATATCAATACCGCCACCCTTGCCGAACTCACCAGCCTGAAAGGGATTGGTGACAAGAAGGCACAAGCCATCGTCGACTATCGGGAAAAACAGGGAAAGTTCACCTCGGTCGATCAGCTGGCAGATGTCAATGGAATTGGCCCTGCCACGCTGGAAGCCAACCGTGACATGATCATCGTCAAATAACGTCCGAGCTCTGCATATACGAATGGGGTAGCCTGTGGCTGCCCCATTTTTCTTGGAGTATCATGGCCGCACTTTAATCCCGCTGGATAGTTTTCCATGAAAAAGACTCCTCTGACAGTTCGCAAGGCCGTGCTCCCGGTAGCCGGTCTGGGTACCCGTATGCTGCCAGCCACCAAGGCCATCCCGAAAGAGATGCTGCCGGTGGTCGACAAACCGCTGATCCAGTACGTAGTGCGCGAAGCCATCGCCGCCGGTATCAAAGAGATCGTGCTGGTCACCCACTCGAGCAAGAACTCCATCGAAAACCACTTCGACAAGAGTTTCGAACTGGAAGCGACCCTCGAGAAGCGAGTCAAGCGTCAGCTGCTGGAAGAGGTGCAACAGATCTGCCCGAAAGACGTCACTATTATGCACGTCCGCCAAGGGGAGGCCAAAGGGCTGGGCCACGCTGTCCTCTGTGCCCGCCCGCTGATCGGTGACAACCCCTTCGCCGTGCTGCTGCCTGATGTGCTGATTGATGAAGTGGCCAGCGACCCGAAAAAAGACAACTTGGCCGAGATGGTACACATGTTCGAAGAGAACCAGATCAGCCAGATCATGGTGGAAGCGGTTCCCGAAAGCGAAGTGGACAAGTACGGCATCGCCGATATCAAGGGCGAGGCCCTGAGCGAGGGGATGTCCCTGCCTATGCAGGCCATTGTCGAGAAGCCGCCCCGTGACGAAGCCCCCTCCAATCTGGCGGTGGTGGGTCGTTACGTCCTCTCCTCCAATATCTGGCCGCTGCTGGAGAAAACCCCGGCCGGTGCCGGTGACGAGATCCAGCTGACTGACGCCATCGCCATGCTGATGGAGCAGGAGCAGGTCAACGCCTACTTCATGAAGGGCAAGAGCCACGACTGCGGCAGCAAGCTCGGCTATATGAAAGCCAATGTGGAATATGGTGTGCGCCATCACGAGCTGAATGGTGAATTCATCGGCTGGCTGAAGCAGTTCGTCAAGCAGTTGTAATCGCTGATAAATCTGTTTTTTATAGACGTATTCAAGGGGCATCAAATGATGCTCCTTTTTCATTTTTGCAACAAAAAATCAATCAAGAGTAAATAAACTCTCAGCAAATCATAATGTTGTAATTTATTCACACATGCTCTATAAGGATTGAGGCGTGTTTCTCGCCCTTGCATAAAAAACTCAAAAAAATATAAGACACAGGTGGAAGTTCCAATGAATAACCCGTCAAAAGGGACCTTTTTAGGTCACCCTAAAGGGCTTTTTTTGCTCTTTAGTACCGAACTGTGGGAGAGATTCTCCTATTACGGCATGCGTGCCGTGCTGGTGCTCTATCTGACCGACCTGACTGCCAACGGCGGTCTGGGCTGGAGTCAGGCAGATGCCCTCAAACTCTACGGTATCTATACCGGCCTAGTTTATATCACTCCGCTGATCGGCGGCTGGCTGGCTGACACCTTCCTGGGTCAACGTCGCGCCATCCTGATCGGTGCCGTGCTGATGGCCGCAGGTCAGTTCACTCTGGCACTGCCCCACGCCATGTTCCCGGATATGGTCAACACCATGTTCTACGCGGGCCTCGCGTTGCTGATCGTGGGTAACGGCCTGTTCAAACCGAACATCTCCACCATGGTGGGTGACCTCTATGAAGAGGGCGATCACCGCCGTGATGGTGCTTTCACCATCTTCTACATGGGTATCAACCTTGGTTCCCTGCTGGCAGGCGTGATCTGTGGTGCTGCTGCCACCGCCTACGGCTGGCAAGCTGCCTTCGTCGGCGCCGGTATCGGTATGCTGCTCTCTCTGGTGATCCAGGCCACCATGGCCCAGCGTTTCCTGGGTGACATCGGTCGCGTCACTGCCGCACAGCGCGCAGCCGCCCTGCGTACTACCGAGCAGAAAGCACCGCTGACCAAGCAGGAAGTGGATCGCATCAAGGTTATTCTGGTACTGGGTCTGTTCACTATCATCTTCTGGGCCGGTTTCGAGCAGGCCGGTGGTCTGATGAACCTCTACACCCAGGAGTATACCGACCGCATGATCGGCAGCTTCGAAGTGCCGACCGCCTGGTTCCAGTCCCTGAACCCCTTCTTCATTATCACCCTGGCGCCGGTCGTTGCGGCCATCTGGATCAAGCTCGGCAAGAAAGAGCCGAACTCTCCGGTGAAATTCGCCATGGGTCTGCTGTTCTTGGCTATCGGCTTCCTGTTCATGGTGGGTGCCGTGCTGCAGCAGGGTGGTGACAACACCGTCAAGACCTCCATGTTCTGGCTGGTTGGTGCTTACCTGTTCCACACCCTGGGCGAGCTCTGCCTCTCCCCGATTGGCCTCTCCATGGTGACCAAGCTGGCTCCGCTGCGTCTGGCTTCCCTCATGATGGGTGCCTGGATGGGCTTTATCGCCATCGCCAACTATGCTGCGGGCTTTATCGGCTCCATTGTTGGTGAAGCCGGCCCGATCGCCATCTTCGGTGGCATCGCCCTGGCTGCGGTGCTGAGCGCCCTGTTGCTGCTGACCATGGCTAATCGTCTGGTTTACTGGATGCACGGTGCCGAAGGCCCGGCCAAAGAGCCGCAAGCTCAAGAGAAGAAACTACACTCCGCCACCGTCTAAACGGTCAGGATTGTAGACAACAGACAGGGCGCCCATCGGGCGCCTTGTCTGTTTTGGTCTCTAGTCAAGCAGCCTCAGTGATGACGCACCTGCACATTGAGCGCACTACCGCTGTCGCTGCGAAACTGCAGATCGAATGGTTCATGCCAGCTGCGTTTGTGCAGAGCGTAGTGGCTGTTGCGCATCAGACCAAGCGGTAATCCACCCGAGCGCATCAACCAGTGGGGGGAAGTGAGCCCGGCATTGGCAAATACCAGCCCATCGTGCTGATCAAACAGCAGAGCAGCCATGGCAAAAGCGTGGCGCAACCCGGACTCCATCAACTGATGGTTTAGGTAGTCGAGCAACCGGTGCGGTTGGCTCAGCAAACGGCTCTCGTTCTGCTGAAACTGGCGATAGGGCACGTTCATCAGAGAGCGCACTAGCGCCCCGCAAAATGCTGCATCCGTCCCCATGATGGGCATCTCCATCACCAGCACCAGCAGCTTGTCTTCCACCTTGAAGGTATCGGGAATGAAGAGGTGCCCAAGCCCCTTGAACGTGACCTGCCAGGGGCCCCACTCCTGCAATCCCGGTGGCTTCAGCCCGGCGAGCAAACGGCTGGCAGCCCGATCATGCGCACTGAAGTAATCCATATGCGCCATCAATTCGAGCTGCTGAGCTCGCGTGGAACTCCCATTCAGGCACTGGTCGATACTGCGATCGACCAGTGCGAAGTTCTCGAGGGGCTTGAGCAGGTAGTCCCGAGCACCGGCACGCAAGGCACTGGCGACCGCCTCCATGGAGCTCTGGGCCGAAATGACGATAACCGGAATATGGGGATAGCGCGCAGAGAGACAGGCGATTACCTCGCGGCCATCCATATTGGGCATATTGAGATCGCACAGTACCACGTCGGGATGATAAATCGCTGCAGCTGACAACCCTTCAATTCCATCCTCAGCCTGAAACACCGTTGCCCCGTCCCGCGCGAGGTAACTCACTAACGAATGGCGAAAAACTGCTTCGTCTTCCACCACCAGGATCCGCAGTCCGGGTTTTGGCATGTTGACAAAAACCTTATGAGTCAATTGTTTATTTAAGTAATAAGACTAGTCTAAATCAGCAGAAATGCCGCGTGCCTTGCGTCACAAATAGCCGGATTGGCTAATCTGCATACCAAAATAGTGCAAGCTGCTGGATTATCGACATAATCCCGCTCTCCCTGCTCAACGCTCCGCGGTACGCTCAATTTTCACCACCCGACCATGCAGGGCACTCACTTGCAGTGTGACGAATTGTGCAGGAGAGCACCATAGGGGATAATGCCCCCCACTCCAGCTCGTGAAGAAGACCATGACCCCAGCCGAATACAGTGCCCTTGCCCACCCCAGATTGTCCCATCCGGCTCGCAGCCTCTATACCCTGCAGCTGCGCCGACTGGTGCTGGAAAATCAGGCGGCCCGGCTCAACTATCCCGAGCTGGGTCGGGCACTGGCAGTGGTCGATCCGGGTGATCCCTGCGGCTTCTCGTTTCAGGTCAATGCCCGTCAGCTCACCGAGCTGTTCGATGAACTGATGGAGGCGGGCCTGCTGCAGGTCGAGGCTCAGCCCGAGAGTGAGCACTACCATCAGTGCCCGTTCCAATTGCCACTGCTGACCCAGAAATTGCGCAGCCCGCTGCCGGAGCGCCCCTTCCAGATGCATCTGCAATGGCGACCGGACGAGGAGCTGCCCGCCCTCGCCCGTCTGTGCGGGGTGATCGATGCCAGCTATAGCGAAGAAGATCTGGGGGAGTTTATCGCCTACTGGCTGGGGCGCCCCGAGGTGTTCGACTCCCAGCATCAATGGATGCTCAAGTTCATTCGCGCCCTCAAGACCCGCCGCTATACCCGTCGCAAACCGATGGAGGTGCAGGGCTACCAGCAGGTGACGCCGGCCCCGGCAGAGTCGGGCCCCAGCAAACGGGCCCAACAGATGATTGAAGAGGCCAAGCGACTGGCCCAACAGCAGACGCAAGAACCCGCAGCGCAGCAGGAGCCGGATAATGATTGATAGCGGCCCCCGCCTGCAGGCAGAATCAACCCCTTGTCTACCCATCCCTGATCGAGCAGAAGGAGCATTCCATGACTGACCCGCAAGATCCCCTGCGCCAGGAGCTGGAAGAGATCGAAGCCAAGCGCCAGAAGATCGCCAAGGCCAAGCAGGATCACCGCATTCACGACCCGGAATTGAGCCGCCATGTGGGTGGCCTGCTGGAGCGCATTCGTCGCCTGCAACAAGAGACCGGTGGCGGCCAGTATGACTACGAGACCCTGCGCAAGGAGTACGACGCCAAGGCCAACGCCGAGGTGCGCGAGCTGCAGAAGGCGGCCCGTCAGGAGCGGATCCAGAAGCTGATCGCCCAAGCCGACCTCAACCCCGACTGGGTATTTGACAAGATGGATGCCACAGATCCGGCGCTGCAATACCCCATCGAAACCGCCCGTTACTTTATCAGCGGTTTCGAGCACTGGGAGAAGAGCGGTGGCGGCTGCATGCTGATCTACGGCGACTACGGCACCGGCAAGTCGACCCTGGCGGGAGCGGTAGCGCATGAGCTGATCGCCCGTCACCAGAAATCGGTGATCTTCCAGCAGTGGGCCTCCATCGTCGATCGACTGTTCTTCAACGTCATCCCCGATCAGGACGAGCGCAACCAGTACCGCCGCGCGCTGGAAGAGGTGGACCTGCTGATCATCGATGAGGTATCAGCCAACCGCGCCAAAATGGCGGAGAGCCAGTCCAGCTTCCTCGGCCACCTGCTGCGCCGCCGTCGCAACCTGTCAAAGAGCGTCATCATCATCACCAACCACACGCCCCAGACCCTGCATCAGGCGATCGGTGATTTCAGCTATGAGGCGATCAAGGCGTTCAATCCGGTGGATATCCACCTGAGCGGCCCCAGCCGTCGCCCCAGCATCGGCAACTACAACGGCTGATGCTTCTCAAAGAGTGCGAGTCGCTGACGGCTCGCACCTTCTCCTCCTTGCTGACTCACAAATAGAAACAACTCTCATTTACAGCAGACGAACAAGCCACTAGGCTAGCCCCTTTTGCCAAGGGAGCTCATCTATGCCAACCACACTGATTTTCGGAGCCAGCCGCGGGCTGGGCCGCGCCTTTACTCACCACGCCCTGAACAAGGGTCACCGGGTCGTTGCGCTGGTACGCAGCCCCGAGATGGCCACCGAACTGAGTGCGCTGGGAGTTGAGGTGATCGAAGGGGATGCGCTGGAGCCGGCTGCGGTGCAGCAGGCATGTGCCCGGGCGGGGTTAGATGCACAGGTCGTATCTACACTGGGCAGCTTCCGTCAGGCCGCGCCGGTGGACTATCAGGGCAACCGTCATGTGATCGATGCCATGGAGCAGGCAGGCCTGAAACGGCTGCTGCTGGTCACCTCCCTCGGCTGTGGCGACAGCTGGCAGTATCTGCCAGAGCGGGCACGCGCCGCCTTCGGTCATGAAGTGCGTCTCAAGAGTCTGGCGGAGAGCTGGCTGCAGACCAGCGCCCTCGCATGGATCATTCTGCGCCCGGCGGGCCTTCAGGATGGCGACGCCACCGGCCGTGCCGAGCTGAGTCAGGGCAAGGAGGTACACGGACTGGTACGCCGCGCCGATGTGGCCGCCCAAGGGCTGCGTCTGCTGGCGGATGAGACTGCTGTGGGGCAGATCTACGCCATCGGGGATCCCACGCTCCAGCGTGGCTAAAGCAGCAGTAAAACCGCTTAACCCCACCACATAACAAAACGGTCAGCCCAAGGGCTGACCGTTTTCACTTTACCGCACACGCTATCTCTCGGGCGCTTGCCCTATCCCGTTTAACCGGCGGTCGTTTCACCCTGCACGACTGACGGGCGAGCAACCGGCAACGACTGCTGCCGCCAGCGCAGCAACAGGCACGCCAGCACGCCGTAGAGCAGCGCCAGTCCCCACAGCTGCCACCAGTAACGGGAAACCTGGGCGAAGTCGGCCCCCATCTGGTTAAGGCGCAGAAAACCCTCAATGGCTGGGATAGTGGGCACCCACTGAGCCAGCCAGTTGAGGGGGGCCGGGATCAGCTCCAGTGGCCAGATAAAGCCCGCCAGAAAGACCAGCGGCAGGGAGGAGATCAGCACCACCTGAGTAGGCAGATCACGCCGGGTAAAGAGGGCACCCAGCACAATCCCGAACCAACATGTGGCCAGCAGGAACGGCAGGGTGAACAACCAGAGTGCGGCCGGCTCGGCGGTGCGCACTATGTTGTAGTGATCGAAACAGAAGCCAAAGAAGTAGCTCACCGGCAGCACGAACAGCCCCCCCACCACCAGGGTTCTGGCCAGCAGCAGCGGCAACACCGGCGCGCTTTGCCAGTAACCATGCTCGCCGCGACAGCTGCGCTGATTCTGGGTCGCCCCCAGGATGCCGGTGCCCATCAGCAGCACCTGGTGCAGGATCAGCACGAACACCGCCGGCACCACGTAATTCACATAGCCCATGGTGGGGTTGAACACCGGTACCACGTTGAGGGCCACCGCGTTCCAGCCCATGGCTGCTTGCGGCAGTGCCTCGCCGTGGCTCAACAGCCGCGCCACCTTCACCTGCGCGGCGAGAGTGCCGCCGGCCTGCGCCAGCCCCTCGGCAATGGTACCGTAGACCAGAAAGTAGGAGGCATCACCGGCATAGCTCAGGGTGACGCTCTTGCCCAGCATCAGATCCCGATAGAAGTGGTTGGGGATATGCAGGATCCCGCTCGCCTTCCCGGCCATCATCAGCTGCCGCGCTTCATCCAGCGAATTGGCCCGCGCTACCAGCTTCACCTGTGGCGTGGCATCGGCCATAAATTCCAGCTGGCGCGATAGCTGACTGCCATCTTCGTTGACCACCACCACCGCCTCTTCCCGCGGCAGCTGATGCAGATAGGGCTGGGGATAGAGAAACGAGTAGAAGAGCACCCCGCCAAACAGGGTCAGCATGATGGCGCGATCCGCCAGCAGGGTGCGCAGCTCTAGGCGCAACAGATCGACAAATCCCAGCATCACTCAGGCTCCTTTTCGGCGCTCGCCACTGCGGCTGATTGACGGGCCAGCTCGGCCTGCTGCTTGTAACGACGTACCACCAGCAGCAAGGGAAGCAGAAACAGCAGCAGCGCCCCAAGTTGCGGCAACGCCGATGCGAGAGGCAGACCGTAGTTGCTCTGACCAATTTGCAGCTCCACATAGTGAGAGACCGGCAACAGGCTGCGCCAGAAGCGGGCGAAATCCCCCATGGCGCTCACCGGAAAGGTGACCCCCATAAAGGCGAAACCGGGCGCAGTGTAAGCCCCCGCCAGCGACAGGGCGCGCGCCGGATCCCGAATGATGCCGTAGAAAAAGGCCCCCATGGTGACGCAGGCCGCCGAGGCGAGCCCCAGACCCACCACCAGCACCAGCCAGCTGCCGTGCATGGGGTAGGAGAAGCCCTTGAACAGCAGCAGTGTCCAGACAATTCCCCACCCCCAGCCAATCAGCATGTGGGGCAGCAGGGTGCGCCAGAGACCAAACCAGACACCGCGAGTAGTCCAGTCCAGCCCCAGCCGATCGGTACGGGCCAGCGCATTGAGGCCGAACAGCACCACCAGGATCTGCCATACGGCTGGCAGAATGGCACTCAACAGAAATTGGGCGTAGCTGGAGTTGAGGTTATAGAGCGCAGTCACCTGACTGCTGATGGGCACCGACTGCCCGAGCGCGCCGGGCAGCGCCTTGCCATCGGCCATCGCCTCCAGCACGCCGACCTGACCGTTAAGGGTGCCTACCACCTGCGCCAGCGCCGAGTTGACCAGCTTGGCGATCAGGATGAACTGGCCGTTGTTGAACACCGTCACCTGCGGCTGGGTGCCCTGACGGGCATCCCGCTCCAGATGGTTGGGGATCACCACCAGCGCATAGATATCACCACCGCGCAGGGCTCGGGCACCGGCATCGATGGAGTCAAACTGTTGCGCCACCTTGAGCCCGGCCGAGCCATCCAGCGAGAAAGCGAGCTGGCGCGAGAGCACGCTGTGGTCGAGATCCACCAGCCCTACCTTGAGGTCGCGGGCCAGCCCTGCCGAGAAGATCCAGCAGAGGATCCCCATCAGCAGCAGCGGCACCCAGCTCATCAGGGCACGACTGAAGGGATCCTGCCACAGCAGCCGAAATTCACGTCCCATCAGAGTTCAACCAGCACACTCATGCCAACCCGCAGCCCCTCAACCGGTTGCAGCGGGCGAGCCTCCACCTGGAAGCTCTTCATATCGAAACCCTGACGGGTATCGGTGGCGCGCCAGGTGGCGAAATCACCCATCACGGCCACATGGGTCACCTTGAAGCGCACGGTCTGATCGCCAAGGCCCGGGATGCGGGCATCAAACTCGGTACCGACCGGGAAACGGGGCAGCAGATCTTCGCGAACGTGGAACTGGGCCCAGGCATCACTCATATCAAGCAGGGTCACCACCGGGAAACCTTGTGGCGCCAGCTCGCCGCTGCGCAGCAGCACCTGACTCACTTCACCATTGTGGGGGCTGGTGATGCGGGTATCGGCCAGATAGGCCTCAACCTCGGCCACCGAACCCGCTGCCATCTTGGCCTTCTCGCGAGCGGCGATCTTGGTCTCTTCCCGCGCCCCTTCCAACGCCATCTGATATTGCTGCCACGCCATCCCTTCGCTGTAGCGTGCGGCTTGCCAGGCAGTCCACGCCTCATCGCGTTTTTGCAGCGGCATCACGCCGTCGCGGTGCAGGCTGGCCACCCGCTCATAGGTCTTGCCACGCAGCTGGGCGGCAGCCTTGGCTTTTTGCCACTGATCCTTGGCGGCAGCGATCTGCTGGGCTCGGGCCCCTTTCTCTGCCTCTTGCGCCAGCGCACCCGCTGCGGCTTCACCGGCCTTGGCCTGGCTCAGCTTGGCTTCGATCTCGGGGCTCGCCAGGGTAAAGACCAGTTGATCCTTGGTCAGCTGATCACCCTTTTTCACCAACACTTCGTCGATGCGACCCGGAACCTTGGAGGAGACCGAATATTGCTGCGCTTCAATCTGCCCTTGCAGATGCACCGGCTCCGGCTGATAAGCGAGCCAGAAGCGCCAGCCCAGCCAGACCACCAGGATCACCAGCACCAGCGGCAACAACAGCGGTTTACCCTGGCTCATCTTCTTTTTGATGGGGGGATGGCTCATCACTTCACCTCGACAAACGGGCGACCCTTGGCGGTCGAAACAGAGATAGAAAAAGGAACGGACTGGAGTGCGATCATGAGTTCACCTCGATCACCTGACCGTGCTGATATTGATTGAAACTGTTCATCTGGCCGGATAGCGCCAGCAGGCGGGCCAGCGACACCACATATTGATAAGCCGCCGCCGCACGTTGGGTCTTCACCCCCGCCAGCTGGTTCTGGGCATCCACCACATCAAGGGAGGTAGAAAGTCCCTGACCGAAGGCCTTGTCCCGCAGTAGCACGTTCTCCTCTGCCAACGCCTGGGTGGAAGAAAGGGATTGATACTCCTCCAGCCCCTGCGCCGCTTCGCGCCAGGTCTTCTCGACCAGCAACTCCAGATCCTGGCGGGTCTTGGCTTGCAGCAGATTGACCTGCAGCTCAGCACTCTTGGCGGCCTGTACCGTCTCGGAGCGGCCATCGCGGCTCACCAGCGGCATGCTGACACCCACCCCCACCAGCCAGTCCGGCGCTGTCTTGGAGGCGAGTGAATCATCTTCATAGAGGTTGTAGTTGCCGAACAGGAACACCTCGGGGGCATATTTGCCCTGCTCGACCCGGATCAGCCCCTTGGCCTGCTCCTTCTTGGCGCTGAGCAGCTTGAGACCGGGGTGCACCTCCAGGGTCTGGCTCACCAACCCCTCAAGGCGCGGCAGCTCCTTGTTGACGAACAGGCCGCTGCCCGGCTGGGCATTTGGCAACTTCAGCATGCGGCCGAGGGCCAGCTCGGCGATCTCGAGGCTGCGGCGCGCCTTCTGGGTATCGATGCGGGCCCGATCATAGGCCGACTGGGCGGAGAGGCGCTCCACCCTGGCGATCTGGCCCTGCGCTTCGAGCTTCTTGGCGTGATCCAGATGGTGGGCCAGCCCCTCTTCGATCTCCTGCTTGGTCTGCACCACCTGAGCAGCCAGCACCACGCCGAAATAGGTCTGGGAGAGGCTCTCGAAGGTGGATTGCTGCTTGAACACCAGCAGCTGCTGAGCCTCGCTCACCTGCGCCTGGCGGATATCCTGCGCCGCATCGATGCGGCCACCGGCAAAAAGCGGCCAAAGCATCTTGACCGAGCTGGTCACCACATTCTGTTTGGTCAGAGGGGTGACAAATGCGTTGGCCCCGACCCCGAACAGGCTGCCGAGCGCCAGGATCAGATCTTTCTGCTTGGCCAGCGGATTGAGATCGAGGGCATCAAGTTCAATCGGCTGATCAAGATGGGTATAGCTGGCCCCCAGATCCACCTTGGGCAGATACATGTCCTTGGCCGCCTCGCGCAGCTGCTTGGCCCGATCGACCCCGGCCTGCTCGGCAGCCAGCCCTTCATCCTGCTGGATGACCCGGGTCCAGGCTTCGCCGAAACTGATGGTTTGCGCCTGCGCCGACCCCAGCACGGCCCCCAGCAGACACGGCCAGAGTGATTTAATGAACCTTGACGTCATAGATCCCCAATCCGCTTTTGTTGCATAAATGTTTGGAGCATTTGCTCGACTTAAGCCCGCCATCATAACGCAAAGCGGGCCTGCAAGTGGACTGACAATTATGCAGGCGTCCGACCCGAATGGTACAGCGATCAGTCTCCGGCAATCTGGCCGTTTTTCAATAACTCCAGAATTTGCAAGCCTTGGCGCGACGTTTTTTTCAGAAAAAAATGGCTGACGCTCAAATACTAACCTTTTCTCCTGCCTAAAAAATGCGTAATATACGCCGCCCTAAGCCGATGGTAACCGTGGAATGCAGATAGGTCCCCACACGCTTGAAACTCCCTTGATTGTGGCTCCCATGGCCGGTGTAACTGACCGACCATTCCGTGAACTTTGTTTGCGATTGGGGGCTGGCATGGCCGTTTCCGAGATGCTGCTGGCCAACCCGGATGTCTGGGATACCCAGAAAACCCGGATGAGGATGGATCACTCTGCAGAAGGCGGATTGCGTTCGGTCCAGATTGCCGGAGCCGACCCCGAGATGATGGCGTTTGCTGCCCGCTACAACGTGGAGCAGGGCGCACAGATCGTCGACATCAACATGGGATGTCCGGCAAAAAAAGTGAATAAGAAGTTGGCAGGTTCTGCCCTGCTGCGTGCCCCCGATCAGGTCAAAGCAATTTGCCGGGCCGTGGTTGATGCAGTGGAGGTGCCTGTCACCTTGAAGATCCGCACAGGATGGGATCCGGATAACCGCAATGGCGTGGAGATCGCCCGAATCGCCGAAGATTGCGGTATCGCGGCCCTCGCCGTGCATGGTCGTACCCGTGCCTGCCTCTACAAGGGCGAAGCGGAGTACGACACGATCAGGGCGATTAAGCAGGCCGTATCGATTCCTGTTGTCGCCAATGGTGACATCAACAGCCCGGAGAAAGCACGGTATGTCCTCGACTATACCGGTGTTGACGCCGTGATGATCGGCCGAGCTGCGCAAGGACGACCCTGGATTTTCCGGGAAATCCGTCATTTTCTTGAGACGGGCACCAAGCTGCCGCCTCCCGAGAGGGAAGAGGTTCGCACCCTGATGAACGAGCATGTAACCAACCTGCACCGGTTTTATGGTGCATATCTGGGAGCGCGCATAGCCCGTAAACACGTGGGCTGGTATCTGGATGAAGAAGAGACGGGCCGAGAATTCCGTAAGCACTTCAATGCCCTGGATTGCGCAGACGCGCAACTTGAGGCACTCGAAGCGTATTTCGATGGATTAGGTTAACAAGATAACTAAAGAGCCGACCGAATATGTTCGAACAAACCCTGACTTCTGATGCATTGGTAACAACTACTCACAATCACGCTGCCGAGCCGACCCAGCGCCCCCTGCGTGACTCTGTGCAACAGGCCCTGCGTAACTACCTGGCCCAGTTGAACGGTCAGGAAGTGATTGATCTGTACGATATGGTTCTCTCCGAAGTCGAAGCGCCGATGCTGGACGTGATCATGCAGTACACCCGTGGTAACCAGACTCGCGCTGCCGTGATGATGGGTATCAACCGTGGCACCCTGCGCAAGAAGCTCAAGCGTTACGGCATGAACTAAGTAGCAATAAATAAACTATTGAAAGCAAAGGCATTTCCATTTTAATGGAAGTGCCTTTTTAGTTTTGAACCCACATTTAAACCCACACTTGCCACCTTGGATACCTTGATTGACTACACTGGGTGTCATCCCCCCAAACCATCTCATTGCACTCACCACTCTCTTTAATCTCCCCTAATTGCATCTTATGCCAGCAAGAACAACCACTCTGGTAGCCCCCTCCTATCCAGTCGATAGCCATAGCACTCATCGCTCGTTCCGCAGTGGCCAACCTGGCCGGGTAAAGTTGCAGATTGGGTACAAGCCGTTTACCCATATGAAAAACCTGCAGATCAAGTCGCAGGTCTGCACCGCCATGCCGCACCGAGATAATATATATCTGATTTATCTTGCACTTACTTAAGGGATAACCCCAGGAACAACGCGTAATTCGAATAGCACACGGTACACGCTGAACAACACGTTAAGGCCGTTGGTCAATGAGAGGGGCTGCTCGACCAAACTGTGACATAACGGGATTAAGACCCCCATCAAACCCAACGAGACAAGGGGGCGGGCATGGCATAGGCGTAGCCCTGCAAATAATCACAACCAAGCTGACTGGCCGTTTCGATATGGCGTTTGGTTTCAACACCTTCACACACCACCTTCATGGCGAAACGTTGCAGGTATGCCACCAAGCCGGCCAGCATCTTCAGCGCATGATGATCGCTGCTGGCTTGGCACAACAACGTTCGATCCAGCTTGACGATGTCATAAGGCATCGCCATAAGCCGTTGAAAATTGCAATCCCGAGTACCGAAATCATCGCACGCAATGTGGGCACCATGACAACGAAGTACGTTGAGCAGCTCTAGTTGTTCTTGATTCAGCGACGCATGCTCAAGCACTTCAAACCAGATCTCGATACCCATCTTGCGCGATTTCAGCAAGACCCACAGCAACAACTGCTGATAGGTCGCACAGGCCATGACCGGGTTGAGATTGATGGAAAGCGTACAGGCACCTTTTTTGGCAAGCGCGGGCAAGTCACCCAGCACAGCATTTAGCATCGCAATATCGATATTCAGCACGTCACGCTCGCCGAGACAATTGAACTCAATCCCCTGATAGCATCGCGTGACAGGATCCCACCGCCTTGCCAGCACCTCATAACCCGTGACCTGCTGCTGTTGATCGATGATGGGCTGATAAAAAGGAACCTCCATCTTCGGGGAAGATGCCAACCGAGGATGCTCAATGTGGTGATGTAATTTTTGAAGCAACATGGTGCAAACCTGTCTTTATAAACAGGAAAGGATAAAAAAAGGCGACCGCCAAGTATGTAGGCTTAATCCGAACCAGGCGTGAGTCAAGCCAACCTCTGTTGCCGCTGGCCTCGGCAGCAGAGCAGCAGAACGGCAAAGCGGCAAAGCGCTATAACTAGCGATTTATCCGTGCCCCCTTAAGAGCTGATTGACGTTGTACAAACTATATGTACACCAGCCCACACTATATGTACACTTGTTCACATTGTGTGTACTGGTGTACATATATTGTCGAGAGGTCATGTTAATGATTGGTGTGTTTGTAGTGATTTGTGGTGCTTTTTGCAGTACCTGTGGCACCCTTGCCATCAAGCGGGCCGATAACTTTCGTCGGTTGTTCCCATCTCTCTTGGCGGTCATGTTTTATTCCGGCTCAACCTGGTTATTGTCGATGGCCATGTTTCACATGCCTGTCGCAATCGCGCATGCAGCTTGGAGCGGTCTGGTTGCGCTCTTGTTGCTGGGGATAGATCGATATGTACTGCAGACTATGATGAAGTCGGGACAATTGATTGGATTTACCTGCATTCTGTCTGGGATTGCATTACTGAGTGCAGGATTATGAAAACAAAACAAAGTCAACAAGCGTGGCTACTGCTGTTAACCATGGTGCTTATCGAATCTTTTTCCACCATGATGCTGAAACAATCAGATGGGCTGCAGAATCTGGTGCCAACTCTGCTTGCCTTCAGCGGTTACTTTCTAGTGCTCTTCCTATTCTCTTATGTGCTAAAAAGTATTCCGGCTAGTCTGGCCTACGCTGTCTGGACTGGTCTGGGTACATTGCTGGTAGTGGTTGCAGGTTGGTTCTTCTTTGCGGAAGCTCTCACCCTGGCCAGTATCTCGGGGATTGCGCTGATAGTGTTCGGCGTCATCTTGATAAACCGCCAGGAGACTATCGAAACATGAATGAATCTCGTCCCCGTCGTGGCCCAGCCGACCCGGAGAGGCCGAGCCGGATAATTGATGCGGCACTGTCGCTAATGCTTGCTGGCGGAGTGCACAGCTTGAGCCATCGGGCGGTAGGGGTTAAAGCGGGCGTGCCACTCGGTTCAACCACCTACTATTTCAAAGATCTGGATGCACTGTTGATCGCCTCTATAGAGCGTCTTACCGAGCAGGCACAGATACAGTTTCAAGAGTGGCAAAGCCAGGTATCGATTGAAGCACCATTAGCACCGCAACTTGCCGAACTGATTTATCTGCGCCTGACACAACAACGAAACCAGGCCACCCTAGCGTATGAGCTCTATACCTTGGCGATGAGGCGCCCCGACTTGAGACCGCTCAGTGATCGCTGGAAACAGGTTCTGAGCAATGCTATCGGCCAATACGTTGAAAAATCGACGGCAGAGCGTGTGGCCGCCCTGATCGATGGCATTATGATCCAGGGGCTTATTTCGCCCCAACCGCCAACACTGGTTGAGATCACCGGCAAATTACAGCCTCTGCTGTACCCGCCCTCTCAATAGAAAAACGACCTCAACCCGGAACTCACTGACAGCAGCTAAATAGCTGTTCCGAATAGTAGATCACCGGAGGTATGGAACTCAGTCCAGTTTGTGCGATCTCATTAGTCGCCAAACAAAACAAGCCGCACCCAAAGGACTGATTTGATGCCTATCCTACCACCCCTGCCACGACCACAACTGCGCCGCATTCACAAAATCATCCATGTCACGCGTGATAAAGAGCATGCTCGTCGCTTGATGGCTATCTTGCTGCTGCATGAAGGACGCACGGTCACTGAGGTTCATCACCTTACCGACGCTGCTCGCTCGACCATCGGCCGTTGGCTTCGGTGGTATCAAGATGAAGGTGTGGCTGCGTTAGAAGCCTTACCGGCTGGCCGTGCCCCGGTCCTACCTGTCGCCAAGATTGTCACCTGACTGGTGCTGCTCATGCAGTTTTCTCCGCAAGATTTTGGTTATCAGCGCAGCCGCTGGTGTACCGAACTATTGGCTATCAAAATCAATCGGTTAACAGGCCTCAATATGGCAGCCTCCACGCTCCGCCGATGGTTACCACGTATGGGCATTGTCTGGCGAAGGCCCGTGCCGACCTTGCGGATAAAAGACCCGGCCTATCAGGAGAAAATGGCGAATATCGACGCGGCACTGGCCTGCTGTGATGCCGATAATCCGGTGTTTTATGAGGATGAAGTCGATATAGACCTCAATCCAAAATTAGGGGCCGACTGGATGTTCAGAGCGCAGCAAAAGCGGGTTGTCACACCGGGACAGAACGCGAAACATTACTTGGCAGGCGTTCTCCATGCAGGCAACGGAAGAGTGCTTTACGTCAGTGGGATAAAGAAAAACTCATCCCTGTTTATCGCCATGCTGGAAAAGCTGCGTCGCCACTATCGACGAGCCAAAACCATCACGCTGCTCCTCGATAACGACATCATTCACGAAAGCAAACAAACCGAGCGATGGTTGAATAAGAATCCCAAGTTCTGCCTGATATTCCAGCCAGTTTACAGCCCTTGGGTCAATCACATAGAACGGCTGTGGCACAAGTTACATGAAACCATCACGCGCAATCAGCAATGTAGCGGAATGGCCAGCCTGCTGGCCCAAGTGAAACACTTCATGGATACCGTGTCTCCTTTCCCGGGGAATGGCTATGGCAAAGCGAAGGTGTAGCACTATTAGGATCAGCTATGTAGCATCAGCGATGCAGCTTCGAGTTTTAATTCGACTATCAATGCACGAAATAATCTTGCCATTGAAGACCTCATATTGCAGTCACGACGGTTCCACCTAATATCGAAACCGGGATACTTAAACCACTACACAACCCAATCTGACACCATAGTTCCACTGAAGGGCCGTCACTGGTAGCGTTTGAAAAAACTGTTCAACAATAAGAAAGTCTAGACATCTGCATTTGTTCATTACGCACACTAGAAATGATTGATTACAGCAACCAAAACTGAGCTGAAATAATTTTTCAACAACTTTCATACAAATCTGCTGTGGGATTTTTCCCACAAACTCCAACTCCATTTTCTTGTAATCAGCTCAGGCCATTCTGGCGGGAAGAGCTAAAAGCAAAATGTACAATGCTGGGCATTCGAGAGTGACGCTGTTTAGGCACCTCCCGATTTAATAGATAAATTATTATTCATCTCAATGTATATAACTAACAAACTAACTAAAACAATGAGGTATAAAATGAAAAAAGTGCTTATCGCAATGATGATGGCAGCCGCAGCGCCGGCATTTGCAGCTGCAGCTGATCCGATTGATCAAAGTAATGCCAGCGTTAACTTTTATGGAAAAATCACCCCGACCACCTGTGGTATCGATGGCGATAGCCAGAAAGTCGATGTTTACCTGGGTGAGCACTCTGTCTCTGCCGTACAGAATAACAGAGCTCCGGCTACGCCGTTTAGCCTCAAGCTGATCGAGTGTGAAAACGACACCAAAAAAGCCCACGTCACTGTCATTGCCGCTCAGGACAAAGACAATGCTGAGATGTTCCGATTGACTGGTGCCACTGGCGCAGCACTGGAACTGATTGCCGACTGGGACGACGGCGTGCTCAAACCGGGTGTTGAGGCCAAAGGTTTCCCGCTGACTATGAATAGCAACGAGCTGAAATTCTTTGCTCGCCTGGGTACTCCGAAAGAGGACAGCAAGATCCTACCCGGTGACGTTTCTGCACTCACCACCTTCCGTATTGCTTACAAGTAATCGGAACATTGAGAGAAATAAGCGCCCAGCACTGGGCGCTTATCTCCCCGAGTAACAGACCAATGGCCCCCAGAATACCAAGAGAGTGTCGGGATAGTCGTGTCATGATGGTATTGGGAGCCAGATGGAGTGATAACTTTGTAGCTCAGTATGAATGATAGTCACGAAATGAGACATGACAACAATAAATATAAAATAAAAAATCATGCGCACTTGGCGTACAACAATAAAATAATCCGCAGAGTTGAAACAGTGGAAAAATAAGGCGTTGCTGCCTAAATCGGACTGCTGAATGTGAATAAGAACATGAACATTACTTTTTAACTTCCGTTAAATATTTTCAGTGAAAAGTTGTGTCTGCACAGCATTAATATAACTTGTTAACGTCGACTGTGAACAGCTCACTCTATGTTTGACTATTTTCGATTTAGGCAACCACGTCGTGAAGCACATCAAAACCAATATATTGTTGATCTTGTTAATTACTGGGACTGGTATTGCGGAAGAGTTCGAGTTTAATAGTGATTTTTTAAATGAAGGCTTCGATTATGACCTGCAAAAATACGCAAATGCTAAATATGTACCACCGGGTCTCTATACGCTGGCGATAAACATAAATGGCCGTACGTTACCAAAAACTGCAGACATTGAAGTGAGCGAAGACTCTAACGGTAACAGTAACTTGTGTCTACAGGAAGAGCTCATTCCGCTGCTCGGTATTAAAGAAGAGTTTCATCAACAAATACCGATGCGCAAACAAAGCAGCTGTATTGCTCTGGAAAAGACGACTGTCTTTACTGCTGATATAGCTCTGAATGAGCAACTGCTAAAAATCCGGATAGGTAGCCAGTTTGCGGAGCCAATCTTTAATGATTGGGATCCACCACAATTCTGGAATACGGGTATCGACGGCCTGTTGCTTGACTATAACGCAAATGCGTCAAAGTCGAAGAGCGGGAATTTTGATAGACACAGTGCCAATGTTTACGGTTTTACCGGTACTAACTGGGGACAGTGGCGGGCCAGGGCCCATTATCGCCTTAATTATCAGAATAGTTCGGACAGCTCGGTTGACGGTTCCTGGGGGGATGTATATGCCTATAAACCGCTGGCTACACAGAATGCCAGAATAACCCTGGGGGAGACCAGCTTGGGAACCCGCATTCTGGATGGCTTCGGCTATACGGGAGTTAAATACAACACCGATCAATCTATGTTGCCTCCTGCATTACAAGGTTATGCACCTGTGGTCGAGGGCATCGCGAAAACCAATGCCACTGTGACAGTGACTCAGAATGATCGCACTATCTATTCAGGTTTTGTAGTTGCCGGCCCTTATCGGATAAATGAATTGACAGGCTGGACCACTGGGTTGCTCACCATCACCCTGGAATACGATGACGGCACCAGTGAGTCCTATACCATGACTGCAAACAGCTTGCCCTTCCTGACGCGTTCTGGGGAGGTGCAATACACCTTTGCCGTCGGTCGCCCGACAAGCAATCACCAGCCATATGGTGACTTGTTTGGCGCTGGGGAGCTCTCCTATGGTTTGCGCAATGGTACCTCGGTAATGGGTGGAGGATTGCTCTCTCGCGATTATCTCGGCCTGGCTGCTGGATTGGGGCAAGATCTGAATGCCTTTGGTATGGCCTCTATCGACACAGCGCAATCTCGAGCCACGCTTGGCGATGGCAGGAATATACGGGGGGGAAGTTACTCCTTTTCCTGGTCGAAAGACTTTAATGATGCCGGGACCCACCTCTCATTTGCGGGCTATCGCTTCACAGAACGTGACTATATGAGCTTTTCAACATTCTCGAGCCGGCAAAACAGTGAAGAGATCAGGAAGGAGAACGCAGGGGAAGACGGGGAGACAGCCATCAATGAGCGGTTTAACGACCCTTATTCCAACCGCAAAAATACCTATAACTTGTCAATCTCGCAGCAGGTTCCCTGGTTAAACGGGGTCTCGCTGAGTTATAGCAATACAAGTTACTGGGATAGTCGACGTCCTAAAGAGGAGCGTTTTAATCTGGTAACCGGACGTGACTTCCATGTGGCTCAGAATCGGGTATCGGTGACATTGAACACCAGCATGTCGAACGTGGGAAACAGTTCGGATAGAGCACTCTTTCTCACGGCCAGCATGCCCCTTGGAAGCAAGCCCGGCACTTATTCCAGCTCCCTTTCTGCAAGGATGAGCACCAGCAGTTCAGGAGAGTCACAGCAAGGGGTCGAATACAGTACGTCTGATGCAGACAGTTCGGTCAGACTCGGAATTGACCGCACATCCAGCTCTCAGAGCTTGCGAGCGGGCTACAGTGATAACCGCTCACCGTTGGTCAACACCTCACTTGCAGCGAGTTATACCAACGAAGGCGACTACTATCTGGCAGGCTCCATGCGTGGTGGACTGACCGTGACCGAACACGGACCGGCACTTCACGCCAGTCTCAGTGCAACGGACACCCCGCGTATTCTTTTCGATGCAGGGAGTGGAAATGAGGGTATCCAGCTTAATGGTAACAATGGTGGCAAGACCAATAGCTTTGGACTGGCGGTGGCATCGGATGGGCAGGCCTATCGCCGGATGAACGCCGGAGTGAATCTGAGCACACTTCCTGATGATATGGAGGTGCAAGGAGCCACTATCTACACCCCAACCCTGACAGAAGGAGCGATCGGCTATTACAAACTGGATGTGTTGAGAGGAGCCAAGGCATTCATCAGTATCGATTTTCCCGATGGGATGGATACGCCTATCGCCGCAGATATTGTTCGAACTGACGATGAGAAGGCGGTGGGGATGGTCGGGCATGAAGGGCTCTCCTATGTGAGCGGTGTCAAAGCAGGCATGGAATTGAAGGTAAAGACCTCTCATGGCATATGTCGCATGAATCTGCCGATGCAACTGGAGACAGATGTTGTTCAGCCATTGCGCTGCGTACTGTGACAGGATCACCAACTTGTATTGCCAATGGCGATAACCCGGAATCCCGCAGTTCGGTCAGACCATATTTTTATGATGCATTGAACCCGCAGGTGCGCAAGGACGTGCGCCTCCGGCGTCGGGCTGGTATGGGATAACATCCTTACTTTCAATGCCTGATAAATATGCTGATCGACTATTTTCGACAGGATCTTCAACCAGGTTTACAGATATTTAAACAGAGGTTTTGGAACATGAAAAATATCAAAATAGTATCAAGCTTCATTGCTGCAATAATAGTGATGGTATTCTCAGGTGCTGCATCTGCCACCCTGTCGGTAACAGGCACGCGAGTGATCGTAAATGATAATCAGCCGACCAATGTCGTAGTCAGAAATGTAGATAAGGCCAAGCCATTTTTGGCTCAAACCTGGGTCGAAAATAAAGAGAATCAGATTGATCGAGAGTTTTTTGTCGTGCAGCCGCCATTGCAACGTCTTGAGCCGGATACCCGAACCCAGATTTTGATCCGGCCTACGGCGGTGACAGGCAAGCTGCCTCAGGATCAGGAGTCACTGTTTTACTTCAATGTAAAAGAGATACCACCAAAAATGGAGCAAGGTATCAGCGCTATCCAGATTGCATTACAGACAAGAATCAAGCTCTTCTACCGTCCAGCTGCGATTGGCAAGGCCCATCCTGCAGGCCCCAACTACAGTGAACTTCGTCTGAGTGAGGTGAATGGCAGCATCAAGGTGGAAAACCCGACGCCATTTCATGTGACAGTCAGTGAAGTGCGGATTGGTAACAAAGTATTGAATGAAGGGCTTGGTGATATGTTGGCACCATACTCTAGTAATACCCTTCCAGGTACTCTTAAGAGCAATGATGTCACCTTGGTAGTCATTAATGATTTTGGTGGAATGCAGGATGTAAATTTCCGCTGTACGGCTGGTCATTGCGCCTCGATCACCCAAGAAGGTTAAGCGTATACATCAATATTGTTGGTTCCTGATGCTTTTTTTACTATAGGAAAACCAGTGTGAAAATTGATTGTAATGTCGTACTGAAGGCACTGCTTGTCCTGGTTGCTTTCCCTGCAGGGGGCGCTTTCGCAGGCCAAGCGACCCCCCAAATAAAGGTAGAAATCAAGGTATTGCCATCAACGCCAGCCTGTAGTGTGAATACGAACGATATTAATTTTACACACGACAAGGTGTTGGCTGCCTTTGATGGCAACGAAGTAAAAGAAAAAACTGTTCTGAATTTGCAATGCACAGGTGGCACAAGCGTTAACGTTGCATCTATCAAGTTGAGCGGCGGAAACTCCGATGTTTCCAGTGATCCATATTGTCGACGAGTGCCACTAATGAACAACACTCAACAATATTTCTCAGCATTAATGCAGATAAATGATGGTTATCGGTTGGTATCACTTTGTCATAATAGTGAGATAAGTATGAATGGACTTGTTGTATACCCAGATACGAAGTTCGATTTGTATACTCAGCTTTTTCCATTGCCGGGAAAAAATGCCAGTAACACGCCTGAAGGCCAGTATAAAAGTGCGAATTTGACGATAACCATGAGTTACTCCTGATCCCGTCGTACCGACGTGTCTGTAACATGGGTATATGTCTATCTCCATATATCAGAGAGAAGTAATGCAATGAAACTGAATCTGAGAGCCTCTGTTCTGACCGTATTGCTGTCGCTTGCTTTTCAATCGGCAGTCCAGGCAGGGATTGCAAGCGCTGAGCCCGAGGTCAGGGTACATATCAGACAGGCACAATCAGTGTGCGGTGTAGTATCCCCTCCTGGCCAACTGGCTCACACATTCCCGGAGTTAACGACAGCATTTAATGAACAGACCACCGCTACAAAAGATATTCAGCTTCAGTGCACGATGGCTGACGGGGTGATCGAGAGGGCTGAACTGTTGTCAGTGTCACCGCTTGAAGGTTATCCGTGTTATAGCCTCTTTCAGGTGAACGGTAATGTCAGTGATTCATTATGGTTTCGAATGAGTGATGCAAGTGAACGATCTTTTTGTAGTGATATTAATTCTGTGGCATTGCAAAATACCCGGCTGCCAAAAGATCAAATTATAACTGTTCCATTAAAATATACCCTGCAGCGTTATAATGTGGGAACAAAGCTGCAACCAGATAAAAATTACAGCAATAACTTGACACTAAAAATCATTTATAAGTAGCAATGCTTTGGCGGTGTCGTAGGCAAATTAATTGGAAAAAATCAACAACCATTAATTTACCTTGGCAAAACTTCATCAGCCTGATGACGCGGCTGGTTTCGCGTTAGTCTTTTTGGAGAAAGTCTATGTACACTATGCGTATTCTGGTTGGTTTGCTGCTAGTATGTGCTGTAGCTACATTTAATGTGAGCGCAGCATCCAGTAGTCAGATGCAATTCACGGTTGATGTGACGTTTAAAAAGCCCCCCCCCATCTGTCGCGTGACCAGCACTACTCAGCAGTTAAATCATACCTTCCCCGAGCAATTTACCAACTTTACCGGACAGGTGACGGCGAAGAAAACCATCTCTTTAAGATGTGATGAAAACGATGGTAAATTAGAACGCGCCGAACTCTCGTTTGATGTGGCAAAGGATAGTTGCTCAGGTTATTTTAAGCGTAATGAAAAAAAGGCAGAAGCTATTTTCTTTAGAATGATAGATAAGAACAATAGAGATTTTTGCACCAATTCAGGTACGGCATTGGCAAATGAATATCTACCAGAAGGCCAAGAAAAGCAATTTCCAGTCACATATTACCTTGAGCGTAATAAAAATTCATCTGAGAAGATTGTTCATGAGGAAAAATATGTCAGCAAGTTGACCCTGACCTTAAAGTACCAATAATGGGTGGGTAGCGTCATCATCTTGATGAGCGACAGTCAATCACTCACTTTTCTTATTTCAATATATGACCCGTAACCAGAGCGATAGCCATGGGCTTCCATGCATAAGATGCGGGTCATTGTGTACGCTAATTAAATATGAACTATCCGTGTTTGAACTGAAAGGAAAGTGTCATGAGTCGAGAGATAAAATGCAGTACAGCCATAAGTTGACAGTGGAAAGCTGTTTATTCATATCGTCTGTTTTACTCGCCTTGAGCGGTGATGCTGGGGCTGAAACCAGCAGTGCAACATATACTGTAACCACCGAGCTCAAGGAGCAAGGACCAGGATGTACTATACAGATAAAGAACGTGGACTTTGGCAGTCTTTATGCCAATCAAGTGCATAATGAAATACTCACAATTAATCAAGGCCTGACGATTGAATGCACTAGCTCAGCCTCTGTCAGTTACCCTGTTATAAGTGGTATCAACACATTTGAGAATGACGAGTGTAAATTTCAAATGAAGAGGGCGGAGGGGGTGGAAGATGGCGCAATCGGATTTTCGGTGAGACATTTCCACAACTCCTATTATCGTGATATTTGTAACAAGTTGGTCATGCCTGACAAAATAAGAGTTGATGCAACGACACCACATCATAGCGAACTAGTTTATGTGTTATTTAGAAACTCATCCATAGAACCGATTGCCAATCAGAACTACATTGCCAGACCAACAGTAAACATAGAGTACCAATAGTATTAGCCGTGTTAAATTACATATGGGCATGATGTTATTTTATGCGCTATCAGATGTGGCCTTCGTTTATCGCAAGGTGATTTAAATACGCACTTCAGGAGTGATGAGATGAGAGTCATTTTAATTTTCCCACTGATATTATTGCTGGCTTCTCTTCCTGGCATGGTATCAGCCAATAATATTGGCACAAACCAGTTCAATATCGTGGCGATCTATCATGGCGTGCCCCAATCACTTCCGGAGTGCAGTATTTCAGGCAGCGATCTGTCTTTGGGCTCCCACTTCTACCCATCAAGCTGGCAAGCAAATGGGCTTATTGCAGAGCGGGAGTCAGAATTGACCATCAATTGTCAAAAAGCAGATGCCCGCATAAGCATGATAGATATCGATTCACCGGGCAGAAATCCTGCATGGACCCATGATCATAAGCCTTACCTGACCGGTACCATGACTGGGATAGATAGCTTGAAGATGAAAGTATTTGTTTTTAATGAGCGGGCAAATACTTTTGAACTGGCCGTTAAAAACTTGCCGACAGAGATAACCGTTTCAGCCAACCAGCAAAAAAGAGTGAAGCTAAAGCACGCCCTCTTTATGGAGGGGAGCTCACGGGGTGACCACCTAACAGGCAATGCGAGTGTTAGCGTCACATTGACAGCAACCATTAGCTACCAATGACGTGTTGCTTAACTTATTGTGGATGAACATCTGCTCTAATACTGAAATTGAGTTGCCAGTCTAATTGAGTTGAGAGGCTAATATAATGCAAAAATGGATATGTAAATTGTTGGCTTCTGCGGCAATGGCATTAGCCCTGCCCTCGCAGCCTTGGGCTAACGGCACCGACTTTGATGTGAACATTACCTTTAAACCCTCTCAATGCCAGTTCATACCCGATTCCCGTACGCTATTTATCGAGCAGAATGCATCGCTCAAGGATCTGCGGGCCGGGGTGCGGAGTGTTAGTGTTCCTTTTATTCTGTCACTGCAAGATTGCAGCGAGGTCAACCTGGACAAGATGCGGATAACCTTCCAGATTGACCACAGCGTGCCGCTTGAAGATGGCATTACTTATCTGGCGCTCGATAAGACAAGCAGTGCGGGCGGAGTGGTAATAGGCCTTGAGGATAGTCAAAGAAATCGCGTAAGTTTCAATACACAGCTCACCCCCCCTCATATCGAGGGGCAGGGGGAGGAGCGAGCAGTCAAGTTTTGGGCTTTTTTGCAGCGTGATGGCGGTGAGGTGAAACCTGGCCCCTATCAGGCAAAATCCGTGGCAATTATATCCTATCTATAATAAGTATTGACCATACTATATAGCCAATACCAGCTAATGGAATTTCAAAAAGGTAATCTGTTCATGAGAAAAAAAATACTTACCGTGCTTAATATATTATTACTCGGCTTGTTGGTGAGTTATATCGCAGGCAATCGCGCATTTGCTATTGATAAAACGATGCCAATACACCAGATCGCTCCCAACTCTGTTCGCCCCGGAATGCAAAATGGTTATCCCGTTTTATTTGCAACACTTGAAAAAACTGGTAGCCAATCGTTAAAAGAGGCATGTGACAATGCGCGAAATACTATTTCCGGGACGGGCTCAGGCTATCAAAATGTTATTTACGCCCCACAATCCGGTGAATGTTATACCTATCCGACAGGGAAAGGCTATCGTTCTTTGCAATATATCATATATGAGAGAAATGTAGCCACTGGAGGGTATTCTCTTCAAGAAATGGCGAGTGACAACATAGCGAACGAGGAATCTAAAGGATTGCTTTCTTCGCTCACAGCACAGATGCAGAATGGCTCTTTTGATGTGATACTTACTAATGATATGCAGCTGAATCCACAAAAGTATGAGATGTGCTTGTCATGGCGGATGTCGAAGGTGGGAGCGTCTCATTTAAGTTCTGCGCGAAGTATTACTAGCTCATGCCAGCCATTGGAAACCGTTTTTGTTAAAAATGAGTGTGAATTTCACAATGTCACATTCAAATTCCCTGATGCTATCGCAAATAGTCAAATCCGTAGCATAACAGAGAACATGTATTACAGCTGCAAAAATGCAAATACTCCCATCAAATTGTCATGGAACGATTTCTCCTATGATTGTAATCAAACCGGCATAAAAATAAATAGCGGTACAGCCAACACTTGTGTCGAGGTAACAGCAAATAACAATATTATCAGACAAGCTAACACCCCAATATCCATGACTTTGCAAAACAAAACTGGTTATATACCATTTAGTGCAGCAATTCAAAACCAGCGTATCGCATCACCTGGCACATATACAGGCAGTCGGCAGCTACTCATTTCCTATGATTGAAAAATAGGTTATTTATCGGCATCATATTTACCAAAACACAATGAGTGTATGAGCCAGCCAGTCCGAGTAGGGGAACCAATAATATTCACGCCTGGGGACTGGCGTTGCCTTCATCTCCCCATTTTATTCTGGGCGTGGAATAAGTTAACGGCAACGGCAACGGCAACGGCAACGGCAACGGCAACGGCAACGGCAACGGCAACGGCAACGGCAACGGCAAGAATACTGCTCATTCAGCTGTATGACACCCCTACGCCAGACTCTGATTACAACGTATGCCGGGGAAAATTGTCTGCATAAAAATAGAAAATTAAAATGCAGAAACATAGATACTGAAATTAATTTGTTGATTCTTATTTAAACACCCAGGAACAACCATGAAAAAAACAAACTATGGCTACATGGTGGTAAAGCCACTCGCGCTGTTACTTGGTACGTATATTTTTTCTGTCGGTGCACAGGATTTTTATTATGGGGCAGGAGCCGGAATAAATCACTTTCATGAACTGGGTCAGTTTCAAGGGGGTAGGGACAGCAATACTGCTTCAGTGAACATGTTCGCAGGGTACAGTCTTAATGATTATCTCGGGGCGGAAGTTGGCTATTTTCATACAGGTCAAGGACGAGCCCAAGATCAGCCTTTGAGTAACCATGGCCTAGCGTACTCTATTTATGGCCAGGAAAAGCTCCATGGCAACCTCGCACTTCAGCTTGAAGCAGGCGGGGTATGGAGTCGAAGCAGAGGGTTTGGTGAGAGTGACAGTAAGATGGCACCACTGCTGGGCGCGGCACTCGTTTATCCTATCTCCGATGACTTATCTTTACGGACTAGATGGCGTCATATGCGTAATGTAAGTCATCTGGCAATTAATGCCGATGGGGACACATTCTCGCACAATCAGAATATCGCCACTTTGGAGCTGATTTATCGCCCTGTCATATCGAAACAGCCGCAGTCTGTTGTCGTTACAGATGAGGTGCAACAACCCCTCATAAATGAAGTAGAGCCCCACACCATAGCCATTCCCGATGTCCACTTTGATTTTTCAGTGAGCAATATGAATCCTTCAGGCCAGATCGCGTTGAAGGAGATAGCCAAACAGATTTTTGCCATGACCCTTGATGGAAAAATAGTGTCAGTGGTTGGGCATTCTGACAGGATAGGGGATGAGGCGTTTAACCTGAAACTTTCCACTGCACGAGCCAAGTCTGTCGCCGACTTTCTGTCCAGTGAAGGCGTACCTGTTGACGCCATGGTTTACAAAGGATTAGGAAGCCTGGAGCCAGCGAGTAATAATGGGTGCGATATAATGAAGAGTAAAAATGAACTGAAAACCTGTTTGGCGGCTGATCGGCGTGTGGAAATTCATATTACTGAGCGTGAACGCGCGGGTCTCTAATCACTCAATGGAGTAGGTTCACCAACTAGACTACGTTCTCAAACTGCTGGTTTTTTGTCCGAAATTAATTCCTGCGAATATAAAAGATAGAAAACCAGCATTGATAAATGCTGTAACGCTTCCCGCCAGCTTTCAAACGTCTTTATGGATAGGTGACACATCTGAAACCGTAATAGTAGCCACCAGTGAGCCAAACTGGCTCTATTCCTCGTCGCAAGAAAACCAGCGATGAAAAGGAGGCCACAAAATAATAGAGCTTGCTGATACAGAGTAAGGAAGGACTGGCTGGTTGATAGAAAATATCGAAAGCTCACTATCGTTTGTTCACAGAAAAATGTCGTGGTTAACTCTGCGGCCAGCAGGGAAAATCTCGTAGAGTAAATAAACATCATGGTATGTATGAACATAGTGCTCAAACTCAATACCATTGACCAGCCTGTAAGTATGCCCAAATAGTCTTCCATTTGAGACCTTAAAAGCCATGACTTACTGACTGATTTGGGCCACAATGACCTGAATCTGATATTATATTTAGCTTGTAGACAACTGATGCGACCATTGAAATACGTCATGGATAAACGCTACGCTTCCTTCCGCTTGACTGATTTGAGGTAGATATGAACAAGGTTGTGCGCTGTATTATCGTCGATGATCACCCAGCCATTCGCCTGGCATTACGCATGACGCTAACCAAAGCAGGTACCGAGGTTATTGCAGAAAGTGGCTCCGGAGATGAAGCATTACAGCTGATCCGCTCTCTGCAACCTGATATCGTGCTGCTGGATCTCGATCTGCCGGGCATCGACGGCCTTACGTTGTTGAACCGACTCAAATACTATGATCTTGCTTGCCGGGTGATTGTACTGTCTGCAATTAATAACGAACATCTGGCTGCTCGGGTGAGGGTTGCCGGTGGCCATGGCTATATACATAAATCAGAGTCACTGGAACAACTGCCAATGGTAATAAAACTGGTCAGTTCAGGTTATAGCTATTTCTCTGATCATGTCTTGGCTATCAGTGAAAAACACTATGGTGATAATAAAGAGGGCTCAATATTACGTTGCCTCTCCGAGCGGGAATTAACAGTATTCCGTCGCTTGGCTAAAGGTGAGAACAATAACCAGATCGCAGTGGATTTAGCCCTTAGCCCAAAGACGATAAGTACTTATAAAAGCAGAATTTTCGAAAAACTGGGTGTAACAACATTAGTTGAATTGATCGAGGTAGCACAGCGTGAAGGCGTCTAGCATCGTCTGTTGGTTTATGCTGCTAATATCCTCCGGGTTGTTTGCCGAGCAATTATCCTTGGGGCCACGCGCATTCTCTTACACCATGGATATTTATCTGAAAGATGATTTTCCTAATAGCTTTAAAGAGGCCCTTTCGGTCAGTCAAAAAAAATGGCTAACCGATAAAAAGGAGCTTAAGGTCGGTATTGTAGGTCCATTGACACCGCCATTTGAATTTATCACCTCAAAAAATAATTTTGAGGGAATGGCGGCTGATCTTCTTTCAATATTATCATTGTCAGCAGGAATAAAGCTGACTTTATTCTATTATGAGAATCAGTCAGATGCGTTACAGGCTATTGAAAAAAATGAAGTTGACATGCTTAACATCAACTCCATTCTACCAAGAAAAAATATAGAATTATCCAATTATGGCTGGCTTACCCATGAGGTTATCAATAGTGGACATGCCTATCTGATTGGTCCAGTCAATACGAGTTACTCCAATCTTAACAACTCAATTTTGGCCTATGAAAAAAATGCCTTTTGCCCTGTAGAGCTTAACAAAGAGTTTCCCAATGCTATATTGACTCCCTATGACAATGCATATTCTGCTTTTGACGCAGCTCTATTTGGTGATGCAGACTTCTTTGTCGGAAACAGGCTGGTATCTCGATATTTAAATGGCAGTCGCTTTGGCAACCTGGTGCTCAAGCAAAAATTGAGCATCAATAACAAACCTTCATCATTTTTCGTTGGAAAAAAGCAGAGCGAGTTGCTCAATATTCTTAATAAATTCTCAATGGAGTTTCAACGTTCCGGTCTTTATAGCACTTTAGATTTACGCTGGCGTGGGGGAGCAGGCTCAGAACCATTGGAATTATCTAACTTGATCAAACCGGAACATTATGCCGATCTGGTCAAGAGAGGGGTTCGTGTTGGTCTCATAAAAGATAACATGCCATTTTCATTTATTGATGAGAAGGGGCAGTGGCACGGTATAATTATAGATGTGCTGCAACATATCAGTTTTTTGACAAATTTGGAATTTACCGAAGTTGCATACAGCAAGTTTAACGATGCCGAAGTTGGTCTGCTAGAACATGAAGTAGATGTGATAGGCTCAATTCCTGTTCACTCAGCCAGAACCGATGTATTAACCTCTTTATATTACAATGCTGACGATATACTTGTTGTTATAGAGGCGGATATTACAGCCACTACTGAACACAATGTTTATGGGGTCAGTGATAGTAATTTCAATGAAGTTAAAAAATCGGCTTTGGGTGACTCAACAAAGAACACCTTTCTATTTTTTGATACTGATCTTGATGTAATCAGAAAATTTGAATCCGGTCAAATAGATCGGGCAATTGTCTCTATATATAGTGCAGAGTATTATCGCAAGATATCATCCAGACGTTTTCATATAACCCAAAGATTAAATGATGAGATCATTGAACGTGTCTTTGCGGTACGTCATGATGACCACGATTTGTTGGCATTAATAGATGGTGCATTATCCAATACCTCACCATCCTATCTCTCCAGCTTGGCCTACCAATGGCGATATGGGCCAAAGCCCAGGCTTGGATTTTATGCGCAATATGGCCATATTATCAGACCTGTGCTTTGGGTTATTGGGCCAATATTACTGATTTATCTGTATTACTCATATCGTTTGGCAAGAGCATTGCGCTTCAAGAAGCAAGCGGAAATGACTCTTTTTGCGCAATTGGATATGATGCAGCGATTTCTAGATGGCATTCCTCATCCCGTTGCATTATTGTCCAGTGATTTGGTTTGCATATATTGCAATAAAGCATTTTATGATGATTTTGGTAAATCAGATTTCTTCAATAAACATCTTTCCACTTTCGTGACTGAACCAGGTGAGTTGGTAGAAGTTTTAAGTGGTATTAATAGTGCAATCGAGACCTCTGAGGTTGTCGGTAGAGATTCGCATGTCACTATCGCTGGCAAGCGTCGAGAGATTCAAGAATGGTTTATTCCCTATAAGGATATGGACACCGGGGTCACAGGTGGATTCTGGGGATGGTTTGATGTGACATGGCGAACCCAAGCATATGCAAATGTACTCAATGCCAAGCATGAAGCCGAATTGGCTAACCAGGCCAAGTCAGAGTTTATCGCAACGATTAGTCATGAGATCAGGACGCCGATTAACATCATCAGTGGTTTCCTGGAGCTTTTTTATAAAACCAAATCGTTATCAGATAGTGATCGCGAGGATTTTGAATATGTCAGAAGCGCAGCTAATGGCTTGCTTGAATTGGTTGCCGACGTACTTGACATAACCAAGATAGAGTCTGGTTTGATGACGCTTGAAATACAGCCAACAGATATTAACAAACTGTTCCATGAAGCAGTCGAAGTGTTTTATAGCGTTGCTGAAGAAAAAGGGATTCAGATTCACGAAAATTATAGTTTCAATAACGTATGCGTCATCATGGTTGATCCACTTAGAGTACGACAAGTATTTTACAATGTATTGAGCAATGCGGTGAAATTTACTAATCATGGTAATGTTTCAATAAAAATTGATATTGAAGAGAGTGTCCTATCAGTTGCAGTGACTGATTCTGGCATAGGCATTTCAGCAGATAAGATATCTGACTTGTTTCAGCCATTTCGGCAGGCACATATTGATCCCGATCGACAAGGTTCAGGACTTGGCCTTAACATTTGCAAAAGGCTCTGCCAGTTGATGGGGGGAGATATCGCTATCGACAGCCAACCCGGTATAGGGACAACCGTGAGTTTCTCGTTACCTTACCAGCAAGCTGCAACATCTGCCATTGAGTTGCAGGCTGATGATGAGGTTTACCAGCCCAGAAAACCAGATAACCTGGAATTATATAAAATATTGATTATTGATGATCATCCGGTAAATCTTATCTTGTTGGAACGCCAGCTAATGTTGATCGGCTTTATGGTCATCAAAGCATCATCTGGTCAACAAGCTCTTGACTTACTCTCCCGAGAGCACATTGACGTAATTTTGACTGATTGCCAGATGCCGGGAATGGATGGATATGAACTCACTCGTAAAATTAGAGAATACGAGAAGAACCATCGGACCAATAAATACATTATTCTTGGCTTAACTGCTTCAGGGTTAAAACAGGACAGATTGAAAGCAATCAAGTCAGGAATGGATGATTGTTTTTTCAAACCTATAGATAGTAGCGGATTACAAAGAGCTATCATGCCCCATCTTGTTGTTCAAGATACAAATTCAGATATAGATGATTACTCTCTTGGTGAGGATTCTTCTACCGACCAAGCCTTACAACTATTGGTCAAAGAAACGTGCCTTCAAGACATTAAATTAGCATACGAATCTCTTGCTGATGCAGACTTAAAAGCCACATCGTCATTGATACATCGTATCAAAGGGGTTTATTTGATGCTCAAACACGATCAAATTGTCTCACTGTGCATGACGATTGAGCAGGAGTTGATTGGCGATCAAAATGTACAACTCATAGAGGAAAAAATACGTGAAATAGAATCTATTGTACGTAAAGGCGAGCTATAAATGACTGATGTCAGCAGTATCATTGTTACTGCTGACTCAAGTTACATAATATAATCTATTTATCTTCCACGTAATTAATTCAACTATAAAATTTTTTAATTCCAAGCTGATAATATTCACACTGGAGATAGTAGTTGATGGTATATCCACAAGGTTAAACAACCTAACCTTATCTACCAATAATATCCATACGTCCTTAACGCCTAACGAGAAAACTCTTTGTCTGATTACAACCTTAAAGCATGAAGATTGATTGTTATGCGTATCACAATTTATACATTTTTTAAATATTGCACACCAACTTTGATGATGAAGAAGACTTCAGCTTAACTGATTATTTTCACTACACTTCCGAAGTGTTATCTACCTTGATTGATAACTAAAATATGCATGCAGTTTATTAAAAACACTTCTGTATTTACTGCAAAGGATCTCTGTCACATATTTAATCAAGCACTAAAGTACCCGATTCTGTACAGCTCACCACAATAACTAATGCGCATACAAAAACATATTTTCCCAACTTGAAGAACTATCACCGACATAGGAGCGAGGGAGCAAGTTATCCCGCGACCTGTTTGGTCTGACCGATGGGTCGCGGGCTGAATATCAAATAAGCCAAGGCAGTGTTGCTTTGGCACTTTCAGAGATCGCAGTCCCCAATTCGGGTCGATTTTCCAATAGTTGTTGGCTCAGCAGTTCGATCACCAGCATAACGCTGATCTTGGAGTGAAAGGATCCCGCAGTCAGAGGTCCTTCCGGCTTTGCGGCTACCAACAATTGATCGGCCAGTGTAGCAAGCGGGCTGCGACTGGTGTTGCTGAGCACAATCACGCTGGCACCATGCTCTTGGGCCAGCTGTACCACATGCAGCAAATCTTTGGTCGAGCCCGAGCTGGAGACTGCTATCACCACATCCTCCGGTCCCAGGCTGGTTGCATTCATTGCGGCGCGGTGCATATCGCTGAATTGCTGGGCGGATATGCCCATACGCAACAATCGATAGGCCAGATACTCCCCGATGATGGCACTCGCGGCTACACCATAGATCTGGATCTGACAAGCCTTCTCCAGCAACGCAGCACTTTGTATGAGTGCCTGCTGACTGACCAGAGCACCGGTATCACGCAAAGCAGCCACACTCTCCTCAACCAGGGTACTGAATGCACCAGCTGCTGATGCCTGAGGTTGGCTGGCTTGTTCCTGCTGGGTTTCCAAAGCCAGGGCCATTTTGAATTCGGTATAGCCACGACAACCCACACCACGACAGAGCCGAGTCACACTGGCTTCGCTGGTGCCACTCTCACGGGCAAGCTCGGTAATAGTCAGGTAGAGCACGCGCTGGGGTTGTTCCAGCACGAATTGCCCCAACCGCTGCAGGGTCTGGCTGTATGTGGCGAGTTGATGACGAAGCAGCAAGAGAACACGTGGTGTTTCTACAGGTTGATTCAATGGAAACTCCTTTGGAGGGGAGAGGATTCAAACTGCCATGATTTTAACGCGATTCACGCTATGAATGTGAGAGCGGTCACGACATAAAAATAATTATCATGACTTTGACTCATTAATGGCAAAAATTACCACCAACATCATTCACTCGTGGAGATTTTTATCATGTCACAGCCCGAGAAGACGGGAAGCAGCCCGTTTTTCGAAAAGGCACAGCGTTTTGGCAAATCATTTATGTTGCCCATCGCCGTCTTGCCTGCTGCTGGTTTGTTACTGGGAATTGGTGGCTCGCTCTCCAATCCGAACACGCTCGTTGCTTACCCATTCCTGGATGTGCCCTGGTTACAGGGACTGTTTATGTTGATGACCGATGCCGGGGCCATTGTGTTTGCCAACCTGGCAGTGCTGTTTGCCGTGGGGGTTGCTGTGGGGCTGGCCCGCTCTGACAAGGGGACTGCCGGTCTCTCTGCGTTGCTTGCCTATCTGGTAATGAATGCCAGCATCAGCACCTTGCTCAAGCTCTCCGATACCCTGGCGAGCGGCAATCTGGGAGCGGCAGGTCAAGGGATGGCGCTCGGGATCCAGACGCTGGAGACCGGCGTATTCGGTGGCGTGGTGGTCGGACTGATGAGCTATTGGCTGCACAGCCGCTACAACAAGGTGCAACTGCCGCAGTTTTTGGGCTTTTTTGGCGGTTCCCGTTTTGTGCCTATCGTCTGTTCACTCGCCGCTATTTTGCTGGGGTGTGTCATGTATGTGGTCTGGCCCCATTTCCAGAAGCTGATCTTCGGGATGGGTGGGCTGGTCGATGCCACAGGTTATCTTGGTACCTTCATCTACGGCTTTGTGCTGCGGATGCTCGGTCCATTTGGTCTGCACCATATCTTCTATCTCCCGTTCTGGACCACCGCACTGGGTGGCAGCGAGCTGATCAACGGTCATCTGGTGGAAGGAACCCAGCGCATCTTCTTCGCGCAGCTGGCTGATCCCAACACGGCCCAGTTCTATGAGGGTACCGCCCGCTTCATGGCTGGCCGATTCATCACAATGATGTTTGGTCTACTTGGCGCGAGTCTGGCGATTTATCACTGCGCTCGGCCCGAGAACAAGAAGCGGGTGGCTGGCCTGCTCATTTCGGCTGCACTGACTTCATTCTTGACAGGGATCACCGAACCTATCGAGTTTTCATTCCTGTTTATTGCACCACCGCTCTATGTGCTGCACGCCTTCTTCGACGGTCTGGCATTCATGCTGGCGCACATGCTTCACATCACTATCGGGCAGACCTTCTCTGGTGGTTTTATCGACTTCGTGCTGTTTGGTGTGCTGCAAGGCCAGGCTAAAACCAACTGGATGCTGGTTCCGTTGGTGGGCATTCCCTGGTTCTGCCTCTACTACATTTCGTTCCGTTTCATGATCCAACGCTTCAAGTTCAAAACACCGGGACGCGAAGATCAGCAGGAAGAAACCACGGACGCTGTCGGCGCCGAGCGTGCCAAAGCCATCGTCATCGGGCTTGGCGGCGCGACCAACATCAAGGATGTGGATTGTTGTGCGACCCGGCTGCGCGTCTCCGTACATACCGGCGAAAGCGTCAGTGAAGGGCTGTTAAAGCAGACCGGTGCACTTGCGGTGATCACCAAGGGCAATGGTATCCAGGTTATCTATGGCCCACATGTCACCATTATCAAGAACGAGATCGAGGAGTTATTGGGAGCATGAGTTGTACAATGCTGAACAAGATCAAAGGAAAGTTAATCGTTTCCTGTCAGGCGCTGGAAGATGAGCCGCTTCATAGTGACTTCATCATGGGCAAGATGGCACTGGCGGCAGCCCGTGGTGGCGCCAGTGCCATCCGGGCAAACAGCGTGGTGGATATCAAGGCGATTAAACAAGAGGTCTCATTGCCTGTGATTGGGCTCCTCAAACGGGATTATCCCGATTCTGATGTCTATATCACCGCAACCATGCGGGAAGTGGACGAGCTGATGGCCGCTGAGCCCGAGATGATTGCGCTTGATGCGACGCTCCATCAACGCCCCTGCGGGCAGACATTAGCGCAGATGGTGGAGACAATTCGCGCACGCTATCCACAGTTAATGTTGATGGCAGACATCGCAACCGTGGAAGAAGCTCTGCATGCAGAGCAGTTGGGTTTTGACTGCATCGGCACGACGCTTCATGGTTACACAGCCGAGACTCGGGGCCACAAGCTTTATGACAATGATTTTGCCTTTCTGCGCTCTGTGCTTGAGGTGGTCAATAAGCCTGTGATTGCGGAAGGGAACGTCAATACCCCACAAATGGCAGCCCGTTGCTTGCAGTTAGGGGCTCATGCCGTCGTTGTTGGCGGCGCAATTACTCGCCCGCAACAGATCACCGAGCGCTTTATCGATGCAATCGGATCGTCGTTGTAGTGAGCTTCATACATGGTTGGGGATGGTCGGGCATCCTTGATGGCCCCCCCGATGCGCCTTTGTTTAAAGACGGCCTGATGCTAGGACGTTGAGCCGCGATGGCGGTTCAAGGCAGATGCGAAAGGCGCCAGGTAGCAATACCTGGCGCCTTTCCTTTATGCTCTCCCCTCCATTTCACCATGACGACCCCGATGAACCGCACTCCCCTGCTGCTGATGGTACTGGTCACCCTGCTGGCCGCCGCCGGCTGGCTCTTCTCGAAAGAGGCGATCAGCGAACTGCCGCCCGCCGCCTTTATCGGCAGCCGCTTCCTGCTGGCCGCCCTGCTTTTGCTCCCCCTGGCCTGGTTGCGCGAGCCACCGCCGAGCCGAGCCCAGATGTTGCGCGCTGCCGGTTGTGGCACCCTGCTCGGTGCCAGCCTGCTGCTGTGGGTCACCGCCATCAGCCAGAGCGATGCGCTCGGCAGCGGCGCCTTTATCATGAGCGTTGCGACCCTGATGGCCCCACTGGCCGCCTGGGCAGCCTTTCGGGCCAAACCCGGCCGCCACTACTGGCTCACCCTGCCCATCGCTATCGCCGGTTTGCTGCTGCTCTCCAGCAGTACCCACTGGGGCGTGTCGCTCTCGCTGTTCTGGTTTCTGGCGGCGGCCACCACTCTCGGTATCCAGCTTGCCGTCCATCGCCACTTTGCCCAATCCATCGCCCCCACCTGGCTCACTTGCATCCAGCTGGCGATGACCGGTCTGCTCGGCACCCTGCTCTTCCTGCTGACCGAGCAGTGGCCCGAGGCCGGTGTCAGTCACAGTATCTGGGGCTGGTTTGCGGCGAGCGTCTTGATCGCCACCACATTGCGCTACTGGCTGCTCACTCATGCGTTGAGCAAGATGACTACCGCTCACGCCGCCCTGATGATGCTGTTGGAACCGGTCTGGACCCTGATCCTGAGCACCCTCTTCTATGGCGAGCCGCTCGGCGGCGCCAAACTGGCTGGAGCCGGACTGGTGCTCTACCAACTACCCCTGCTGCTGCGCAGTGCACGGCTCAAAACGCCCGTCTGATACGCGTCACCGCCCTGCAGGGCGGTGTCACCATCTCCCTCCTGTTTGCGTATCTTGTCCTGCCAATGCTGACATTCTGTTAACGGCATTTAACCCTTGGTATCCATAGGGTTAAAGGGCATACCCCATGAAAAAATGCCATATGGCCAGCTTGATGAAGGTCACATTCCTCCCCCGCGACCCTCCCTATGATGCCCCCATCATCGGTCTGGACAATCCTGACGATGGCCACACATGGGAATAACAAGAGAAAAAACTATGCAGCAAACCAGCCCCCTCAAGACGGTCACGGTCAGCATATTGGCAACCGCCATGCTGATCTTTGTGGCCCAGTACCTGATAGGTAAACAGGAGATCAAGATCGGCATTGCCATCATCCCGATCCTGCCGATGCTCTTTGCCGTCATCATCGGCATGATTGTCTCCGCCAAACCGGTCAAGGATCGCATCCCCGGCTGGAAGAGTCTCTTCACCGAAAAAGAAGAGGGCTTCTGCGGCAAGATGGTGGGCTTCAGCCTGCTGATCCTGGGCACCCAGTATGCGGGGATGATCATCCCCAACCTGAAGATGATCCTGAGCGTCGGCGTACCGCTGTTCCTGCAGGAGATTGGCAATCTGCTGCCGATCCTGATCGCCATCCCGCTGGCGGTGAAGTTCGGCTTTGGCCGCCGCGCCATCGGGGCCTGCTCCTCCATCAGCCGTGAGCCGTCCGTCGCAGTGATTCAGGGCAAGTTCGGCACCGGCTCTCAGGAGTACATCGGCGTGCTGGCCATCTACCTGTGCGGCTCCGTCATCGGCACCCTCTGGTTCAGCGTGCTGGGCAGTATCGCCCCGCTCACCGGTCTGCACCCGCTGGCGCTGGCTGCAGGCTCCGGTGTGGGCTCAGGCTCCATGCTGAGTGCCGCCTCCGGCGCCCTGATCAACGGTCTCGACGAAGCGCTGGCTCAGCAGGTGCTGAGTATCGCGGCAGCCTCGAACCTGCTCTCATCTGCCCTCGGCGCTCTCTCCCTCACCTATCTGGGTCTGCCGCTCGCTGAAAAAATCTATGCCCTGACTGCCAAAGGAGAGAAAGCATGAAAAGCATCGTAATGGATATGCGGTTTGTCTTTCTGGCGATCCTGCTGGCCATGTTCACCCAGACCCTGACCACCGGCACCCCGCTCTGGCTGATGGGTGACAGCTTCATCGCCATGTCGCTGGTGGTGTTCGCTTCGCTGATTGCCAAGCGCTATCTGCCCTCCTCCCTGCCGGCGTTTGCCTATGCCACCATCATCGGCATTCTCATCTGCCTGCCGGAGACCCCGGTGCGCGGTCTCTTTATCGACGCAGTTGCCAAGATCTCCTTCCTCTCCTGCTGCGTACCGCTGCTGGCTTTTGCCGGTCTCTCGGTGGGCGGTCAGCTGGAAGAGCTGAAGAAGATGTCCTGGAAAGTGATCCTGATCTTCATGATCGTCTCCACCTGCTGCTTCTTCGGCGCCTCGCTGGTGGCCCAACTCGGCTTCTCCATTCAAGGGATCATCTGATGAACAACATTCACATTGAACCGGCCCTGCTGGCCCTGCGCGACTTCAGTCAGGAAGTGCGCCACCATCTGCACACCATTCCGGAGGCCTCCGGCGTCGAGTTCAAGACCTCGGCCTACTGCCGCGAGCTGATGGCAGGCTTTGGCTACCGCCTCACCGACTACCCGGGCTTCACCGGTTTTCACGGCGATCTGGTGGTTGATCCTGTGCTGCCGACCATCGCCTTCCGGGCCGACATGGATGGCCTCGAGATGCACGACATGAGCGACGTTGCGTTCAAGTCGACCCACAAGGGAATGGCTCACAACTGCGGTCACGACTCCCATATGGCGATCGCCCTGACCGCAGCCAAATTCCTTTCCGAACAGCGCTCCCGCCTACAGTACAACGTCCGCTTTATCTTCCAGATGGCGGAAGAGGACATGCGGGTGCCGGGCGCCGAGAAGATGGTTGAACTGGGCTGCATGAAGGGGGTGGACGAGGTCTATGCCCTCCATAACGACGGCGCCATGGAGACCGGCACCATCAAGTTCAACCACGGTGTGATGTCCTCCTGGGGCTCCGCCTGGACGCTGGATGTGCACGGTATCTCCGCCCACGGCTCCACCCCCCACAAGGGGCTGGATGCCATCCGCGAAGCGGTACGGATCATCGAGGATATGGACTATATCGTCGCCAAGCGCACCAGTCCGTTCAGCCCGGCGGTGTTTGGCTGCGGCATGATCAACGGCGGCACCATCCCCAACGCCATCGCCGACCATGTGCAGGCGCGCGGCACCATCCGTGCCATGGATGCCGAGACCGACCAGATCCTGAAGCACAGCTTCAAGGAGATCGTGGCCCAGAGCGAACTGCGCGGCTTCAAGACCAAAATGGTCTATGCCGGGTATCCGGCGGTGGAGAACCACGCCGATGCCTGCGCCCGCCTGCTGCAAGCGGCCGCCGACGTATTGCCCTCTGAGGGGATCAACGCTCAAGGTCAGCCGATGACCGGCAGCGAAGATTTCAGCTATATGGTCAACGCCTGCCGTGGCCGCAAGGGGGCCATGTTCTTCCTCGGCAGCGGCTGTCAGGCCAAGGGGATCTGCAACTATCTGCATGCAAACCCCTACTACCTCGATGACGACTGCCTGCTGGTCGGAGCCCAGATCTTTATCAATCTGGCGACCCGCAGCGCTTAATCCCGCATACCGATAAAACCAGAAGAGAGGCCAAGGCCTCTCTTTTTTTGTCTCTGTATTTTTGCTCTGTGTACGACAAACAACCCGCGGCTAGAGCCACGGCAACTCCACCATATTGGCGGCGGGAGGCTGGTTGATTAGGTGCAGTTGCACCGTTTCCCGGCTGATATGGGGGGCGTAGAGGTGGATAAAGTCGTACATATAGTCGCGCAGGTGGGCATGCTTGCGCAGGCAGATATGGGTAGCGCTCGAGGCGATCAGGTGGTCGATGTTGAGGCTCACCAGATCCTCCCGATCCCCCTCGTCGAAGGCCACGCTGGCAATCACCCCGACCCCCATCCCGAGCCGGACGTAGTGCTTGATCACATCGGTATCGGTGGCGGTCAGCACGGTTTTCGGCGACAGGCCGTGGCGGCTGAAAGCCTTGTCCATCTTGGATCGGCCGGTAAAGCCGAACACATAGGTGATGAGGGGATAGCGAGCCAGATCGGCCATCGACAGCGGCTGACAGTCGATCAGCGGATGACCGTGGGGCACCACCACGCTACGTCCCCAGCGATAACAGGGCACCGCGGCCAGCTCATCGAACAGATACATGGATTCGGTGGCGATCGCCATATCTACATCGCCGCTTTGCACCATCTGAGCCAGTTGGGCAGGTGCCCCCTGATGGAGCTGGATCGCCACATCGGGATAACGACGGCTGAACTCGGTGATCACCGCTGGCAGCTTGTAGCGCGCCTGGGTGTGGGTGGTGGCTATGCGCAGCACCCCGCTGGTGGCCAGTTGCTCCCCGAGCGACAGCTGGTTGATCTGCTCCACCTGCGCCACCACCCCCTTGGCCAACTCCATCACCTGCTCGCCTGCGCTGGTCAAGCCGACCAGATTCTTCCCCTTGCGGGTAAAGAGGGCGAGCCCCAGCTCATCTTCCAGCATCTTCATCTGCTTGCTGAGGGTCGGCTGGGAGGTATAGAGCTTCTCCGCCGTCGCCGAGATGTTGAAGTTGTTCTTCACGATCTCGGTAAAGTTCTTGAGCCGGGCGATGTTCATCTGGGCAAGGGATCTCGCTGCTGCGGCCAGTGGGGCTGGCCTGAAAAAGAGGGAGCGGGGCTGGCCCCGCAGCTAACCGCCGACCATACCACAGCGCGGCGCACGATAATCTGCCTCAGGTCAGAAAGCGGCGAGCTAGTCGCCGGCGAGCTTGATCCCGAGTCCGACAAACAGGGTGCCGATGCCCCGGTTGAGCCAGCGGCCGAGACGCTGTGACAACCGTACCCTGTGGCTGGCATAGACGGTGGTAAAGACCAGCAGGTGACACCAGATGATACCGCCCAGATTGAAGATGCAGCCGAGCAGGATAAAGGCGAACGCCTTGTCGGGGGCATCCGGTGCAATGAACTGGGGTACGAAGGCGAGGAAAAAGAGTGCCACCTTGGGATTGAGAACATTGGTCAGCACCCCCTGCCGGTAAATCTGGCCATAGGAGAGGGCTGGCAGGGTGGCCCCTCTCTCCATAGCACCCGTTGCCTGCTGGCGCAGCAGGGAGAACCCCAGATAGATGAGGTAGATGGCGCCAGCCAGCTTGATAAGGGCAAACAGCTCGGCCGACGCGCTAAGCAGGGCCGACAGACCGAGGGCCGCCGCCAACACATGCACCATGACACCGGTGCCGATGCCAAGGGTCGCGACCGAACCGGCACGCCACCCTTGCGAGCCGCTGCGCAGCATGACCAGAAGGGAGTCCGGCCCCGGCATGATATTGAGCAGCAACCCCGAGACCATAAACAGTGCAAGATCATGAATACCGAACATCACCCCTCCCCTCGTAAAGAAAAACCAAACAAAAAGGGCTCCGCAGAGCCCTCTTTCCTTTCACTCTGCGGCAGCTGACGCATCATCAGCTATCCCGCCAGCCATCAGGGCCGCAGCGCCTTGTCCGCCCGCGAGATGCCGCAGACACCGGAGCGCACCACTTCGATGATCTCGTTGGTCTGGGCGGCAGTCTTGATAAAGGCATCCAGCTTCTCGCTGGTGCCCACCAGCTGTACCGTGTACTGCTCGGGGGTGACGTCGACGATCTGGCCACGGAAGATATCCGCCAACCGTTTCAGCTCATCACGGGCCCCACCAGCGGCACGCGCCTTGACCAGCGCGATCTCCCGCTCGATATGCTCCCCTTCACTCAGATCGCACACCTTGAGCACATCCACCAGCTTGTGCAGCTGCTTCTGGATCTGCTCCAGCACCCGCTCGTCACCCATGGTGACGATGGTCATGCGTGACAGGGTGGGATCCTCGGTCGGCGCTACCGTCAGGGTCTCGATGTTGTAGCCACGCTGGGAGAAGAGACCCACCACGCGGCTCAGGGCGCCGGATTCGTTCTCCAGCAGTACTGAAATGATGTGTCTCATCAGGTTCTCTCCGTCTTGCTCAGCCACATCTCATCCATGGCGCCAAACTTGATCTGCATCGGATAGACGTGCTCATCCGGGTCGACCGAGATATCCATGAACACCAGCCGATCCTTCATGGCGAAGGCCTTCTCCATGGCGCTCTCCAGCTCGGCCGGATCGCTCACCGCGATGCCGACGTGGCCGTAGGCTTCCGCCAGTTTGACGAAGTCCGGCAGGGACTCCATGTAGGAGTGGCTGTGACGGCCGCCGTAGAACATCTTCTGCCACTGCTTGACCATGCCCAGCGCACGGTTGTTGATGGAGATGATCTTGATGGGCACCCCGTACTGCATGCAGGTAGAGAGCTCCTGAATATTCATCTGCACCGAGCCGTCGCCGGTGACGCAGCAGACCACCGCATCCGGGTTGGCAAACTGGGCCCCCATGGCGGCCGGAATGCCGAATCCCATAGTGCCGAGGCCCCCCGAGTTTATCCACTGGCGCGGTTTGGCAAACGGGTAGTAGAGGGCAGCAAACATCTGGTGCTGGCCCACGTCGGAGGCAACGAACGCCTGACCCTGAGTCACCTTGTAGAGGGTCTCGATCACCTGTTGCGGCTTGATCTGGGTGGACGATTTTTCGTAGGCTAGACAGTGACGGGAGCGCCACTGATTGATCTGGTTCCACCAGTCCGCCAGCGCCTCCTTGTCGTTATCGAAGCCACACTCGCGGATCACTTCCAGCATCTGCTCCAGCACGGTTTCCACCGAGCCGACGATAGGCACATGGGCCTGCACCGTCTTGGAGATGGAGGTGGGGTCGATATCGATATGGACCACGGTCGCATTGGGGCAGAACTTGGCCACGTTGTTGGTGACGCGGTCATCGAAGCGGGCACCCACGGCAAAGATGAGATCCGCGTTGTGCATGGTCTTGTTGGCTTCGAAGGTGCCGTGCATCCCCAGCATGCCGATAAATTGCGGATGGACACCGGAGAAAGCCCCCAGCCCCATCAGGGTGGTGGTCACCGGCAGGTTCAGCAGCTCCGCCAGCTTGGTCACCAGATGGTCCGCATTGGCGTTGATAGCGCCGCCGCCCACGTACATCACCGGGCGCTGGGCTTCTACCAGCAGCTTGGCAGCCCGCTTGATCTGGCCCTTGTGACCGGATTTGGTCGGGTTGTAGGAGCGCAGGGAGACCGTCTCGGGATACTGGTAGGGGAATTTTTCTTTCGGGTTCTGCACATCTTTGGGCAGATCCACCACCACCGGCCCCGGGCGGCCGCTGGCTGCAATGTAGTAGGCCTTCTTGATGGCCTCAGGGATATCGCTCGCCTTCTTGCACAGGAAGCTGTGCTTCACCACCGGGCGGGAGATACCGATCATGTCGGTCTCCTGGAACGCATCCTCACCGATCATGCTGGTCGGCACCTGGCCGGAGAGGATCACCAGCGGAATGGAATCCATATAGGCGGTGGCAATACCGGTAATGCAGTTGGTCGCTCCCGGGCCTGACGTTACCAGCACTGTCCCCACCTTGCCGGTGGAACGGGCGTAACCGTCAGCCATGTGAACCGCGGCTTGCTCGTGCCGCACCAAGACATGCTCCATCTTGCCGTTTTCGAAGAGAGCGTCATAGATGTCGAGCACTGAGCCACCAGGGTAGCCGAAGACGTGCTCAACTCCCTGATCTTCCAGCGCTCTAACCACCATCTGGGCGCCTGATAACATCTCCATGATAAAGCCCTCCAGGCTTTGCTCCGTTTAGCGAATCCCGCCGACGATGCCGTGCTTCCCGGCACAGCCCGATCCGTTTCTTGTTGTTATCTGAATGCAGATCGGTCCAATTCAGCCCCGTCGACAGTAGAAAAAAAGGATTTTTCCGTCATTCACCCGAAAATAGGGTGAAAAACCAACTTAACCCGCTTCATAACGCTTGTCCACGGCTTTATCTGACCAGAACAGTCATACATTTCAACCGGCTATTAACATTCAATGACTTGCCGCAGCGACCATGAGACAAAAGGGAAGGAAGTCGGGGAATGGCCAGCGGATCATTCCGCTGAGGGGAAAAACATGTCTAGTCCTGAAATAGGTTTACACATTTTCAACTAGCATTTTTCTACTCAAAACCCTCTATGTACCGCATCGGGGGTTCTGTATTTCAACGCATGATGCGGCCGCTCCGCGTTGTAAATATCCACTGCCTCACGCACCATCTCCCGCGCTTGCGCCAAATCCTGCGGGCTTTGCAACAATAACTCTCCTTTCAAAATCCCGTTCACCCGCTCCGCCAACGCATTCTGGTAACAGTCATACCCATCCGTCATCGAGCA
>NZ_JAAKPX010000024.1:0-86660 GCF_049172135.1 Aeromonas sp. 603079 | reverse complement strand
GGAGAAGGATTCGAACCTTCGAAGGCAGAGCCGTCAGATTTACAGTCTGATCCCTTTGGCCGCTCGGGAACCCCTCCCCAAGTGCGAGGCGCATACTATCAGATCCAGAGGCTTTGTGAACCCCTTGATGAGGCATCTGGCAGTAAAAAATGACTGTTCGTCGATTTTTTGATACATCCAGCTCAAAATTCAAGCTTATCAGCAAGTTGTGCGCTGCTTTTCTGCACAAAACAGCATCCGTGCAAGTTGGCGATCGCGCTGAAGAGAAGGGAAATAGCAGAAGACCGCCAGCGTCGGCGGTCTTCTCGGGCATCACATCTAGCGCTGGAACGGGTAGACTGAACCCAGTTTCAGGATCTGGGTCAGCTCGTCCAGTGCGCTGCGGGACTCCTGCACCAGTGCCGGATCCCGCAGGTCATCGAGGGTCAGTCGGTCACGGTAGTGGCGATCGACCCAGCCATCGAGGCGGGCAAACTGGCTGTCGTTGATGAGGCAGGCCGGATTGACCGCTGCGAGTTCCTGATCGTTCATGGCAACCCGCAGTCGCAGGCAGGCCGGGCCGCCGCCATTGCGCATGCTCTGTTTCACATCCATATAGTGGACCGCCTTGATAGGGGTCTCCTGCGTCAGCAGCTTGCCAAGATAGGCCGACACCGCCGGATTGTCGCGGCACTCGGTGGGGGCGATGATGGCCATCTCACCGCTCGGCAGGGTGAGGATCTGGGTGTTGAACAGGTAGGATTTCACCGCATCCAGCACGGATACCTCGGCGGTCGGCACTTCGATAAAGTGCAAATTCCCCTCGCCAAACTTGCCGCGGATCTCGGTCAGTACCGCTTCGGTGTTGAGGAACGCTTGCTGGTGGAAGAAGAGCACGTTCTGGTTGCCCACCGCGATCACGTCGTTATGGAATACCCCCTGATCGATCACCTCCGGGTTTTGCTGAATAAACACCACGCTCTCCTCGCCAAGGCCATGCAGGCGGGCGATGGCCTGGCTTGCCTCCAGAGTCTGGCGGGCCGGATAGCGCTTCGGCGCCGGGCGGGAGTAGTCAAAAGCGCTGCGGCCATAGACAAACAGCTCGACCCCCGCCTCGCCATAGGCGCGGCAGAGGCGGGTGTGGTTGGCTGCCCCCTCGTCGCCGAAGTGGTCATTTTCCGGTAGATGGAGGTGGTGGCTGAAGTGGCGATCATTGTTGAACACGGCGCGCAGGATGTGACCTGTGACGTCCGGCTCCAGAGAGCGGTGAAACTTGTTGGTCAGGTTGGCGGGGGTGAAGTGAATGCGGCCATCCTGGGTATCGGCACTGGGAGAGACGGTGGCGGCGTTGGCGGTCCACATGCTGGAGGCTGAATAGCAGGCAGCCAGTACGGCAGGTGCCTGCTTGGCGGCCTGCTCCAGCACCCGGGCATCGTTGCCGGTGAAGCCGAGGCGGCGCAGGGTAGCGAGATCGGGACGCTCTTGTGGCGCCAGTACCCCCTGGGTCATGCCAAGCTCGGTCAGCGCCTTCATCTTGCGCAGCCCCTGCTTGGCGGCCTCTTTCGGATTGGAAGCCTCCTGGGCATTGCTCTGGGAGGCAACGTTGCCGTAGGAGAGGCCGGCATAGTTATGAGTCGGGCCGACCAGACCGTCGAAATTGACCTCGAAGTGCTTCATTGAGTACATCCTTTCGATTTTTATGATGGGTAGCGGTTCCTTCCGCGCACAATGCGTCGGGGTTAGGCCATTATAAAGAGATTTTATGTTTTTGTAACAAGCCGGTAACCAGCAGACGTTTTTATGTCGTTTCAGATATAAAAAGAGGGGCGGTATGGCAGAAAATTGAAAAAGCGGTTGCGTCCGGCCTGTTGCCTTCGCATTAATAAATAAAGAAGCAATAAAAGAAGCCGTGTGGTTCGGGCTGGTCAGGCAAATTTGCTCACAAGATTGCTTTTTCGCGCCAAATCTCTTATACAGCCCCACAAAACCGCACACCAACCCCGTCGGGTGCAATGAGGATAATAGTTACAGCATGGGCAAATCACTGGTCATAGTGGAGTCTCCGGCCAAGGCCAAGACGATCAACAAATATCTGGGCAAGGACTACGTGGTGAAATCCAGCGTTGGTCATGTTCGCGATCTGCCCACCAGCGGCAGCGCCAGCACCGAGCCCAAGAAACCTGTCATTCGCGGCATCAAGTTGAGCGAATCCGAGAAGGCTGCCAAGGATCGCAAGGCCCTGTTTGCCCGGATGGGTATCAATCCGACCGCTGGCTGGCAGGCTAACTACCAGATTTTGCCCGGCAAGGAGAAGGTGGTCAGCGAGTTGCAAAGTCTGGCCGAGAAAGCCGACACCATCTATCTCGCAACCGACTTGGATAGAGAAGGAGAGGCGATCGCCTGGCACCTGCGCGAGATCATCGGTGGCGACGACAGCCGCTACAAGCGCGTGGTGTTTAACGAAATCACCAAGAGCGCCATCAAGGAGGCGTTCGCCCAGCCGTCCGAACTCAATATTGACCGCGTCAATGCCCAGCAGGCCCGTCGTTTCCTCGACCGCGTGGTGGGTTACATGGTCTCCCCGCTGCTGTGGAAAAAGCTGGCTCGTGGCCTCTCCGCCGGTCGGGTGCAGTCTGTCGCGGTGCGTCTCATCGTCGATAAAGAGCGCGAAATCAAGGCGTTCGTTCCGGTCGAGTTCTGGGATCTCAACGCCGACCTGCTGACCGGTGACAAGGCTGATCTGCGGATGGAAGTGGTCAGCCGCAACGGTGCCGACTTCAAGCCGGTGACCCAGGCCGAGACCTTCGCTGCCGTGGCGGCCCTGGAAGGGGTCGACTACAAGGTGGTGAACCGGGAAGACAAGCCGACCGGCTCCAAACCGTCCGCACCGTTTATCACCTCCACCCTGCAGCAGGCGGCCTCTACCCGTCTGAGCTTTGGGGTCAAGAAGACCATGATGATGGCCCAGCGTCTCTATGAAGCGGGTTACATCACCTATATGCGAACCGACTCCACCAACCTCAGCAAAGAGGCGGTTGAAGCGGTGCGTGAATATATCGGAGAGCAGTATGGCGCGGCCTATCTGCCAGCCGAGCCGAATCTGTATGGTGCCAAGGCCAATGCCCAGGAAGCGCACGAGGCGATCCGTCCCTCCAACGTACAGGTGACTGCCGAGATGCTGGAAGGGATGGAGCCGGATGCCATGCGTCTGTACGATCTCATCTGGCGTCAGTTTGTCGCCTGCCAGATGACCCCGGCTCAATACGACTCCTCCACCCTGACCGTCAAGGCGGGTGAGTTCGAGCTCAAGGCCCGTGGTCGTACGCTGCGCTTCGCCGGTTGGACCAAGGCGCTGCCGCCGATGGGTCGCAAGGGTGAAGATAGCCAGCTGCCTGCGGTGACCGTTGGCGAGGTGCTGAAACTGGTCAAGCTGGATCCGCGCCAGCACTTTACCAAGCCGCCTGCCCGTTTCACCGAAGCGGCGCTGGTGCGCGAGCTGGAAAAACGCGGCATTGGCCGTCCGTCTACCTACGCCTCCATCATCTCCACCATCGTCGATCGCGGTTATGTGCGGGTCGAAAGCCGCCGTTTCTTCGCCGAGAAGATGGGCGAGATCGTCACCGATCGTCTGGTGGAGAACTTCGTCGAGCTGATGAACTACGAGTTCACCGCCAAGATGGAAGACAAGCTCGATGGCATCGCCGAAGGGAGCCTGGAGTGGAAGAAGGTACTGGACGCCTTCTACGCCGAGTTTACCCAGGAGCTGGAGAAGGCCGACAAGGCGCCCGAAGAGGGCGGCATGCGTGCCAACCAGATGGTGATGACCGACATCGACTGCCCGGATTGCGGCCGCAAGATGGGTATCCGTACCGCTACCACCGGTGTCTTCCTTGGCTGCTCCGGTTATGCCCTGCCGCCGAAAGAGCGCTGCAAGAAGACCATCAACCTGGTCTCTGCCGACGAGTTTGTCTCCGCCACCGATGGCGAAGAGGCGGAAACCGAAGCGCTGCGCGCCAAGCACCGCTGCGGCGTGTGCGGCACCGCGATGGATGCCTACATCATCGACGACAGCCGCAAGCTGCACGTCTGTGGTCGCAACCCGGATTGCGATGGCTACGAAATCGAGAAGGGCCAGTTCAAGCTCAAGGGCTACGAAGGGCCGAGCATCGAGTGCGACCGTTGCGGAGCCGAGATGCAGCTCAAGAACGGCCGTTTCGGCAAGTACATGGGCTGCACCAACGAGACCTGCAAGAACACCCGCAAGATCCTGAAAAACGGCGACATCGCGCCGCCGAAGGAGGATCCGGTGCCGCTGCCGGAGCTCAAGTGCACCCAGTCCGATGCCCACTTCGTGCTGCGTGACGGGGCTGCCGGTCTGTTCCTGGCGGCCAGCAACTTCCCCAAATCTCGCGAGACCCGCGCGCCGCTGGTGGAAGAGCTCAAGCGCTTCAAGGATCGCATCTCCGCCAAGCACAAGTATCTGGCGGGAGCCCCGCTCACCGATCCGGACGGCAACCCCGCCATCGTGCGCTTCAGTCGAAAGACCAAGGAGCAGTACGTGATGAGCGAGGTCAACGGCAAGGCGACCGGTTGGACCGCTCACTACGACAACGGTACCTGGCAAGAGAGTTTGCCGAAGGCGAAGAAAGCCTGATGACAAAGAGGCCCCGACCAGGGGCCTCTTTGCTTATGGATAAGGGTATACTGAGACAGCTGCAAGGAGTGCAGCAGTCGTCAATCGCGAAGTAGACAAGGAGGTTGAGATGGAGATTAACGAGATCCGGCCGGGCATGAGCTGCATGACCCGGGAAGGGGCTGCCTATGTGCTGGAGGTGGACCGACAGAGCCTGCTTGTGCTGCTGCAGCGCGAGGACGAGACTATACCGGTGCAGGTGCGCAGTGAGGAGATCCTGGCACCGCTGGAGTGATCTGGCAGTGCCCCCCTCAAAACGGCAGTAGAAAAAGCAGCTCGGCCAGGTCGGGCTGCCATTGCCACTCCTTCATTCTGACCCGCCCACCAATCACGGGCACGCCCTCTTCCTGCAGCAATCCCGCCTGTCTGTCGAAGCCAGCCGACCCTTTTGGTAAGGAGATGGTGCCTGCTGCGCCCAGCACCCGATGCCACGGCAGTACCTTGTCGGTTTCCCGCAGCACCTTGCCTACCAGTCTTGCCCGTCCGGGCAACCCCGCCAGATCGGCCACCTGACCGTAACTGGCCACCTTGCCGGCAGGGATCAGGGCGATGATCGCTTCGATACGGGCTGTTTTGTTCAATGGGGATGGACTTGGTTCAATGCTCATAGACCCGATTCGTCAAAAACAACAGAAGCGCCATTGTGGCGCTTCTGTCATGGGGCTGGCAATGATTCAGCCGAAGGTCTGGCTAAGCCCCTTCAGTTGCTTGGCCCGTTCCAGCAGAGCCTGACTTGAGTGATCGACATCCAGCATCTTCTGACTGTTGGCGTGGGAGTACTCGGAGATCTGGTGGATGCTGCGGCTGATCTCCTCCACGACCGCTTGTTGCTGCTCAGCAGCGGTGGCGATCTGAGTGGAGTGTTCGGTGACCAGCTCTATCTCTGCCAGCACGGTATGGAGGCTGCTGGCGCCCTGGCGGGTCATCTCGGCACATGCGCGGGTCTGTTGCAGGTTCTCCTGCATCATCCCCTTCCAGCGCCCCAGCGTGTGCTGGATCTGCTTGATGCTGCCCTGGATCTGCTCGGTCGCCTTCTGGGTGCGGGTCGATAGAGTACGCACCTCGTCTGCTACCACCGCAAAACCACGGCCCTGCTCCCCGGCGCGAGCGGCCTCAATAGCGGCGTTGAGGGCCAGCAGGTTAGTCTGCTCGGCGATGCCCTGGATCTCGCCCATGAGACTGCCAATCCGTTCGGATTCGTTGGCGAGCTCTACCGCCGAGTTGAACGCCAGCTCTGCCTGTTTGGCGAGCTGTTCGATCTGTTGCTCGGTCTGGTTCAGCTGCTGGTTGGTTTGTTCACAACGATTGCGAGCTTCGTTGACCTGACCGTTGGAGTCCTGAATGTTGCGGGCGATCTCGTGGGCCGTGCTGGCCATCTGAGTCATAGCCGTAGCCATCTGCTGGGTCTGGGCATCTTGCTCGTTGATATCGAGACAGGCCTGATGAGAGGCCTGCTTCAGATTGATGGCCAGGGTTTGCAGAGGTGCCGTGGCATCGTTGATCCGTCCCAACACAGTTCGGATGCGGGCTTGAAGCATCTTGATATGAAAATCGGCAATGGCGCCGGGGTTGTCACCGGAGTAGACCAGCCGGGTCAGACTGTCATATTCGCGGCCCAGTTGCTGCAGATAGTGGGGCAGGGCAAAGAGCTCGCGCCAGTAGGCTCCGCCAATAAGCAACAGGGGCAGCAGCATCAGCAGGACGGTCATGGCCCCTTGGCTGGCGAAGGTCCAGCCCATCAGGCCGAGCAGCAGCAGGGTAATGGCCGGGGTGCGCACTCTGGCAAGAGAGGGAAGGTTGCTGCTGTTGCCGCGCTCGGCCTTGAGCAGTGCCTGGTAGGTCTGAGCGGCGATGCGCTTGAATTGGGGCTCGGGCTTGCAGCGTACCGACTGGTAGCCGCTGATCCTGTTGCCTTCATAGATGGGGGTCACATAGGCATCTACCCAGTAGTAACGGCCATCCTTGCAGCGGTTTTTTACCATACCGCGCCAGGGTTTGCCCTCCTTGAGGCGGGCCCAGAGATCGGCGAAGGCGGCCTTGGGCATGTCGGGGTGGCGTACCAGATTGTGGTTGTGTCCCACCAGTTCATCGACCGTGTAGCCTGCGATTTCGCAAAAGGCCGGGTTGGCGTAGGTGATCACCCCGCGCAGGTCAGTGGTGGAGACCAGTTGTACGTCGGCAGGAAACTCCACTTCGCTATCCAGGGTATGGACATCTCTGCGGGCCATAGGAATACGCTCCGATGTTCTTGTTGATAATGTTGTCGTTGTTATTGTGGCAGATCTGGAGGTGACCGCAGGCTCGCGCCAGCAGGAGGCAGACCAGCTTCATTGGGGGCTGGATTTTGCCAATAATGGCGGATGAATGGTAGGGGGAAGTTGATGTTTTGTTGGCTAATCGTAAAAAAGGCGGCCGATTGGCCGCCAAAGTAGAGACAACATTACCTCTGTGGCATCCGGTAGCGCACCTGCAACTGATCGAGGATCTGCAGCTGACCCGGCAGGCGGGCGGCGAAGTGCTCCCAGCCCTTGTGGGCGGGATCGCTCCAGGCCACCTCGGCCGTGGCCAGCATACGCGGGAACAACATGTAGTCGAGACGATCACGGCTGGTGATCAATTCTGACCACAAGGGGCTCAGCACCCCGAGGATGTTATCGTTGGCATGGAAATCGGCTGGGGCAGGATCGCAAGCATAAACCTGCTCCAGATTGAGGGTCCCCGCCCAGTAGAGGCCGGGTTCATGAATATCGGCGCTCCAGGCCAGATCGAGATAGAGGAACTGGGCGGGCGCCATCACCACAGGATAACCGGCTGCGGCAGCATCCAGCCCCGCCTGAAAGCTGGTCCAGGCACAGATGGCCGCTTTGCGGCTCACCTTGTCGCCATGCAGGATCTCCTCCCAGCCGATCATCTGTTTGCCTCTGGCGGCCAGATAGCGTTGGCAGTGGCGCAGCAGATGGCCCTGCAGCTCGCGGCAATCGGCGTAGCCCTGCTCGACCATCAGTTGCTGGCAGGCGGGGCTGTCGGTCCAGACCCCGGTCGGCACCTCGTCACCCCCCATGTGGATCTGCGGGCCGGGGAAGAGCTCGCATACCTCGTCCAGCACCGCCTCCAGAAAGCGGTAGGTGCCGGGCAGGGCAGGATTGAGCACGTTGTCATCGAAATGCTGGACCGAGCGGTAGCGAGAGTGATCCGCCGTTTCGATCAGCAGCTCGGGCAGCGCCTTGATGGCGGCGTGACAGTGGCCCGGGATGTCGATCTCGGGAATGACGGTGATGCCGAGCTCACTGGCATAGCTCACCAGCTCCTTCACCTCGCTCTGGGTGTAGTAACCGCCATAGGGTTCGGCGCCGCCGCTGAGCTGGGGGCCGATCGCCAGATCGTGGCCGCGCCAGGCACCCACGTCGGTCAGCTCCGGGAAGGCCTTGATCTCGAGTCGCCACCCCTCGTCATCGGTCAGATGCCAGTGGAAGCGGTTGAACTTGTAGAGGCTCATCAGTTTGAGCAGACGCTTGATGGTGGCCGGAGTGTGGAAGTGGCGGGCGCAGTCGAGAAAAATGCCGCGAAAGCCAAAGCGCGGGGCATCCTCCAGCGTGACGCAGGGCAGGCTCTCGCCATGTTGCAGATACCACTGGGCCAGCGTGACCAGCCCATGACGCCAGCCCGGTTCGTCGGCGGCGGCAATCACTACCTCCTGCGGCGTGATGGTGAGTTGGTAGGCTTCGGGGGCCAGTCTGGCCTCGGTTAGCCGGATTTCAGCGTCGTGATCCTGCTCCAGCGCCAGCGACGTCAGCTCGTTGAAGTGGGCCAGCAATTTCGGTACATCGCGGGGGGCGCTTACATGAGCCCGCTCGGCCAGCCGGAAGTTCCCCTCCAGCAGTACCAGATGGGCCGGTTGTGGCACGATTCCGGGCAGGGGCTCGACATCCGGCAGGTCGGGGCGGGTTACCGGCGGGTTCTCCAGTCCGAGATCCTGCGCCGCCAGCGTCACCGGCAGCAGCTGGGCACCCGTGGTCGCCTCCGGCAAGCTGAGGAAGAAGCCCTGCGGCATGTCGGAGAGCTTCTTGATGGGGGTCTGGCGGCAGCAAAAGCGCAGCTCGCAGCTGCCAGCGTTCGGGACAATCACCTTGTAGCTGCCGCTCTGGCGCTCCAGCTCCCCCCCTTGCAAGGAGTCGGGGTCGATATGGCGAGCCAGACAGAAGTGCAGCTTCCACTTGGTATCCGGCATGCGGGAGAGGGTGAAAGTGAACCAGACATCCTCGCCGTCACGTCGGGCGACCTGGGTGTGGATCAGGGGTGTAGACATGGAAAATCCTCTGATTGGGCAAACAGGATGGCGCCATCGAGCGCATCTGCCTGGGGGGGGATCAGGTTGAGCTGGCCGAGACGGGGAGCGAGGCGGGTGCCAATCCCCCCCAGCAGGGCGATCTGTCTGGCACCGAGCTGGGTCATTCCCTCCAGCAGGATCTGCAGCTGTTCGCAGGTTTCGTCCAGCAGCTGATTGGCGAGCTCGTCGCCATCGCTGGCGGCATCGAATACCCAGGGGGCAAAGTGGCCATAGTCCGCCGGAATGGCGCGGGCGGCCCAGCGAACCACCTCGGCCTGATCCCGCTTGAAGCGGTCCATCAGGCGGATTGCTAGAGTGCTGGGGGGCAGAATGCCGTCGTGGCAGAGCAGGGATTGCTGGATAGCGCGTAAGCCCAGCCAGGCGCCGCTGCCTATGTCTGAAATGGGGAAGCCGCGGCCGGAACAGGTGCGGATCTGCCCCTCCTGATAGACCAGCCCCACCGAGCCGGTACCGGCGATCAGAATGGCCCCCTCACGGCCGCCAAAGGCGCCGAGGCAGGCACCGAAGGCATCGGAGGTGAGCCTGACGCTGGCGAAGGGGAAGGGCATCTCGAGCAGGGCGTGATAGCAGTCGGCCAGCTCGGCGGAGGCGAGCGCCAGTCCGACCCCCATCTGCTGTTCACTCTCGATAGCGATCCCGGCGGCAAGGCGGGCGCTGGCGATGGCGGCCAGCACATTGGCGTGGGCATGGGGGATGCCCAGCTCCAGATTGGAGCCGGCAGCACGCCCCTCTCCGAGCAGCTTGCCCGCCCGATCCCGAATGCGGGCGCGGGTGTGGGTGCCCCCGCCATCGACGCCGACCCAGAACTCAATCATGGTGACCTCCATTTCCCTGCGCATTCAGCCAGGTGATGGCCAGGGCAAACCAGGCGGCGTGGGGGATCCACTGCTCGCCCCAGCGCCAGTTCTGATCCAGCCGATCCTTGTACTCCTCCGGAATAAAGGCCACCTCATTTTCGTCATCAAACCCGGCGGTGATGCCGTTGCAGATCCCCCCCTGCGCATTGGGATAACCGGCAGTATAGGCGGGGTTGTTGATGCCGTGGCCCGCCAGCATGCAGGCGTTGAAGGGGTTTTGCCCGAGGATCCAGTCGAGTTGGTGCTGACCGTAAGTGATGAGCGGCTGGCTCTGGCGGGGGAAGTGGCGGGCGCCAGCAAAGGCCATGGTCGCCAGCGAGGCGAGGCGGGCATTCTCCCCCTGCCACCAGTAACCGGACTCGTTGTGATGGGGCATAAAGAAGCTGACGCGCGGCGCTTCATCCACCCCTTTGACATATTGGCGGGCGAGGGAGAAGGGGTTGCCCGCGCGGGCGCAGAGCGCCAGCTCGGCGGCCAGCGCCTGCTCCACCACGGTTTGTACCCTGGCCTTGTATTCCTGATCCGGCTCTACGCCCAGATATTCCAGCAGCGCCAGCACCGGCAGACCCGCCTCGGCGGCGTGGTAGTAAGGGCGCGAGCCATCCTCGTTGGCCGACCAGTAGTGACCCAGCTCAGGATGAGGGCGCTGGCGGGCGCAGAGCTTGCTGGCTCGGACTCTCGCTTCATTCAGCCACTCGTTGCCGAAGGTGCGGGTCAGCTCCACCGCTGCCAGCAGGGCGCAGTAATCGTCGATGATGTTCTCGACCCCGTCATCAAGGTAGGCAAGGTTGTGCTCACGCAGATGCAGGTAGCCGCGTTTGGCCGCCTCGGCGTAGCGGCTGGCATCGAAGTCGCCGCTGACGCTCTCGCGGGCGGCGCGGGCCAGCGCGGCGATGGCCATGCCGCCCCCTTGGCGAAAACCCGCCTGCCAGTTGGCGGATTTGATCCCCTGTTGGGTGGCATAGGCGCACAGCTCGCGCTGGGCAGGATCCTTGCTCCACTTGTCGAACAGGGTCATGAAGAAGAAGCCCGACTCATCCTGCATCCGGCAGAGGAAATCGGCGCCGTGCAGCGCCTCGTCATTGAGCCGCTTGCAGAGGTTCACCCCGTCGATATCGCGGCGCGGGGCCAGCAGTTCCCGGCACTTGAGCAGAGCCCACACCACCATGGGGGTCTGCTGGGGGTTGAGGTAGTTGGCGTAGGAGAGGTGGCTCAGGTACTTGCTCATGTCGCCACTGGCATCGAACCAACCGCCGTGCACATCTTTGTGCTGGTCGGTGCCAAACAGGCGGGCGTTGCGGTCGGCCCGATCAAAGGTGCCGCTGGCGCGCTGCCCCTTGAAGTAGTGAATAACGTCCGAGAGGCAGCGGCTGGCCAGCAGATCCTGGCCGATGGCAAAGCGGGTCGAGCGGGCTATGCCTTGGGCAGTGATCGTCTCCAGCCGATAGTGGCCGGGCTCCTTGAAGGCGGAGAAGTCGGCACGCCAGTAAGCGCGCCCTTGCCAGCCTGGGACGCTGCCAGCCGGTTGCAGCGGGGCTTCAAACAGGATCTGGCCATCATCGAGGCGTTGCAGCCTGACATAGCCGCCGAGATCAGGGGCGGGGGAGGTTTGCAACAGGGCGACCTTGTGTCCGTCGCACTCGTAGCCCACCTGATTGATCAAGAGTTCCATCAAGGTATTACTCCTGTGGTTCACCGCCGGGCGGTGAGGCACATCACGGGGCTGTGGCCGCCCCGTATCGAGGCATGGCCGGACAGGGTTGTCCGGCCGGTCTAAGGCTCACCCTCACTCGTAGAGGTAGCAACGCACGAAGTGGTTGTCGGCAAGCTTGGTGATGGGGGGGAGCGCCTCTTTACAGCGGGGCATCGCCTGATTGCAACGCCCGGCAAAGGGGCAACCGCAGGACTCCGGCGTCCAGAGCGGGATCTCCCCCTTGCGGCCACCCTCCAACTCAGCGTGGATGCTTTTCTCGGGGTCGGGCACCGCCGAGATGAGCAGCTGGGTGTAGGGGTGCTGCGGGTGGTGCAGGATTTCGTCCACCTCGCCCCACTCCACCATGTGCCCCACATACATCACCGCCAGATCTTCCGCCACATAGCGGGCGGTGGCGATGTCGTGGGTGATGTAGAGCATGGAGACGCCGAGCTCGTTCTTCATCTGCTCCATCAGGTTGAGGATGCCGATGCGAATGGAGACGTCGAGCATGGAGGTGGGTTCGTCCGCCAGCACCACTTCCGCCTCCACCGCCAGATTGCGGGCGATGTTGACCCGCTGGCGCTGGCCGCCGGAGAGCTGGTGCGGATACTTGGCCGCCGTTGCCTTGGCGGGGGTCAGGCCGACCTTCTCCAGCAGGGCGTAGACCATGTCGGGCAGCTCTTTCTTGTCGATCACCTTGCTGTGCAGCAGCAGGGGGCGGGCGATGTGGTGATAGATGGTGTGGGTCGGGTTGAGCGAACCGAACGGATCTTGCCACACCATCTGCACGCTCTGGCGATAGTCCAGCAGGGCGGTGCCCTTGTTGAACTCCTCCAGATCGTGGCCGCGATAGAGGATGCGCCCGGCACTGAGCTTGTACATCTTGGCGATGATCTTGGCGATGGTGCTCTTGCCGGAGCCCGACTCCCCGACCACCGCCAGGGCGCGGCCCCGGTGCAGGTTGAAGGTGATGTCGGAGAGCGCCCGCATCTTGCCACTCTTGATGGCATTGGAGTTGATGGGGAAGTCCTTGTAGAGGTGCTGGACTTCGATGATGGGTGCATCGGTTTTGGCGATTTGCATGACAGACATCCTTAACAGCCAGCGGCCTTGTCCAGATAGATCACGGAATCTTGTTGCAGCCCCTGCTCCTCATAGAGGTGGCAGGCGGTCTGTTGCCCGGGGCGGATCTCGGCCAATTTGGTGTACTCCTGACGGCAGCGATCGTGCACCTTGCCGCAGCGGGCCTGAAAGCGGCAGCCGACCGGCACCTCCAGCAGGTTGAGCGGTGTGCCAGGGATCCCCTCCAGTACCTTCTTCGGCCCGTGCAGGGGTGGGAAGGAGTTGCCGAGCCCTCTGGTATAGGGGTGCAGCGGCGCGGTCAGGATCGCCTTGGAGGGGGCGACCTCCACCAGTTCACCGGCATACATGATGCCGATGCGATCGCAGAACTCCACCATCAGGGAGAGGTCGTGGGTGATGAACAGAATGGAGAAGTTGAACTTCTCTTTCAGGGCATAGACCTTCTGCAGGATCTCCCGCTGTACCACCACATCGAGCGCCGTGGTCGGCTCATCCATGATGAGCAGCTCGGGGTTGAGCGCCATGGCGATGGCAATCACCAGCCGCTGGCGCATGCCGCCGGAGAACTGGTGCGGGTAGTCCTTGAGCCGGCTCGGGTGGATATCGACGATGGTGAGCAGCTCCTGAGCGCGCTTGATCGCCTCGTAACGGGTCAGGCCGGGGTTGTGGGCCAGCAGCACGTCGCAGAACTGCTCCTCCATCCGCAGCACTGGGTTCAGGGCGTTCATGGCGGACTGGAACACCACCGACACCTGTTGCCAGCGGTAGGAGCGCAGCCGCTCGTCGTTGTAGTGGAGGATGTTCTCCCCCTTGAACAGGATCTCGCCACCGCTGATGTAGGCGGGCGGCTTGTGCAGCCGGGCCACCGAGAAGGCGACGGTGGATTTGCCGCAACCCGACTCACCGGCGAGACCGAAGATCTCGCCCTGTCTGATATCGAAGCTCACCGAGTTGACTGCGCGCACGTCGCCATTTTCGGTGATGTAGTCGACGCAAAGATTGCGTACTGACAGCAGGGGATGCTTGTTCATGCTGTCTTCTCCTGTGCTGTGGCAACCGGAGTGGTGACCGGCGCCGCGAGTTTCTTCCAGCGGCTCAGCCCTTTGTGGGAGCGCAGCTGCGGGTTGGCAATTTCGTCGATGGCGAAGTTGAGCAGGGCCAGACCGGCACCCAGAGTGGCGATGGCAAAGCAGGGAGCCAGGATCTCCCACCAGGCGCCGACCAGAATGGCACTGGAGGTCTGGGCGTTGTAGAGCATGATGCCCCAGCTCACCACGGTCGGGTCGCCAAGCCCCAGGAACTCCAGGGTCGCTTCGGTGACGATGGCGTAGATGATGGAGCCGATGAAGCTCACTCCGATGATGGAGATGAGGTTGGGCAGGATCTCCACCAGAATGATGCGCCAGGCCGGCTCGCCCAGCACTTCTGCGGCGATGACGAACTCCTTCTCGCGCAGGGCCAGGGTCTGGGCACGAATAACCCGCGCGCCATAGGCCCACGAGGTCAACCCTATTATCACGGCAATCACCGCCGGTGACGCCTCCCCGATAAAGCTTGCCAGCACCAGTAGCAAGGGGAGGTTGGGGATCACCAGAACCACGTTCATCAGGAAGGTGAGGCACTCATCCACCAGACCCCCGAAGTAACCGGCGGTGATGCCGATGGCGACGGCCAGGGTGCAGACCAGCAGGCCTGCGCTGAAGCCCACCAGCAGCGAGATACGGGCGCCGTTGGTGAACTGGGCCCAGATGTCGTGGCCCATGCGGGTTGAACCCATCACGAACTCGGCACTGGGCGGCTGATGCGGGCGAGCCACCCGTTTGGTCGGCTCGTTGCTGGCCAGAATGGGGGCAAAGAGGGCCATCAGTACGAAGGCAACCACGATGGCGAGGCCACAGGCAGCCTTCTTGTTGCCCAGCAGGATTTTGAGGATTGTGGGCATACGCATCTTGTTGTCCGGTAACAGAATTTTGAGCATGGTCGGCATACGCATCTTATTTGCCTCCTGTACGCAGACGGGGATCCAGGAAGACGTAGAGCACGTCGGCCAGGAAGTTGAAGCTGAGCATGGTGATGGTCATGATGAGCAGCTGCCCCTGAATGAGCGGGTAGTCGCGGGCCAGAATGCCCTGATAGAGGGTCAGGCCCAGGCCGGGGTAGTTGAAGATCACCTCGGTGATGAGAGAGCCACCGATGACGAAACCGAGCGCCATGGAGAGGGCGGTGACGCTGGGCAGAATGGCGTTGCGTGCACCGTAGTTGAAGATCACCCGGTTGCTGGAGAGCCCCTTGGCCTTGGCCATGGTGATGTAATCCTCGCCCAGCAGGTTGATCATGTTGTTGCGCATGGTGATGAGAAAGCCCCCCACCTGTACCACGGCCAGGGTCAGCACCGGCATGATGGCGTGAGTCATGATGCTCTTGATGTGCTCCCAGCCCCAGTCAGCCTTGATCTCCGGGCTGTAGGCGTAGCCGATGGGCAGCCACTCGAGGCTGACTCCGAACAGGAACAGGGCGAGCAGGGAGACCACCACAGGCGGAATGGCCTGCATCACCAGGGTGAGCGGGGAGAGAATGCTGTCCATCCGGCCGCCGCGATACCAGGCGGCGAAGATGCCGACGATGGAACCGATGGAGAAGCTCAGGATGGTGGAGGTGCCGACCAGAAACAGGGTCCAGCCGATGGCACGGCCCAGCACGTCAGAGACCTGCTGCGGGTAGAAGCGCACCGAGGTGCCGAGATCCCAGGTGAAGACACTCTTCACATAGGTGAGAAACTGGGTGCCGATGGGGCCGTCGACAAAGCCGAAGGTGGCTTTGAGGGCTTCCAGGGCGGCGGGTTCCATCATGGCGCCAGCGCGGGCAAACATCACGGAGACAGGATCCCCTGGCATGGCACGGGGTAACAGGAAGTTGATGGTGGCGGCTACCAGAAAGGCAACCAGATAGAAGGAAAAGCGTCTCAGTATGAATCCCATGATAGTACCTTTTACTGCAAGTCTGCCCCGCGTCGGGTATAGCTACCCCAACCCCGGCAAAGCCGGGCAAGAAGGGGATTAACGGGGAAGATGGCCCCCCGCAGGGGGCCGGGATTGTTTAGCTGTTTGGCTTGAGGGACAACACGTGCAGCAGACGCTCAGGGGTGTCCGGGTGGAGCTGAGGTTTGGCTACCGGGTTATCAGCGCTGAACCAGCCGTTGAAGCGCTTGGTGCTGTACTCATACCAGGTCGGGTTGTTGAAGACCGGAATGATGGTCTGGTTGGCACCAACACGATCCTGGATGGCGAACATGATCTCCTTCTGCTTGGCCGCATCGGCGGTCTGGGTGAAGTCATCGATCAGCTTGTCGAGCTCGGGATCCTTGTAACGGGGTGCGGCGAAGCGGTTGCCGCGCTCACCCATGTTGCGGGAGTGGAATGCAGTCTCGAAGTACTTGTGCGGGTTGGCACCGGCAAAGTAACCCTGCAGGGCGACATCGAAGTCACCGGTGATCAGGTTCTCGGTCCAGACGGTTGCTTCCGGGGTGGCGGTCTTGGCGTTCAGGCCCAGTGCCTGCAGCCCTTCTACACCGATCTGTACTGTGTTGACCCAGTCGGTCCAGCCGTTCGGCACCAGAACCTTGAACTCGATCTTTTTGCAGCTCGGGGTGTCGAGGAACTTGTCGCCGTCACAATCTTTGTAGCCTGCCTCTTTCAGCAGGGCCTTGGCCCCTTCCAGATCGAACTTGTTGTACTTGCCGTACTTCTTATCCACTTCCGGGTTGTTCCAGGAGTCAAAGGCTTTGCCCAGACCTGACGGGTACTCGTTGACGGTGGGGTAGCCGTAGCCTGCGATATCCACCATGGACTGGCGGTCCATCGCCATGGAGAAGGCGCGGCGGAAGTTGATGTCGTTGAAGGCTTCGTTATTGCCCGGGTTCTTGGTCTGGAAGTTGACGTTGAACGCCACGGTACCGGAGGCCGGGAACCAGTATTTGTTGTTCTTCGGATCGTTGCCGACGTAGAGGCGCTCGATATCCGGCACGAAGGAGCCGAACCAGTCGATGTCACCCTTCATGACAGCCGCCAGCACCTGGTCGTTGGTGGCCATCTGCGGCATGCGGATACAGTCGATAGCGAGGTTGGCGTTATCCCAATAGTGCGGGTTGCGGCACTGGGTGTAGAGCTGGGCGGAGAAGTTGTCCACTTCGGTGAAGGGGCCAGTACCAACCGGCTTGTCGTTGGTGAAGGCAACCGGATCTTTCACCGATTTCCACTGATGCTCCGGCACTATAGGTACCAGCACCAGATCGTTCACCACGTTGGTGTTGACCTCGGTCAGGTCGAATTTGACCTTGTTGGGGGCCAGCTTCTCGACGCTCTTGATCTGGGTCCAGATTGAGCGCTCATCCAGCGCCTTGTTGGCCTTGACCAGATTGAAGGAGAAGATGATGTCATCGGCATCAAAGGCTTCGCCGTCAGACCACTTCACGCCGTCACGCAGATCGAAGGTGACGGATTTCAGGTCATCGCTGAACGCATAGTTGGTGGCCAGACGATAGACGGGTTTGCCCCCTTGCATATCGTTGAAGATCACCAGCGGTTCATAGATGAAGTGACGGGTGGTGTGCAGCAAGCCCGCTTGCAGGAAGGGGTTGAAGTTCTTGACCCAGGCGGTTTCCTGCTGTGCGACCATGGTCAGCACGGTTTTGTTTTCTGCGGCCATGGCGTTACCGGCGGCACCGGCAAGCATCATGGTTCCCAGCATTACAGCGGTAGAGATTTTGGATACTTTGGCAAGCATATGTTTTCCTTTCTTATTTTTTGGCATTCCCGAGGGTTCGCCTTGTTTTGTGTGAGCACCGGTTTCGCATGCTGATGAAATCGGCCCTCTGTGTTGGTCAGGTGTCTAACCTTTGTCGTTCTGTTTTCCAACGCCCTAAGCAAACCAGAATTAACAGGAAAACAACAACTATTGATTTCGTTGTTTTCGTAAAAATTGACGGTGTTACGTCAATCTCGTCAAAATGATTTTTTATTTGTTTAAAATCATTGATTTGCGTTATTTGCTCTCGCGTAAAAAGTGGCTGTGAAAATGGCGTATATGACAAATTTGTGAATTGGATCTGCTCTCGGTTTCGGGGTTGTGCGGGGCTTTGTTTTGCATAAAAAGAAACCAGATTGCCAATTGTGATCCGGCGCCCGTTTAGGGCGCCGTGTCACGGTTTGCGGTTGGCGAGTTGACGCAGGGTCTGTGCGCTGTGCTGCAACTGCTGGCGCTGGTGGTCATTGAGCGGGCAGTGGCCCAGCACATACTCGGTGGTGGCCACCACCGTCTTCCAGCGTGGTGACTTGGGGAGGGTGTCCAGACTCAGGTATTTGTCGAGGGTGCGGGTCTGTGGGCTGGATCTGTCCATATAGACCCGCCACAGCTTGCTCTTCTCTGCCAGCACGATTTTGCCCTTGCCGGTCCCCTGCTGCCAGGCATCCAGGGTTAGCTGCATGGTCTCTACCAGCGCCCGGCGCAGCGGCTCGTCATCCTGCTGGCGAATGAGGTCGTCGGCCAGCGAACGGAACTCGCCACCCAGGCGGCTCAGCTCGCCCAGCAGCTGTTCATCTTCGATGATAGCTTGCCGCGAGAGGTTCTTGAGGGCGTTCTCCAGCGCCATTACCCGGTTCTCATCCTGACGCAGCTCGGTACTCAGAGTGAGGGCGAAAGCGGCCTGTCCTCCGAGCGCGATGGGCAGGGCACGGGCGTTGAGTACATCTTTTTGCCCGGCCACCAGAAATTCCAGATTGTGTTCCCGTTCGCTGGCAAGGTCGGGCCACTGCTGTTGCAGCGGGGTGGCGAGCCACTCATTGAGGGGCTGCCCCTCCATGGCTTCCGGCTCCTGACCCAGCAGGCGTGCCATCACCCGGGAGGCAAACAGCACTGTGCCCTGCTCGTCGATAAAGATCATGGGGTCGGCCCCTTCGCCGAGCAGGGCCAGCAGGCGCTGCTGATCCTGATGCAGTCGATCCTGCAGGGTGAGGCGATGTTCGATCTCCTGCTTCAATAGCCGGTTCTCTACCAGCGAGGCGCGTCCGGCCTTGGCTTCCAGCAGCGCCTTGACCCGGGCAAACAGCTCCTCCTTGCAGAAGGGTTTGACCAGATAGTCGTTGGCTCCGGCCCCGAAGCCCTCCTCGATATCCTTGGGTTGGTTAAGGGCGGTGAGCAGCAGCACCGGCAGCATATCTTTCGGGTGCTGCTGGCGCAGGCGGCGGCAGACGTCAAAACCGGAAAGGGTCGGCATCATCACATCGAGCAGGATGAGGTCCACCGGCTCCTCAGCCAACTTGGCCAGCGCATCGTGGCCGTCACTGCTGGGCAGGATGCGGTAGCCGCAGGGTTGCAACAGATGGCGCAGGATGTGCAGGTTGATGGGCTCGTCATCCACCACCAGAATGAGCGGAGCATCCTCGGGGGGAGGGGGCAGATCGTCGCTCTCCCAGTCCGGCAGGATCAGCGGTTGCTGGCGCACCAGCTGATGCTCGATCTGGCGGCTGTCGAGAGTCAGATTGGCCGCTTTGCCGGTGGCAAGGGGCAGGGTAAAGGCGAAGGTAGAGCCAACGCTCGGCTCGCTCTCGACAAACAGCTCGCCCCCCATCAGGTGCACCAGCTGGCGGGTGATGGAGAGACCAAGGCCGGCCCCCTGCTTGCTTACCTCCGGGCTCATCTGCACCAGCGGCTCGAAGATGTGTTCCAGATGATCGGGGGCAATGCCGATGCCGGTGTCGGTGACCTTGATGCGCAGGAAGTTGTTCTCGACGATGGCACTGAGCACCACCTTGCCCTGCGGCGTGTACTTGATGGCGTTACCCACCAGGTTGTAGAGCACCTGTTCGAGCCGCTGCTCGTCGGCCAGCACCGGCGGCAGTTCGGCCGGGCTGATATCCACCAGAGTGAGGGGTTTGGCCTGCACAAGATGCTGGCAGAGATCCAGCACCAGCCGGATCACCCCTTTTGATGAGACGGGTTGTGAGTGGATCTCCAGCTGGCCGTAGCGCATCTGGTGGTAGTCCAGCAGATCGTCAACCAGACGGGCCAGGCCGTCGGCGCTCTTGATGATGAGGCCGAGCTGTTTTTGCTGCCCTTCGGTCAAATCCTGCTGGCTGGCGAGCATGGACTCGGCCATCCCCTTGATGCCGTGAATGGGGGTACGCAGCTCGTGGGAGGTGTTGGCCAGCAGTTCATCCTTGAGCTTGTCCGCCTGCTGCAGGCTGAGGTTCTGCTTGTGGGTCAGCTTGACCTGCTGTTGCAGCTCCTGGGTCTGCTGCTCGATGAGTTCGATCTTGTCCTTCACCGAGCGCTGCATATGGCGAAACGCCTCGGCCAGCCGGTCGATATCATCGCCGGTGCGCTCGATGGCGATGGGGTGATCCAGCGCACCGTCGGCCACCTGCTCGGCTGCTTCGGTCAGGGATCGCAGCGGCGCCGTGATGGAGTGGGAGAGCCAGCGGGAGAAGAGGATCAGCAGCAGTACCGAGCCAGCCCCCAGCACAATCACCAGAGTTTCCAGCTGGCGGATCGGGGCATAGGCTTCCCGGGTTGAGATCTCGGCGATAAAGGCCCACTCGGTGTCGAACACCTTCACCTGGGTGTAGGCGGCCAGCACCTCGTCATCCTGATAGGAGTGGAACAGCCCGACCCCCTGCTCGCCGGAGAGCGTCTTGGTGATGAGGGGCGTTTGCAGTGGACGGAAGTTGGGGCTGAAGCTGTTCTCGACGCTGAACTCCGGTGCCAGCCAGGCATCGGCGCGCATCCGCTTGTCAGGGCCGATGAGGATGGTCTCGCCGGTCTCGCCCAGCCCCTCCCGCTCCGCCATGATCTGGTTGAGCTTGTCCGGCAGCAGCTCGAAAATCACCACACCGCGCACATAGTCGTATTGCATCACGGGTGCCGCCATGTAGGCGACCACCTGCCCGGTCAGCTCGTTGCGGCCAAAATCGGTGAACTCGAAGATCTGCTGCGGTTTCTGGCCGCCATCGAGGCGGCGTTTGATCTTGGCGAAGGTCTGGCCCAAGCCACTGCCCTGATAAGGTCCGGAGAGCAGATTGGTGGCAAAGTTAGGGTGCTTGGTGACCGAATAGACCACATCACCGTTGAGGTCCACCAGAAAGATGTCGCTGTAGTTGGACTTGCGCACCATGTCGGCATAGCCGCGATGAAAGCGCTGGTGCACCCGGCCATACATCTCGTCGGCGAGGATAAGTGCCGTGATGGAGGGTTCGATCTCCACCTGACTGTCCGGTTTGCGCAGTTGATCCCAGGAGCCGGGCAGATAGCGGGCCTGAGCACGGCTGCGGGCCTCCTGCGGTGTGGTGCCCAACTTCTCGAAGGCGCCGGTAAAGCCATAGAAACGGCCGATACTGTTGCCGGCAAAATCCTGCTGGGAGAAGTTGATGATCTGCTCTTTGAGGTTGTTGAAGTAATCCTCGAGCTGACTCTTCTTGATATTACGGACGGAGACCAGATGGTTGGAGGTCTGGGTGGTGAGATCCTTGCCGTGGCTGTATAGGAAGAAGAGGGTGATGACCAAAAAGGGCACCATGCCCAACATGAAAAAAGCCAGCATTAACTGCGGCCTGAGCCCACGAAGCGTGAAGATCCATTTCATCTTGTGATTTTCAATTGAGAATCCGGTTATTAAGCCGCTCAAGTCTCGAACGAAAGCGTAATCATTTCAACGACTTTATCCCAAATTCGCTTGGTGGGTCACAGCTGGCTGGAGAAAAATGCAGCAAGGCGTTTAAACCCTGAGCAAACAGTTTGCATCAGGGCTTAAATTGCGAAAAAGGGGTTGTGCTGGCGCTCGTGGTACGTATAATGCGCCTCGTTGTCAGGCAACTGGCACGAAAGCAGTAACGCGGGAATAGCTCAGTTGGTAGAGCACGACCTTGCCAAGGTCGGGGTCGCGAGTTCGAGTCTCGTTTCCCGCTCCAATTTTCCATCGCACCAACGATGGAACTCACTTTCAAGACAATCAGTCTTGTCAGCATGGCGCGTTAGCAAAGCGGTTATGCAGCGGATTGCAAATCCGTTTAGTCCGGTTCGACTCCGGAACGTGCCTCCATATTCTCTCTGTTTATCTCAATCACCACTCTTCGAGTCTGAGCCTTGGTCAGTATCATTGCTGTACCAGTAACTGTTCGCAGCCAGCCTGTTTCCACTCGCGCTCGAGATAGTGGCTCACATCCGCCATTTTTTGCCCCCGATATTGAAACTGCACCTCGGCACTGTGCTGGTTGAGATCCGCAATCCGTTGCTTCAGTGTGCCGCATTGCCACAGGCTGACCGTGGGCACGCCCCGTTCGGCCAGCACGATGGCATCTTCCCGATTCAGTTGCCACTCCTCCAGTTGTGCCCGTGTCAGGGCAACCATCAGCACCAGCAGTGCCACTTCCGGCAGTTTCATGCGTGTCTCCCTACTGCATGTTTTTCCCCTGATAACTGTGGCAAAGCGCACGATTTTTGCAAGTTTGTTAACTGTTGGTTAATGACGTAACCCGTTTTCAGTATTTCCCGTTTTTCACCATTTTTTTATAAAAAAAATGCGTTGGTGATGTAGTAATCCTACATGGAGTGGGGTAATCTTTGCTCAGTGGTCTTACCAGTAAGGAGTTACATCATGTTTCATCCCTTTTCCCTGACTCAGATTATTCTTCGTCGCATTTATGTATTGCTGGTGGGCATTCTGGCTTTCCCCGTGATGCTGTTTCGCAGCGATCGTGCCCGCTTCTACAGCTATTTGCACCGGATCTGGAACAAAACCAGCACCAAACCGGTGTGGCTCAAAATGAGCGAGCGTGGCGAGCGGATCTTCTACTAAACCCCATTCGCACCATGTGCAAAAAGAGACAGCCAAAGCTGTCTCTTTTTTTATCTGCTTGCCGCAACTCCTGGTCCCCATTTGTTTGTTGTTTGTTTCTTGCAAGTTGCATCCAGCCCTGCCTGTTGGCGGTGCTTTTTTATGTCTGACGCATCTCTTTTGATGGAAGCAGTGAAGAAGATTAACGGGATGAAAGCATCAAACGGCACTCTTTTTTGTTCATAAAATGGTGGTCGGCAAGAAATTTTCAATGATGAAATAGCTGTTTAAAATCAATTGATTGAGTGTTTGCCTTTGGGTTTTTTAACTCTTTTGGTGTTTTTTTTTGAAAGGGAATATCCCGTTTGCCGGTTCTATTGCAGGTACCCGGTTGCGACAAATCGGGGATATCAGCAACATCCAACGACATCAAAAGGAACATGAACATGAATGTTAAAAAAAGCACTGCTATCGCCTCCGCCATGACCGGTCTGCTGGCGCTGGGCGCCCAATTTATCGCGGCGCCAGCCATGGCTGCCGATGAAAAGGAGAAGTGCTACGGCGTGGTCAAGGCCAGCAAAAATGACTGTGCGACCAAGAGCAGCTCCTGCGCCGGTACCGCCAAGGAAGATGCTCAGGGTGATGCCTTTGTGGTGATGCCCAAAGGGCTGTGCGAGAAGCTGGTCGGCGGTTCGCTGCAACCCAAGTAAGAGACATCGGGCAGGGGATGGCCAATGGGTCGCTCCCTGCATCTTCTCTGGTTGGCGAAAGCGAGTCTTGCGATGAACCCTTTGATTGGTATCGGATTACGCACTCCCCATTACGATGAGATCCGGCAAACCCTGCCGGCAGTCGGTTGGCTGGAGGTGCATAGTGAAAATTACTTCGAACGGCACAGCCAGGGTTTTCAGGTGCTCGCCGAGCTGGCGCAACACTACCCCGTCAGTCTTCACGGCGTTGGCATGTCCCTCGGTTCTGCCGATCCGCTCGATCCGCACCATCTGCAGCAGTTGTCGACACTGGCTGCGGCGATCAAACCGGTACGGATCTCCGAACATCTCAGCTGGGGCAGCATTGGCGGGCGTTACTTCAACGATCTGCTGCCGGTGCCCTATAACCGCGCCTCTCTGCGCAACATGAGCGACAAGATCCAGCAGGTACAACAGACCCTGGGTTGCCGCATGTTGATTGAAAACCCCTCCTCCTATCTGCAACTGCCCGGGGAGATGAGCGAGTGGGAATTTCTGGCCGAGCTGCAGCAGCGCAGCGAGTGCGGCATCCTGCTCGATCTCAACAATCTCTATGTCAGTGCCTTTAACCACGGTTTCTCTTGCGATGAGTATCTGGCGGCGATCGATCTCGCCACCGTCGGGGAGATCCATCTGGCCGGTTATACCGAGAAGCTGCTGCCGGAAGGCTCCCTCTATATCGATACCCACAGCGCCCCTGTGGTGGAGCCGGTCTGGGAACTCTATCGCCAGATCTGCCGCAAGCAGGCCATTCCCACCCTGATTGAGTGGGACCTCGAGATCCCGCCGCTGCCGGTCTTGCTGGCAGAGGCGGCGAAGGCCGGCGCCATTCTGGATGAGGCGCGTGCCATGAGTGCACCACGGGAGGTGGCCCATGGCTGAACTGGCACAGCTGCAACAGCACTTTGCCGATGGTCTGCTGGGGGCGCCTGACGCCATTTCCCCTCACATCAGCTCCCGGCTCTTTTCTGCCGAATCTGTGCTGCAGGTCTATCGCAACCACTTCATCCTGAGCCTTGGCGAGGTGCTGGCGAGCAGTTATCCCGCCGTCAAGGCTATGGTCGGGGATGACTTTTTTGCAGCGGCGGCCCGTGGCTTCGTATTGGCCGAGCCGCTCAGGGAAGGGAGCGTCATGCATTATGGCGCCGGATTTGGCCAATGGTTGGCCCGCTTGCCGACTACAACCGGGCTGCCCTGGCTGGAGGCGCTGGCTCAGTTCGAATGGCAGCTTGAGCGTGCCAGTCTGCTGCCGCTGGAATCACGCTGCTGGCCAGCCGAGCGTCTGGCCGCATTATCGCCGCAACAATGGGAGCGGCTGCGGCTGTTGCCAGCCACGGATCTGCTGCTGGTTGCCAGCGATTATCCGGTGCTGGCCCTGTGGCAGATGGCGCTGCACTGTGGTGAAGCGGTGGAGGTACTTGATGCCCCCGTCTGGTTGGCACTGAAGAAACAGCCGGATTGCCGGGTTGCCCCCTTGCCCCTGACGGCGGGTGAGTGGGCGCTGCTACAGGATTGTCTCGCTGGTACGGCGCTGGTCGATCTGCTTGCGGCCGACCCTGCGGCCAGTGAACATCTCACTCGCCTGATAACCCTTGGTCTGCTGGTGGATATGGAGGTAATGCCATGATGGCAAACAAATGGCTGGCGCTGGCCAGCTCGAGTGGTGATTTGCCGCGCTGGAGCAGTGCTGGTGTGCTGTTGTTGGCGCGGCTTTGGGTCGCCTCGGTTTTTATCACTTCAGGCTGGCTCAAGCTGACGGCGTGGGATTCCACCCTCTATCTGTTTGAATCCGAGTATCAGGTGCCCCTGCTGCCCTGGTTGTGGGCTGCTTATCTGGGTACGGCGACCGAGCTGCTGTTGCCGCTCTTCCTGCTGGCGGGGCTTTTTACTCGCCCGGCCGCCTTGCTGCTGTTTGGCTTCAATATCATGGCGGTGATCTCCTACCCGACCCTCTGGGCGGGTGGCTTTTACGATCACCAGCTGTGGGGCTGGATGCTGCTGATCCTTATCATCTGGGGCGGCGGTGTGCTGAGCCTGGATCACTGGCTGACACGTCGCAGCCATTGATTTATCAGTGATTTCCCCAATGACAAAGAGCGCCACAAGGCGCTCTTTGTCATAATGACGGCCGGCGAAATTTCCCATGAGAGAAAAGGAGCAGCCAATGATCATTCGTCAGGCAAGGGCCGCAGATATTCCCACACTGGTGGCGCTGCGCATGGAGCTGTTTTGTGAGGTCGGTGAGTTGGTGACGCCGCAGGCAGACCCGGCCTTGTGGCAGGCCACCCTTGACTACTTTACCCGGGCGATGAGTGAAGAGAGGGCTCTATCCTGGCTGGCTGAGGCCGATACGCAGGAGGGCGGCAAACAGATCGTGGCGGCAGGGACGCTGGCATTGTTTGAACGGCCGCCCTATCCCGGCAATCTGGCGGGGATGGAGGGGGATCTGCTCAACATGTATACGCGGACACAATGGCGCCAGCAGGGGATCGCCACGGCGCTGCTCGATGCCATAACGGCCTTTGCCAGATCGCGTCAGCTGGGAAAGGTGTGGCTCCATGCCAGCGAGCAGGGGCGTCCACTCTATGAGCGGATCGGCTTTGTCGCCAATCCGGCCTATCTGGAGTGGGATCTGGCACCTTAATCGATGGGACCCCGTTATCCCTCTGCTTTCTCGTCTAAAGTTCATGCAGATGTGATGTAGTTGTAAACAGGTAACAGAGGGGCAGGGCAAGATGTTCAACTTCAAACTCAAAGCGGAATTACAAGCGTGTCAAATGCAGTTGGCCCAGGCCCAGGCATTTATTGATGCAGTAAAAGTCGGTGTCGCTACCATCAGTTTCACACCAAGTGGCGAGATCCTCGAGACGAACCCGCTGTTTCTGAGTGTGGTGGGCTATAGCGAGCAGGAGGTGATTGGTAAACACCACCGGATCTTTTGTGATGCCCACTACGCCCAGTCATCCTCCTATGCCCAGTTTTGGGAACAGTTGCGTCAGGGGCATTCCCACAGTGGCATCTACCAGCGCATTGACAAACATGGCAGGGAGTTGTGGCTGGAGGCTACCTACTTCCCGGTCAAGGTTGAGGGCAAGGTGGTCAGGGTCGTCAAGATAGCCTCCGATATCACCGAGAGTTATCAGCAGTTGAGTCGTCAGAAAGCGATCATCTCGGCACTCGATCGGGCACTCGCCATTATCGAGTTCACCCCCAAGGGGGAGATTGTGACGGCCAATCAGAATTTCCTCTCCTGCGTCGGTTACTCCCTTTCGCAGCTCAAGGGGCAGCATCACAGGCTGTTTTGCGATGAGAGCTTCTATCACGAGCAACCTCACTTCTGGGACGATCTGGCCCACGGCCAGCTCAAGTCGGGGCTGTTCAGTCGTCGTGACAGCCACGGCAACGAGATCTGGCTGGAGGCTACCTACAACCCCATCAAGGATGAGAGCGGCAAGGTGGTCAAGGTGATCAAGTTTGCCAGTGAGGTGACAGAGCGGATCAAGCGCTCCCAGGCAGTGAGCGAGGCGGCCAACATAGCCCAGACCATTTCGCAGGAGACCACCCGCTTTGCCGAAACCGGGTCTGAACTGCTGGCGGCATCGGTTGCCATCTCCAGCGCCATTTCCGAACAGGTGAGCCGCACTTCCGGTCTGATTGGCCAGCTCAATGAGCAGTCGAAAAGCATTGAAGCCATCGTATCTACCATCAGCAGTATTGCCGAGCAGACCAATCTGCTGGCCCTTAACGCCGCCATTGAGGCAGCCCGGGCCGGCGATCAGGGGCGCGGTTTTGCGGTGGTGGCCGACGAAGTACGTCAGCTGGCTGCGCGCACCTCCCTCTCGACCGGCGAGATCGCCAGCGTGGTTCAGAAAAACCGCGAACTGACGGCCCAGATCACCGGCAACATCAATGAGGTGGCCACCAGTGCCCAGCGTGGCAAGGAGCAGATCGGCGAGGTGAGTGGCGTGATGTCACAGATCGAGCAGGGCGCCATCAATGTGACCGAGACAGTCTCCAATCTGGCCATCGGCTCCTGACGGTTATTGGTTGTTGAACGAGGCACCGAATGGATGATTATTCCATCGGTGCTTATTTATTGCTCACTTGGTACGCCAATCTGAACCCCTCCTGTATCGTCCCGCCATTGTGAATTGTCCTCTTCTGGCCCCTTGATTAGGCTTGCCGCCTCATTTATTTCAGAGCAGGAACAGAACAAGATGGCATTACAACAGAAGGGGCGGGCAATGGCCCTGCTGGTTATGGTCGCGAGCATGGGTCTGGGCGGCTGTATGGGGCAGATGGGGCTTTCCGGCATGGTCACCAAGGGCAACCTGAGCGTGGTGGATAACCGCTACGCTCGTGCCGGGGTCTTTATGCTGCTCTCCCCTGTCTACGGTCTGGCCGCGACCGCTGACCTGTTCGTCTTCAATACCATCGAGTTCTGGTCTGGCAAGAACCCCATCACCGGCAAATCTCCGGCTGTGGTGGACATGAAAGCCGATCCGGTGATCAAGGTGAACCAGCATCTGGATCCGGCCCTCAAGACGGTGCCGCTGGCCATGCTGCCGCAAGGGGTACGCGAGGTGGAGATCAGCTACCCGGACGAGCATACCGCCCAGATGGAGGTGCACTATCTGGATGGTCGCCGCAGCATGATGCGTGGCGAAAAGCGTGGTGAGCTGATGGATATCTATTTTGATGGCAAGTTTGTTTCTACCCTGACCCGGTCAGAGCTGGAGCAGATGAGCGAGAACGCCCGCACGGCGGCTTGATCATCAGTGCCTATGCCGACAAGAACGCCCCGCAACTGCGGGGCGTTTTGCATTGGGTCTAGTCCGGCTGCTTGCGATGGGGCGGGGTGAGGATCAGTCCCAGCAGGCGGCGCAGGTGGGTGAGCTGTTCGGTCAGCTGGACGTTGAGCCAGAGGTAGCCATTGATGGCTGCCTCTGCGTTGGGCGGCAGCGATACCTGGGTCGCCACCTCGTGCAGGCGGGCGATGGCGGCATCGGCCCCGCGACCGTCACCGGTTTGCATCATCAGGGCAAGCTGGTTGATCGCCTCCTCGGTGGCCAGATGGCAGGCTTGCAGCGCAGCCGTGCTCTGCATCAGGAAGTGGCTCTCCCGATCGTTCCAGTAGGTGTTGGCCAGCATCTCCAGAGTACAGAGGGTGTTGCGCATGGTGACCTGCACCGCATCAAACAGGGCGACGCTGTGGCGTGTCTCCTTGGCCGCAGGGGCCAGCAGGGCCCGCAGTTTGCCGGTCTGTGCCAGCAACTGGGAGAGATTGTGCTTGAGGCGCGGGCGCTCCAGCACATTGGGGGAGAGGTGGGTGTGATAGAGCCGCCCCGACTGCTGCAGGATCTGGTGCAACTGCAGGCGCCAGTGGCTGTAGGCCCGCTGGGGATAAATGCTGCAAAAGAGCAGCGCCAGCAGGGAGCCCAGTATCACGTCGCCGCTGCGCCATAGCGCCGTCTCTATATCCCCCGGCATGGCCCCCATGGTGACTCCCAGGGTGATGCCGATCAGCAGCCCTACATAGGGGCGCTTGCCGAGGGCCAGATAGCCGCAGAGGAACATGATGCACCCACACCAGATCAGGGTGAGCGGTAGCGAGTAGATCTCGAGATAGAGCGCCACCACCCCGCAACTGGCGCCGAAGATGGTGCCCACCACCCGCTGCAGGGCGCGGGAGAGCACATTGCCCCAAAACGAGATGGGGCCCATCACCACCACCAAGGTTATCAGCGGCCAGGTGCTCTCCGGCAGTTTCAGCTCGCGGGTCAGCAGAAAGGTGAGCATAAAGGCGAGCGCAATGCGCAGGCCATGGACGATCCGGTAGCGGCCATAGACCAGCAGATCGAGTCGGGAGAGGGGGGCATCAAGACGCACAGTCTGCCTCCTGTCAGGTGGGTGACGGGGCGCCGTGCATCCGGCCGACGCCCCGTCGGGATTTAGGCCAGTCGTCCCTGCAGGGGGTGGATCCAGACCCGCTCGCCAACGGCGATCCCGGGTTGATCCGGTACGATTTCAATCAGGCAGTTGGCCTCGGCCATGGAGCTGAGAATACCCGAGCCCTGTGGCCCTGTGGTGCGCACCCGCAGCTGGCCGTTACGGTCCTGATGAAAGATGCCGCGCAGAAACTCGGTGCGCCCCGGGCGGCTCTTCATCTGCTCGTCCGCCAGTGCCGAGAGGCGCAGCGGCTGCCACCGCTTGCCCTGCAAGCGGGCGATGGCGGGCTCGACAAACTGCAGCACGCAGATCATCGCCGCGACCGGATTGCCCGGCAGGCCGAAGAAGGGGGTCTGCTCCAGCTTGCCAAAGGCGAGCGGGCGGCCCGGTCGCATCTGGATGCGCCAGAAATCGATCTGGCCGAGCTCCGTCAGTACCAGCTTGATAAAGTCGGCGTTGCCCACCGAGACCCCACCCGAGCTCAGCACCAGATCGGCACTGGCGGCGGCCTGCTCCAGCTGCTGGCGCAGTATGGTCTTGTCATCGGGAATGATGCCAAGATCCATCACCTCGCAACCGGCGGCGCGGATAAGGGCCATCAGGGTGAAGCGATTGCTGTCGAAGATATGGCCGGGGGCGAGCTGCTCGCCCGGGGCCTGCACCTCGTCACCGGTACTGAACAGCGCCACTTTCAGCGGGGTGCGCACAGTGAGACTGGCTTGACCGAGTGATGCTGCCAGCCCCAGCTGGGGGGCGCCAAGCCAGGTTCCGGCCGGGATGGCGACCGCACCTTTGGCGAGATCTTCCCCGGCGAGGCGCACATTCTGCCCTGCGCGGATCGGTGCGGTGACCGTGACCCACTCACCTTCAATCAGCGTCTCTTCCCGCATCACCACGGTATCCACACCGGGGGGCAGCGGAGCGCCGGTCATGATCTGCACCGCCTGACCGGCCAGCACAGGCTCGTGGCGCTGCTGGCCTGCCAGCACTTCCCCCACCAGCTGCCAGCGACCGGTGGCGAGATCGTCGCTACGAAGGCCAATGCCGTCCATCGCCGAGTTGGCGTGGGGCGGCACATTGATGGGGCTTATCAGATCGGCGGCCAGCACGGCGCCGTGGCACTGGGCCAGCGGTTTTTCGGAGCAGGCCGTGCTCGGGGTGAGGGCCGCCAGAATGGCGTTGCGGGCCGCTTCGACCGAGAGAAAGCCCTTGCCCGCCTCCGGCTCCTTGCTCTGGCAGCCGTCAAGCCAGCGGCAGACGAAGTCGGCAATGGCCGCCAGATCGTTGATATCGAGTCGGGGCAGGCTTGTCTGCTGTTGTTCGCCACTCTGTTGGGGCTGATCGCTGGCCAGCGCGATGATGTCGCTGTCTTCGGGGAAGAGCTGCGGCTTGCCAATCTCGGCGCGGTGCAGCTCGATTTTCGGGAAGTGCTCGTGCTTGAACCCCTCTACCAGCAGCAGGTCGAGTTCACTCTGATCAAAGCTTGCCAGCAGCTGGCGAAAGTCGGCTTCGGCCAGTTCCGTCTCAATGATACGGGCATGACGACGACGGGAGGCGACCATCATCTGCTTGGCACCCGCCTTGCGCAGGCGATAGCTGTCTTTGCCCGGCTGGTCGATATCAAAGTCGTGGTGGGCGTGCTTGAGCACCCCGATGCGCAGGCCACGACCCACCAGCAGGGGGATCAACTGCTCCAGCAAGGTGGTCTTGCCGGTGCCGCTCCAGGCGGCGAAGCCTAGCAGGGGAAGAGTGGGGGCCGGGGTCATGAGGTGACTCCTTGTTGGGGGTCGATAGCCGGGGCAAGCAGACGGGCCTCGTAGGCGGCCAGCTCGGCAGGGCTATTGAGATTGATAAAGGCATCCGGCTGATCGGCAAAGCTCACCACCGCCATATTGTGGCGGGCAAACCAGATATCGATTTTGCGCTCTCCCTCTGCCAGCGCGGCGGTGAGGGAGGGGAGCAGGGATTTGTGCAGCAGGGCCACCACGGGTTGCAGCCAGTCGCCATCGTGGGCTACCACCAGCTCGGTATCCGGGGTCAGGGCGGCGCGAAAGCGGCTCATCAGATCCAGCGGCAGGGCGGGGCCATCGCAAGGGACAAACAGCACCCAGTCGTGACGGGCGGCAGCAAGACCTGCCTGCATGCCCGCCAGCGGGCCGAGATAGTCGTTGTTGTCATCGCTGATGACCGGGGCCAGCGCCTGATAGCGGGCCTGACTGCGGTTGGCGTTGATCAATACCTCATCTACCTGGGGGCGCAGGCGCGCCAAAACATGGTCGATAAGAGGGCGTCCCGCCAGTGCTACCCATCCCTTGTCTTCGCCCCCCATCCGGGTGGCGCGGCCTCCTGCCAGGATCACTGCTGATACGGCAACGGGATCAGAGTGGCTGTCGCTTTTTGAAGTCATGTCGCTCGATGATTTTTAAAGGGGTCGTCTCTTGCAGCTGGCCACGGGCGAGGGTCCATTGCCGCTCGCACAGGTCGGTCAGGGCATTGCTCTGGTGGCTGATGACGACCAGGCCGCTGCCATGTTCCCGCAGATCTTGCGCCAATGCGGCCATCAGGGCAACCGAATGTGTGTCCAGATTGGCGGTGGGCTCATCCATCAGCAGAAAGGCCGGTTGCAGCGCCCAGGCGCGGGCCATTGCCAGCCGTTGCCGTTCGCCACCCGAGAGAATGCTGATGTGCTCCCGCGCCAGCCCCTCCAGCTCGACCCGGCGTAGCGCCTCGAACACCCGGATCTCGCTGCCGAGCTGTTTATCGAGCGCCCAGGCCACGTTGTCGTGAACTGTGCGATCGAACAGATAGGGGGTCTGGTGCAGATAGGTGACCCGGCCCGGCCCCAGATCCCGCTTGAGCAGCCGGTTGAGCCGCTGCTGCCAGCGTCCCGGCAGATTGGTGTGGCCGCGGGTGGGGGCCAGCAGCCCCGCCAGGATCTTGAGCAAGGTGGTCTTGCCTACCCCGTTGGCTCCGTGCAGCCAGATGGCATCCCCCGGTGCGATGGCGAGCCGGTCAATCTCGAACAGCTGGCGCTCGCCAAAGCGCATCGTCAGCTGGTGGGCGGTCAGGGCCATGGGGTACTCCTGTTGGTACACAGTGGGGGCATGGTCAGTTCTTCAGATAGCTGTGGCCGCGACAGGCCGTCAGCAGCAGGTTGAGCAAGAGGGCGAGGGTGAGCAGCACTATGCCGAGCGCCACCCCTTGGGTGAAGGCCCCTTTCTGGGTCTCCAGCGCGATGGCGGTGGGGATATTGCGGGTAAAGTGCAGGATATTGCCCCCCACCATCATGGAGCAGCCCACCTCTGTGACGATGCGGCTGAAGGCGCCGATGATGGCGGCCAGCAGACCAAAACGGCACTCGTGCATCAGGCCGATCAGCGCCTTGGGCCAGGAGACCCCCAGGGTCAGGGCGGTCTCCCAGGCGCGCCGGTCACTCTGGACAAACGCCGCATGAGCCATGGTGGCGATCACCGGAAAGGCGATCAGCATCTGCCCCACCACCATCGCCTGCTGGGTAAAAAGCAGCTTCCAGTCGCCAAAGGGGCCGGCCCGCGACAGCAGCATATAGAGCAAGAGGCCAATCACCACGGTCGGCACCGATTGCAGGGTATTGATGCAGGAGAGCCAGAGCCAGCGGCCGGGCAGCGGCAGATAGGCCAGGGCAAAGCCCAGCAGCAAGGCGGGCAGCAGCACCAACAGCAGGGCGATGCAGGAGACGGAGAAGGAGACCCCCACCACCTGCCACAGTTCGGTGTCACCACTGAACAGCAGGGCGAGAGCCGCCAATGTCGTGTCGATCAATGTCGGCATCAGACCTCTCTCTCATCGTGCAGGGCGAGGGCCGTCAATACGGTCGTGTCGAGCAGGGTCGGCATCAGGCGCCTCCCTCAGCGAACCGGGGGAGGGCCATCAAGGTCATCGCAGGGGTTGCCATTATTTCCCGTTGGCATCCGCTACAAACAGCGCCTGACCCGCCACCTTGAAGTCACCGATCAGCTTCTGGCCATGCTCGGAGACCAGCCAGTTCTTCAGGGTGCGGGCCCCTTCGGTGTTGAGATCCGGGTAGCGGTTGGGGTTGACCAGGATCACCTGATAGGGGTTGAACAGGCGCTTGTCACCCTCCAGCAGCACGGCGAGATCCAGCTTGCTCTGGTAGGCGAGCCAGGTGCCGCGGTCGGTCAGGGTGTAGGCACCGAGCTCCGAGGCCATGGTCAGGGTCGGCCCCATCCCCTGGCCGATGGACTTGTAACCGGCAAACTCGGGTTTGACGTCAGCCGCCTGCCACAGGGTCTTCTCCTTGATGTGGGTGCCGGACTCGTCACCGCGGGAGATAAAGATCTGGCCCTGCTCCTTGATGGCTTGCAGCCCCTTGGACGCGTCGTGCAGTTTGCCGAGACCCGCCGGATCTTTCGCCGGGCCGACGATAACGAAGTCGTTGTACATCAGGTGCACCGGCTCGATGCCAAAGCCCGCATCAACGAACTTCTTCTCGGCAGACGGTGCGTGGGTCATCACCAGATCCGCGTCGCCGTTTTCGCCCATCTTCAGGCTCTGGCCGGTACCGGCCGCCATCACCTGCACCGGATAACCGGTCTCTTTGGTGAACTGGGGCAGCAGCCAGCCCAGCAGACCGGACTGCTCGGTGCTGGTGGTGGTGGCGAGGCGGATCGGCGCTTTTGTGGCATTAGTATCCGCTTCGGCGTGGGCCGCACCGGCGATCAGCAGGCTGGCGGCGAGGGAGAGGGCAAAACGTTTGAGGCTGGTTTTAATCGTCATCGTGATGCAACTTTCAGGGTCGGTGAGAGAGGAAACGACCAAGCAAGCGGGGTGCCAAACTGATTCTGATAACAGAGATTAGCTCTTTGCCCTTAAAAAACAGTTATTTAATGGTGGCAATTAGGTGAGCCGGTTATCGCTTTTAATAATTGGTGTTGGTGATTTTGCTGCGGGAAGGACAAAATGTCCCACAAAGGTTCCGGTTATCGGGACATTCTTCGACCTTACCTGTATTCGAGGTACTTTTTTCCATGACAGCCTCTCCCGGTCTCTGGTCTGCCCTCTCCCTGCTTATCGTTGACGATGAGCCCGGCATGCGCAGTTTTCTGGCCAAGGCGCTGGCCAAGCGTTTCGCCCAGATAGAGACAGCCGCCAGTGTGGAGGAGGCGGAAGCCTTGCGCTGCCGCCTTCACTTCGATCTCATCATCGCCGATATCCGGATGCCGGGACGCTCCGGTATCGAGTGGCACGAGGCTATCGAGCCCGGCACCCGTCGCAGCGACATCATCTTCATGACCGGTTTTGGTGATATGGAGACCGCCCTCAAGGCGCTGCGTCTGGGAGCCTGCGACTTTATCCTCAAGCCTTTCAACCTGGAGCAGATGGTGCAAGCGGTGGACAGGGTCATCGAGCGCCGTCAGATGGAGCGGGAGAACCTGCTGTTGCGTCGGGAGGTGAGCAAGCTGTTCCCGCCCACTCTGATCGGCGACAGCGCCAAGACCCGCGAGCTCAAGACCCTGATCGCCAGAGTGGCCCCCTCCAACGCCGCCGTATTGGTGGAGGGGGAATCCGGCACCGGCAAGGAGCTGGTGGCCCGCGCCCTGCATCAGCTCTCTGGCCGGGTGGGGGCCTTTGTGCCCCTCAACTGCGCCTCTATCGCCCCGGAGCTTCTGGAAAGCGAGCTGTTTGGCCATGTGCAGGGGGCCTTTACCGGCGCCCGCAAGGGGCGTGACGGCCTGTTCCGGGTCGCTCATCAGGGGACGCTCTTCTTGGACGAGATCGGCGAGATGCCCCTTGCCATGCAGGCTTCCCTGCTGCGGGCGCTGGAGCAGAAGGCCATTCGCCCGGTGGGGGCCGAGCGCGAATTATCGGTGGATGTGCGCATCGTCGCCGCCACCAATCGCAACCTCAAGGCCGAGGTGGAGGCGGGCCGCTTTCGCGAGGACCTCTTCTATCGCCTCAACGTAGTAGCGCTGCCGGTTGCACCCTTGCGGGATCGCATTGACGACATCCCCGCGCTGGTACACCACTTTACCCGCCAGCTCACCGCCGAGATGGGGATGGGCTCCTTGAGCTGGACCCACGAGGATGTGGTGGCGATGCAGGCCTATCCCTGGCCCGGCAACGTACGCGAGCTGCGCAACCTCATTGAGCGCTGCCTGCTGCTGGGCAAGCCGCCCGCTGAATATTGGCAGAGCGTCAAGCCTGCCGAAGCCGGCGGGAGCGAGGCGGGCTACCCGCTGGAGTGGCCATTGGCGGAGGTGGAGAAGGCTCATATTCTGCAAGTGGTGGCGAGCCATGATGGCAACAAGTCGGCCGCTTCCCGGGTGCTCGGGGTGGCGCGCAAGACGCTGGATCGCAAGTTCAAGGAGTGGGCCATCGAATGATAAAGGGTGATCGGATGGGGTGGCGATGAAACTGACTCTGCTCCCCCGCTGCGTGCGAACCAAAGTGCGCTGGCGCCTGCTGCTGCTCACCTCGGTACCCATCATGCTCACCCTGGTGGGCATGATTGCGCTCACACTCTACTGGACCCTCACCTACAGCTGGCAGAACCTGCTCACCACGGTGCGCAGCGACCTTGGCGTCGCCCATCATGCGGTCAGCGTGCAGCAGCAGCGTCAGGCCGAGCACCTCGAACATCTTCGGGATGCCTGGGCTTTTCAGCTGCGGCTGCGTGAGTCACCAACCCGGCTGGACGAGTGGGTGATGCCGCTGGCTGCCAACTATGGTCTCGATTTTCTGCGCCTGCGTAGCGGCGCCGAGCTTCAGGCTCTGACGGCGCAGGAGCTGACGACCCTGAATGCCGGACGCAGCGTCAGTCACTTCGTGGTCTGGTCGCAGCAGGAGATGCTCGCCCTCTCCCCGCAACTGGCCAAGCGAGCCGTGCTGTGGCAGCGGGATGGCACCAAAGCGGTGGAGAGCCGGGGGCTGATCAGTCTGTCATTGACGCCTGTGATGGGGCGCGACGGATCCCTTTGGGCAGTGCTGGAGGGGGGGGAGCTGATTAACGGCAGCACCCGGCTGGTGGATGAGATCAAGGGTCAGGTGTTTGCCAAAAACACCCTGCCAGAGGGGAGCATAGGTACGGTCACCCTGTTTCTCGATGATCTGCGGGTGAGCACCAATGTGCCGGTCAGCAGCAGCCGTCAGGTTGGCCGGGCGGTGGGCACCCGGGTCTCGCCCCCGGTGCGCGAACAGGTGCTGGGGCAGGGGGATATCTGGATAGACCGCGCTTTCGTCCACGACGCCTGGTATGTCTCTGGCTACGAGCCGCTGCAGGGGGCCAGGGGCGAGCGGCTCGGCATGCTCTATGTGGGCTTTCTCGAGTGGCCCATCATCCGCACTTACCTCACCAATCTGGTGGAGCTGGGCTCGGGCGTGGTGCTGCTGTTGCTGCTCTCCGGCCTGCTGGTCTATCGCGGCGCGCGGGATCTCTTCTCCCCCATCGAGCGGATGCACAAGGTGGTGCGGCAGGTGCAGGCCGGGGAGTCGGCTCGCATCGGCCCGCTGGCCCTCGACCCCGACCACGAGCTGGCCCAGCTCGGTCGCCAGTTTGACGCCATGCTGGACAGGCAGGAAGCGCACCAGCAGCAGATGGCCCGTAGCGCCGATGAGCTGGAGCAGAAGGTGGCCGAGCGCACCCAAAGTCTCGAGCTCAAGACTGCCGAGCTGGAAGATCATATCCATATGCTGACCGAGGCGCGCCAGCAGTTGCTTATCAGCGAGAAGCTGGCGGCCCTTGGCGAGCTCTCGGCCGGGGTGGCCCACGAGATCAACAACCCGCTGGCGGTGATCCTCGGCAATGTGGAGCTGATGAAGCTGGAGCTGGGGGAGGCGGCCGAGCCGGTCAGCGAGGAGCTGGCGCTGGTGCTGGCCCAGATCGAGCGCATCCGCGCCATCACCCGCAGCCTGCTGCAATACTCTCGCCCCGGCGACTATGAGACGGCGCCTGTGTGGCAGCACCTCAATCCCATCATCGAGGAGAGCCTGACCCTGGTGCGCTCCGCCCTGCGTCAGCAGCAGGTGGAGCTGGTGGCCGATCTCAGGGCCCAGCAGCCCATCGAGGCGGATCGCCAGCAGCTGCTGCAGGTGCTGATCAACCTCCTGGTCAACGCCAGCCACGCGCTGGGGGAGCAGGGGGAGATCCGGGTCGAGAGTCGCGACTGGGTCGATGAACTGGGTCAGCTGCGTGGGGCCGAGGTGCGGGTGATCGACAACGGCAGCGGCATCGAGGCGGCCATTATCGACAAGATCTTCGACCCCTTCTTCACCACCCGCGCCACCGGCACCGGTCTGGGGCTGGCCCTGAGTCACCGCATCATCAGCCGCTGGGGCGGGGAGCTCTTGGTGGACTCCACCCCGGGGCAGGGGAGCTGCTTTACAGTGCGGCTGCGCAGCCACGCCCTGCTGCCCAGCGGCAGCGAGCCCGCGAAACTGGAAGGGTGGCGCATCGCCCTCAATGCCGAGGGGCGTGAGACAAGCGATTGATGCTGCTTAAAAAAGGCCCGTTATAAAAACAGCCCGTCAACATGGTTGGCGGGCTGTTTTGTCGGTGGGTGAGTGGTTATTTACTGCGGGCTCCACACCAGCTTGCCGCTCTGGGTCAGGTCATAGCCACCGAGCCGGGCCGCCAGCTCGCGTCCCTCGGGGGATTGCAGCCAGCCGATCAGCTGTTGCAGCAGGGTGCGAAAGAAGACCCCCTGCGGCATCACCAGATCGAAGCACTCCTGCGACAAGGGCATAAAGCCGAGGCCAAACTCGGTAGCTGTGCTCTGGGCGCCGGGCCCGACATCCGCATCGCCGCGGCTGATGGCGGCGGCCAGTTCCCGCTCGCTGTTGACCTCGAGGGTGCGCTCCAGCCGGGTCAGCGACTCCCCTTGCGTTTGCAGCCACTCCTGCAGGGCGCGCTGGCTGCCAGCCCCCTCCTGACGCATGGCCCAGCGCCAGTCGAGCGCCTCTTTCGCCTCCCTGGGTTGCAATCCCTGGCGCAGCACCAGCCCCTGCACCCGCCTGAATCCATGAACGATCACCCATTGCCGGCGGCCCTGATACTGCTGCACCAGCGCCGGATGGCGCAGGTGGGCCTCTTCGGCCTGCCCCCAGTGGATGGCGCAGAGATCCACATGGCCGCGGGCCAGCATCGCTAGCCCCTGACGGGTGCCGCACGGGGTGTAGCCCACCAGTGCCTGGGTGCCGAGCTGCTGGGCCAAGCGGCTGCTGGCGTAGTGCAGCAGCACGTCGTCTGAACCTGCCAGCAGCAGCCGGTCGTTCATCACCCCCTCGTGGCAGCTGCCGAGCAGCCAGCGGTCGAGCAGGGAGCGGGGAAACAGCCACTTGCCGGTCGCCTTGGTGGCGGGGATGCGCGCCTCGTTGGCGAGCTGGTAGACCTTCTTCTCGTTGAGATCGAGGTATTCCGCCACCTGCTTCACGTTCATAAACTCGTTCATGAGTTAATCCCGCATCCCGCGACCAGCCGGACTGGGCGCCAGCACCGGCGGCTTCTCGTCCAGCACCATATGGTCGTGGCCGCTGAATACCTCGAAATGGCGCCCCTTGGCGCGGGCAATCATGGTGATGCCGAGCTGACGGGCCAGATCCAGCCCCATCTGGGTGACACCGGAGCGCGACAGCAGCACCGGAATGCCCATCTGCGCCACCTTGATCACCATCTCCGAGGTGAGCCGCCCGGTGGTGTAGAAGATCTTGTCGTGGCCGCTCTCGCCGCGCATCCAAAGCTCGCCCGCCAGGGTATCCACCGCATTGTGGCGCCCCACATCTTCGACAAAGGAGAGGATTTCGCTGCCGCGACAGATGGCGCAGCCATGGACGGCACCGGCCATCTTGTAGGTTTCGTTATGGGCCGACAGCGCCTTGAGCAGGGCGTAAAGAGTGCTCTGTTTAAGCTCAGGCGCCGCTAGCACGACCCCTTCGAGCTTCTTCATCACGCTGCCATACATGGTGCCCTGACCGCAGCCGGAGGTGACCGTCTTCTTCTCCAGCGCCTTGTCGAGATCGGCTGCCTGCTGGCTGCTCACCACGGCGGCGGCCTCGCTCTCCCAGTCGACGATCACCGATTCGATGGCCGAAATATCCTCGATAAAGCCCTGATTTTTCAGATAACCCAGCACCAGCGCCTCGGGGCGGGCCCCCAGCGTCATCAGGGTTACTATCTCCTTCCAGTTGAGGTAGACCGTCAGTGGCCGCTCACAGGCGATTTGGCGGGTGTTCATTGTGCCCTGTTCATCCATCACCTCGACGGCCATGGTGAGCTGGGCGGCAGCATTGCTTTTGATAAAGGTCGGTGTCATGGGCCCCTCGCGACCGGTTGCCGGGATATAAGGGGAGGGACACAGCAAGTTTTGTTCCAAAAATTTGATAGTTCTTCCAAAGAAAAAGGTTTAAACGTTATTTTGCTGAAGGCGCTTTAAACAAATCAATGGTATAGAGTTCACTATCACTAATCTTTATGGTTATATGGTATTGTTTTGTAAAGATATTTATGGGATGCAATGATTTTGCTTTTTTGAAAATAAGCATGTAAATAAGGATTGTAAATGGAAGCAATGTTAGGTACATCTGAAGGCCTTAAAGAGGCATTACTGTTAAGTGAATCAATTCTAAGTGATATTGAGCTTAATGTTGGGTCTTTAAGTAATATTGCCTTGAAGGCAAGTCGACTTGCCCGTTTAGTTGGCCATTTCGATTATCAGAAAATATTTTTATATGAAGTTGGCGGATATCCAACGACTCCAAATGGAGTGGAAAGTAAAACATGGGAATTGGCACAGAAAGCCGGGCGTATAAACAAAGTAAAAGAGGGTGAAGAGATTTCTGAAAGGGCATCTTTGGATTCTTTGGAGCAGTTGCATTACGATTTGGAGGCTGCAAAAGATAGTCTCGCTGTTGCTCAGGATGCACATATTTCATTAACATCTGCAAATCCTAACCAATTCATTGCTGCGCCAATGGGTAATAAACAAGAACGTGATGCCCTAAGGCGTAGTATTAGTAATAAATCAAAATTTATAGCCACTCGAAGAGCATTCATATATGAATATGTATCTTCTATTCATTATGAGGTTAAGTATTCAGCTATATCTAACGATATTTTTTCAAGAATCCGCTCGCGAGTAGATGAAAAGGTTGGATTGTTAATCCCTGATTCAGTACAGAAGTTCTCTGCAGTTTATGAAAATTTAATATCTAGCAACACAGAAGACTGGTCTAATGCTGTACACAGTTGCAGGAGAATTCTTCAAGATACCGCCGATGTTCTTTATCCTGCAAGGGAACCTAAAAAAATCATGGTGGGAAATAAAGAAAAAACGATAAATTTAGGTGCTGATAACTATATCAACCGCCTAATGGCCTATGTTGAAGAAAATGCATTATCTAAAAGATTTGAAGAAATTGTTGGTTCTCATATGAAGTATCTTGGAGAGCGTCTTGACTCAATATTTCAAGCCGCTCAAAAAGGCTCCCATGATACTATATCTAGTCAGGATGAAGCAGATAGATATGTTATTTATACATATTTGGTTGTTGGTGATATCTTGCAACTGAGAGATGAAGTTGAACATAGTCCAGCGAATTCTTAGCTATCATTTGTCTATACCTATTGGCATATAGATCAACTGTGAATTGAGGTTGGGATTCACAAATTTTGTATGTTGGGCTAATTAGTAGGTTGTAGCTGAATGAAGTGAAGCCCAACGTTTACCGTGAGCAGCCATATAAAGGCAATAATCGGATAATTCGGTGTTATTCGATTATTGCTATCCCTTTTGATTAGGCTGTGGCTGATTGGTTTTACGCCGCATATTGGGCTTCGCTGCGCTCTGCACCAACCTACGCCTGTGCCAACCCATATCCCGCACGACGACCCAACCCGCATCAAAGCCCCCATCAACCATCAAACCGGCCTTGGCCCCACTCTTGCTATGTCTTATCCCATTGTTGGCCGTGGCTGCCCTGAATCTCCTAGTCTGATCTGCCCCAAACGGGGTGGTTCAAGGGGGAGGGCGGCCCGGCAGAGACCTTCTGATGGGAGCCGTGACAGTGCAAGAGACAACCAATACCTTGCCCCCGCAGCGCTGGCTGCAACTGGAGTTAAAGGCCATCGACAGCCAGGTTGGCCGCTGGCAGAGTCGCCGTTTCGAGATTGCGGCGCTCCATCCCGCCGAGCCCGAGGCTGCCGGTGCCTTGCCCCTTACCCTGTTTCGCGATGAGCGGGGGGATTATCGCTTCAATTTGAGCTCCGGCTCGCCCCGCCTCTTTGTCACCGGAAGCCGCGTGGACAGTGGCTTTATGGCCGATGGCCTGACCCTGAGCCAGACCGTGGCCGCCGCCTATATGGATGGCGAGCGGCAGGTGCTCTCCTGCCCGCTGCCCGAGGCGCTGCAAGCCTGGGTGGAGGCCTTTATCGGCCGCCACGGCGAGCTGCTGGAGGCCCGTCGCAAGGGCAAGAAGGGCAAGGGACGGGCGCAGGATCAGCTGGGTGTCGATAGCCAGGATCAAGCCAGCTGCGGCGCCGTTAAAGCCACCGGCCCCGATGGCCGCGAGCGTGGCAGCGACAGCGGAAATCGCGCCCATGAGTGAGTTCCTCAAGCGCTGGTCGTCTCGCAAGAGTGAGGCGCGCAAGCATCAGGCATTGCAACCGAGGGAAGAGGTTAGCCCCGAGGCTGTTGCCACCCCCATCGAAGGCAGTGGCGAAGATGAAACTCCAGATGCCTCGCTGGATAGCCCCGTAGTCAGCGCTGACAAGGGGAGCAGTGAATCCCTTGCTTTTGAGGGGGTTGAGAGTGGCGAACCGCCGCTGAAAACGGCGCAGCCGGGCAAGGCCAAACTCCCCGACAGGGAGGCGCTGCGGGCCATGTTTCGCAGCCACAAGCCGGATGGGCTCGACGACTACACCCAGGATTTCAGCCAGCCCGAATTGCTGCCTGCGGCCTTGACCGCCGGGCTGCGCAACTGGCTGGTGGATCAGGTGATCGCCCCGGAGAGCGAATCGGCCAATCCGGCCAGCGGGTCTGCTGAACCGGTGGCGGTTGCCAGCGAACCTGCCGCCGAGCAACACGAGCTGGCTGATAACCATTCTCAAACCCACACCGACGTTCGGGACATTTTGGTTTCCCGTGGTGGACAAAATGTCCCAACCAAAGATGGGGAAATGGAACCCTCAGGATCCTGACTCCCTGTCAGTCACTTTTTTTCCGGGGGAGTTGGCTCGCCTCTTGCTCTCTCGGCTTACCAACAAGCGCCCATCCCATGAGGTGGCGCGCACAGGAGCGTATGTGAGCACTGAACAAACATTGCCAAATCTGAGCCCAAATCTGGCCCCAAATCTAGCCCGCGAGGCGGGGGCGACCGAGCATAACGCGCGCGCTCGCGCCTATGCCCTGCAGCATACGGTCAAGACCGACAACCTGATCCCGGCCACTGTCTCTTACCAGAGTCAGGGGCGCCTGCTGCTGGTCGGCCCGGAAGATTGCATTCGCCGCGCTGCCAGCCTGCTGCCCGCCGGGGTGAAGCCCACTCTGCTGGTGACCGAAGCGGTCCACGATGCCGAGGCGGCCGATCTCGAAGCCATTTTCGATGCCACCGCATCCCTCGCGGCCCTGACCCTGCGCGAGCCGAGCCTGACAGGGTATCTGGGGCAGTTCCAGCTCACCGGCCTCAATGGTCAGGGTGAGCGGGTTAATCTGGCTGCGCTCTGTTTTACTCAGCAGGCTGCGGAAAATGGCGAACCGCGCTTCGATCTGGTGGCCGATCTGGGCCGCGCCCCGCTCTTTGCGCTGGAGCGTCCGCCGGTCGGTTATCTGCATCTTGCCGATGACCAAGGGCTGGCCGAACGGCTCGCCGAGCTCGGTGCGCTGACCGGTATTTTCGACAAGCCGCGCTATTTTCGCCTCGACCCTGAGGCGTGCGCCTTTACTGCCCGCGGCGTGCCCGGTTGCAGCCGCTGTCTCGATGTCTGCCCGACCGATGCCCTCAAGCCCATCAAAGGTCGCATCCAGATCGATCCCCATCTCTGTCAGGGCTTTGGTAGCTGCGCCTCGGCCTGTCCGACCGGGGCGATTGCCTATCACCAGCCCGATGCCAACACCAGCGGCGACTACCTGCTGCGCTTGCTCAAGCATTATCGGGAGGCGGGCGGCGAAGCGCCGCAGCTGCTGATTGCCGGTGAAAACGAGCGCGAATGGGTAGAAGCTGAACTCACTGCTCTGCCTGCCAACTGGCTGCCGGTCTGGGTGGAGGAGAGCGCGAGCTTAGGCATCGAGAGCTGGTTTGCCGCCCTCGCCTATGGCGCCAGCGCGGTGCGCATTGCACTGGGCGATGATGCCCCCGCAAGCGTCCGTGCGCTGGTTGAGCGGGAACTGGCGAGCGCCGCAGTGCTGTTGGCGGGCGCCGGTCTCTCTGCCGATCGCATTGCTCTGTTTGACGCAGATGCTGGTGAGCCTGTTTCCGGCCAGCCCACCGTTGCCCTGCTGGAGAAGCCGCTGAAAGGAGACAAACGGGAGAAGCTGTTTGCCGCCTTCGATGCGCTCTGGCAGGCCAACGAAGGGAGCCGCGAGCCGCTGGCGGTGCCTCACGGCGCCCCATACGGCAGCGTGGAACTCAAAGAAGCAGACTGCACCCTCTGCATGGGCTGCGTGGCGGTCTGCCCGAGCCGCGCCCTGCATGCGGTTGGGCACACGCCCGGTCTCAACTTTATCGAGCAGGACTGCATCCAGTGCGGCATGTGCGAAAAGGCGTGCCCCGAGCAGGCCATCGTACTGATGCCCCGCCTGCAGCCGGTGCCCGAGGCGCGCCGCACCGTGCAGAGCCTGAAAACCGAAGAGGCAGCCTGTTGCATTCTTTGCGGCAAGCCGTTCGCGCCCGCCTCGATGATCCGCCGCATCCAGCAAAAACTGGCCGGTCACTCCCACTTCCAGAACGAGGCCGCCCAGCGGTTGCTGATGTGCGAGGACTGTCGGGTCAAGGATGTGTTTGCAGCGCTGGCGGCGGATCCCGTCTCCCAGCTCAAGGTGTGAGGGCCAGTGATGAGTGAACAACATAACGAAAAGGCTGGCGAACTGACCATGACCGAACTGGAACAGAGCAGCGCCGATCTCTACGCCCTGCTGGCAAGCCTCTGGCGCGCCGCCCCCCGTGGTGAACAGCTCGCCTGGCTGCAAGGGTTGCAGGCTATGCCGGGCCCCTTTGCCAGAGGGCTGGGGCTGGTGCAGTTGGCGGCCAGCAGCCACCACGAAAACGAGCTTGCCGAGGAGTATCAGGATCTCTTTATCGGGCTCGGGCGCGGGGAGATCGTGCCGTTTGCCTCCTGGTATCTCACCGGCTCTTTGATGGAGCTGCCGCTGGCGGTGCTGCGCGCAGATCTGCAGTCCCTCGGTTTCGAGCGCCAGAGCGGAGTGTGCGAGCCGGAAGATCATCTGGCCGCCCTCTGTGAGGTGATGGCGGTACTGATTGGCGAGCAGCACCCGGAGCGCAACCGCTTCTATGAGCGCCACCTTGCCCCTTGGGTTCTCGCCTGCTGCCGCGATCAGCAACAGGCGAAAGGGGGCAGCTTCTACCGGGCGGTCGGGGCCCTTGCCGAAGATTTCTTCAAGCTGGAAAACGAATTGCGCCTGCCGTTTGGCGCCTGCGTGGTGCCGGGCTGAACGCCCCTGTCTGTGCACAACAAGAGCTGCGCATAACAAAACGAGCAGACGAGATATCCCATTGGACGCGAAGCTGGCGCGCAGGCGCCAGCAAGAACAACAACAGAGGCCACAAGAATGAGCGATGAACAGCTGAAAGACCCGTCCCGCCGCAATCTGATCAAGGGAGTTGGCGTGGTCGCCACCATAGGCGTGCTGGCCGGTGCCACCGGTCGGGTGGTGGGCAAAGAGGTGCTGACCCACGACACCGAGCCTGACAAGGGCTATCGGGAGACCCCCCATGTTCACGACTTTTATCGCACCCTGCGCGGCACCGACTGAGCCGGATCAGTGAAGGAGAACTCATGAAACTGACAAAACGTGCCGAGCAGCCCCAGGCGGGCGAGCAGGGCAATCAGGCTGTTCGCGGTCAGGGGCTGACCCGTCGCGCCTTTATGGTCAACTCCGGTCTGGTGGCCGGTGGCGCAGTGGCCGCCGGTTGGCTGGCACCTGCCATGATGCAGCGGGCCGAAGCCAAAACTGTGGCGGCCGGGGTGCCGGTCGAGGTGAAGCGTACCATCTGTTCCCACTGCTCGGTGGGCTGCGGCGTCTATGCCGAGGTGCAGAACGGTGTTTGGACCGGTCAGGAGCCAGCTTTCGATCACCCCTTCAACTTGGGCGGTCATTGTGCCAAGGGGGCGGCCCTGCGCGAGCATGGCCACGGTGAGCGTCGCCTCAAGTACCCGATGAAGCTGGTGGGCGGCAAGTGGCAGCGCATCAGCTGGGATCAGGCCATCGAAGAGGTGGGCAACGAGGTGCTGCGCCTGCGCAAGGAGTCCGGCCCCGACAGCGTCTACTGGCTCGGCTCCGCCAAGCACTCCAACGAGCAGGCCTACCTGTTTCGCAAGATGGCGTCGCTTTGGGGCACCAACAACGTGGATCACCAGGCGCGGATCTGCCACTCCACCACGGTCGCAGGTGTAGCCAACACCTGGGGCTACGGCGCCATGACCAACAGCCTGAACGACATGCACAACAGCAAGTCGATCATGTTTATCGGCTCCAACCCGGCGGAGGCCCACCCGGTCGCCATGCAGCACATCCTGCTGGCGAAAGAGCGCAACGGCTGCAAGATCCTGGTGGTCGACCCGCGTCGCACCCGTACCGCCGCCAAGGCGGACATGTACCTCTCATTGCGTCCGGGCACCGACGTCGCCTTTATCTGGGGCATGCTCTGGCACATCTTCAAAAACGGCTGGGAAGACAAAGAGTTCATCCGCACCCGCGTCTACGGCATGGACGAGGTGCAAAAAGAGGTGGCGCGCTGGACCCCGGCGGAAGTGGAGCGGGTGACCGGCCTAAACGAGCAGCAGGTCTATGGCGCCGCCAAACTGCTGGCCGACAACCGCCCCGGCTGCGTGGTCTGGTGCATGGGAGGTACCCAGCACACCACAGGCAACAACAACACCCGCGCTTACTGCATCCTCGAACTGGCCCTCGGCAACGTGGGCAAGAGCGGGGCGGGCACCAACATCTTCCGCGGTCACGACAACGTGCAGGGGGCCACCGACTTTGGCGTCACCTCCGACTCCCTGCCCGGCTACTACGGCCTGGAAGAGGGCTCCTGGAAGCACTGGGCTCGGGTGTGGGACGTCGATTACGAGTGGATCAAGGCCCGCTTCGACAACAAGGCCTACAATGGCAAGCTGCCGATGAACAACAACGGCATTCCGGTCTCCCGCTGGGTGGACGGGGTGCTGGAGAACGCCGATCTGATCGAGCAGGGCTCCAACATCCGCGCCATGTTCTACTGGGGCCATGCGGTCAACTCCCAGACCCGCGGCCCGGAAATGAAGAAGGCGATGCAAAAGCTCGACATGATGGTGATTGTCGACCCGTATCCCACCGTTGCCTCGGTGATGAACGATCGCACCGACGGCGTCTACCTGCTGCCGGCCACCACCCAGTTCGAAACCTATGGTTCCGTTACCGCCACCAACCGCTCCATGCAGTGGCGCGACAAGGTGATAGAACCCCTGTTCGAATCCAAGGTCGATCACGAGATCATGTATCTCTTGAGCAAGAAGCTCGGCTTTGCCGACCAGCTGTTCAAGCACATCAAGGTGGAGAACAACCAGCCACTGCTGGAAGACATCACCCGCGAATACAACCGCGGCATGTGGAGTGTGGGCTACACCGGCCAGAGCCCAGAGCGGCTCAAGGCGCACCAGCAGAACTGGCACACCTTCCACAAGACCAACCTCAAGGCCGAGGGCGGCCCGGTCAGTGGCGAAGTGTACGGTCTGCCGTGGCCCTGCTGGGGCACCCCGGAGATGAAACATCCCGGCAGCCACATCCTCTACGACACCAGTATTCCGGTGTCGGAAGGGGGCGGTGGTTTCCGCGCCCGCTTCGGCATCGAGTATCAGGGCGTCTCGCTGCTCGCCGAAGACTCCTGGCCGAAGGGAAGTGAAGTAGAAGACGGCTATCCCGAGATCACTGCCGATCTGATGAAGCAGCTCGGCTGGTGGGATGAGCTGACCGAGGCCGAGAAAAAAGAGGCCGAGGGCAAGAACTGGAAGACTGACCTCTCCGGCGGTATCCAGCGGGTCGCCATCAAGCACGGCTTCGTCCCCTACGGTAACGCCAAGGCGCGCTGCGTGGTGTGGACCTTCCCGGATCAGGTGCCCAAGCACCGCGAGCCGCTCTACACCCCGCGCCGCGACTTGCTGGCCGACTACGCCACCTGGCCTGATTCGAAGAGCCTGTGGCGCCTGCCGACCCAGTACGCCTCGGTGCAGGAGAAGGACGTCAGCAAGGAGTTCCCCATCATCCTCACCTCCGGCCGTCTGGTGGAGTACGAGGGGGGCGGTGACGAGACCCGCTCCAACCCCTGGCTGGCTGAATTGCAGCAGGAGATGTTCGTCGAGATGAACCCGACGGATGCCAACGACGTCGGCGTGCGCGACGGTCAGGATGTGTGGGTCGAGGGGCCGGAAGGGGGCCGGGTCAAGGTGAAGGCGCTGGTGACCCCGCGGGTCAAACCGGGGCTTGCCTTTATGCCGTTCCACTTCGGCGGCCACTTTGAGGGCAAGGATCTGCGATCCAAATATCCGGAAGGGTCTGACCCCTATGTGCTGGGGGAGTCGGTCAACATAGTCACCACCTATGGCTATGACCCGGTCACCCAGATGCAGGAGACCAAGGTCACCCTGTGCCGTTTTCGCAAAGTAGGAGCCTGATCCCATGGCCAGAATGAAATTCATGTGTGACACCAAGCGCTGCATCGAGTGCAACGGCTGTGTGACGGCGTGCAAGAACGAGAACGACGATGCCCTCGAGTGGGGCATCCAGCGCCGCCGGGTGGTGACCCTCAACGACGGCCTGCCGGGGGAGACCTCCATCTCGGTCGCCTGCATGCACTGCACCGACGCCCCCTGCATGGCGGTCTGCCCGGCCGACTGCTTCTATCACACCGACGACGGCATAGTGCTGCACAACAAGGATCTCTGCATCGGTTGCGGCTACTGCCTGTTTGCCTGCCCGTTTGGTGCCCCCCAGTTCCCGAAGACCGCTGCCTTTGGCGATCGGGGCAAGATGGACAAGTGCACCTTCTGTGCCGGCGGCCCGGAAGAGGATCACAGCGAGGCGGAGCGCCAGAAGTACGGTGCCAACCGTATCGCCGAGGGCAAGCTGCCCATGTGTGCCGAGCTCTGCTCCACCAAGGCGCTGCTGGCGGGGGATGCGCAGGTGATCTCCGATATCTTCCGCGAGCGGGTCGCCTATCGCGGCGCCAAGGATGCGGCTTGGGGTAATGGCGATGAGCTGTTCCACGATGCCAGCAAGCTGAACAAGCAGGGAGGGGCGGCATGAAAACCTGGCTAATGGCCCTGTTTGCTGCCCTGCTGCTGGTGAGTACCGCAAGTTTCGCCGATGCCGAGAAAGAGGCGGTCGGCTTTGCCGGCGCCGATTACTGGCGGGCGGTGAAGGATGGGCAGGAGGGGGTGACCACCTCCCGCTCACCGGAGCACGGGGTGCTGATCTCGGTGCCGGGCCAGCTCTGGTTTGAGGTGAAGACCAAGTGGGTGTCGCCGCTCGGCGCCATCGCCATTTTCGGGTCGCTCGCCATGTGTGGCCTGATGTATCTGGTGGTGGGGCAGACCAAGCTCTCCAAACCGCGCACCGGGCGCAAGCTCAAGCGCTGGAGTCGGCTGGATCGGGCGCTGCACTGGACCACGGCGGCCATGTTCCTGACCCTCTCCGGGTCGGGGCTGGCCATCATCTACGGCAAGTACTTCATCAAGCCGGTGGTGAGCCTCGGGGTGTGGGAGAACTGGATCTGGTTTGCCAAGGTGTTCCACAACTATGTGGGGCCGCTCTTCTTCCTCTGCTTGATGGGGGTACTCATCAAGTGGTTCCGCCACAACATCGTCAATATGGTGGATGTGCAGTGGTTCATGAAGTTTGGCGGCATGCTCGGCAAGCACAAGGGGAGTCACCCCTCGGCGGGCTTCTCCAACGGCGGCGAGAAGGCGATCTTCTGGCTGCTGATCTGGTTTGGCGGCATTGTGGTGGCGACCGGGCTGTTCCTCGACTTCCCCATCTTCGGCCAGCTGCGCCGCCAGATGGAGTGGGCCAGTTTTATCCATATCGTAGGCGCCTTGATCCTTATCTGCGGTTTTATCTTCCATATCTACATGGGCCTGTTCCAACTGGAAGGGGCGCTGGAGGGGATGGTGACCGGCGAGGTGGACGAGACCTGGGCCAAGGAGCACCACGACCTCTGGTATGAAGAGGTGAAACATACCCTCGATGAGCCCAAGGCAGGCAAATCAAGCTGATGGTCGACAAAGAGTAAAGAGAAGGGGCGCTGTGGCGCCCCTTTTGATGGCGGGTCGATGGTGATGGCAAATTGATTGAGCGATGCCGCAAACGGCGATGTTTTTTTGGGCCACCTTGAGCAACAGTAACAGGGGTTCCATTCACACAAGGGATGACAAATGATGAGAAAAGCATGGCTGGCAGCGGTATGTGCATCTGCGCTATTCGGTGGTATTGCGGGCGTGGCGCAGGCGGCTGACGGGATCAAGACCCAGCAGGTGCAGTTCAAAAAGGGGGAGTCAGGGGCAACCATCAACGGCACCATTCAGGGTAGCCAGACCCTCGATTACAAGCTGACGGCCAACAAGGGCCAGAGCATGGTGGTGATCCTGACCGGCAAGCCCTACTTCAATATTTTGCCGCCGGGCAGCAAGGGGGAGGCGATGTTTATCGGCTCTACGGAAGGGAACAACTTTGAGACAACCCTGCCCGCCAAGGGCACTTATACCATTCGGGTCTACCAGATGGGGGCGGCCGAGAGCAGCAAGGCCAAGACGCCGTTCAAGCTGGAGGTGGGCATCAGCGGCTAATGCCAGCAGCTGACAAGCATCATGGCGGTGGCGGCCACAAAGGGCCGCCACCGTTGTTTTATCCTCTCTGTTTTTGCCTCGCCAAGGTCAATATTCCCCCCGGGAAAGCCGTTCGAAGTAGCGCTGATAACGTCCGCTGGCGATGGCCTGCTGCAACTGCTGATTGAACTGATCCCGCAGTTTGGCTGAATCGGGCATCTTGCGCGGGAACATCACGAAGCTGTCGTTGCGCAGAAAAGGGGTCTGACTGTGGGTGATGAGTGCCGCGCTGGCGGGGTCGAGCTGGCTCTGCAACTCGGCCAAACCGACTCGCAGCTCTTGCGGATAGAGGTCGATCCGCCCGCGCAGCAGCTTGCCGAAATTCTGCTTCACGTCGGTGACTTTCTGTTGGGTTACCTTGCCATCGGCCACCATCTTGTCCAGCTCGGGCCCGTAGCTATAGGCGATATCGCCCCCCAACCGCATACCGATGATCTGCTCAAGGCGCTCGGCTTGCAGCTGCCGTGATTTGAGGGAGAAGAAGACAAACTGCTCCTGCAGCACCGCTTCGCTGAACAGAAAATCCTGCTCCCGCTCCGTTTTGTGCATCCAGACGGCGGTGGCGTCGTAGAGCTGGCTGTTGGCCGCCAGCGAATAGACCCGACCCCAGGGAGCGAAGTGGAACTTCACCTGATAGCCCGCCTCCTTGAACAGATCGCTGATGAGGTGGGCCACTGGCCCGTGCTGTTTTGACTGCTCGGAGACGAAAGGGGGCCATTCACCCACGATGATGTTGAGCACCCGGCCCGGTGCGGCGAGAGCCGATTGGCTGGTCAGAAACAACCACAGAGCAAGCAGCGGGATCAGGCGCATGGCAGAAAGAAGGGGACGCAGGCTGGCAGAGGCGAGGGCATCAGGTCACTCCCGGCTGTTATGCGGTGAAAGGGGCTGGGTTGCCCGCAATGCTAACATGAGTCTCATTCCTTGCCGTGGATATTTGTCTCGTCGGGGCCGCCGGGCGCCTATTTTGGCCGCAGGGTATGCCCAAGCTCACAAAACCGATCGAATAAACGTCATATGATTGATTTCATTATGAGTCTTGCTCTCCTGCCGAACGGCAATTTCACGTAAATCAAAGAGAATGACTATGGCTACCGGACAATATCTGCTGTGGAAAGATGCACAGGGGCAGGATTTTCGCCCCGTTGCACTGACCGGCACTGATCTGCTTAACAATCGATACCTCAACAAGGGCACAGCCTTCACCGAACAGGAGCGGGCCGATTTTGATCTCGATGGTTTGCTGCCGCCTCAGGTGCAAACTTTTGAAGCCCAGCTCGAGCGAGTGTATGAGGGGTTCAAGAGCGCTTGCAGCGATATCGAGAAGTACCAGAACCTGCGTGCCCTGCAGGATCGCAACGAGACTCTCTTCTATGCCCTGTTGTCACGCCATGTAGAGGAGATGACTCCCTATATCTATACCCCGACTGTGGGCAAGGCGTGTCAGGAGTTCAGCCACCGCTTCCAGAAGCCGCGCGGCCTCTACATCACCCCGGACAACGTGGATGATATGGGCAGTCAGGCCCGTCACTTCGATGCCAAATCGATCCGCATCATAGTCGTCACCGACAGCCAGGGCATTCTGGGGATCGGCGACCAGGGTGTTGGTGGCATGGGGATCCCCATCGGCAAGCTGGCGCTCTATACCCTTGGGGCCGGTATTCACCCCGCCTGCTGCATGCCCATCGCGCTGGATGTGGGCACCGACAACCAGAAACTGCTCGATGATCCCATGTATCTGGGCCGCCCGCACAAGCGCATTCGCGGCAAGGAGTATGAAGAGTTCATCGACAAGTTCGTGCAGGGGGTCAAGCGCCACTTCCCCAATGCCGTGCTGCAGTGGGAAGACTTCAGCAAATCCAATGCTTTCAACAATCTGGCCCGCTACCAGCAGGCACTGCCGTCATTCAACGATGATATTCAGGGCACCGGTGCCGTGGTGCTGGCCGGTATCATCGGCGCGGTCAAGGTCAAGGGGGAGACCCTGGGTCAGCAGAACTATCTGGTCTACGGTGCTGGCGCCGGCGGGGTTGGCGTCGCGGATCAGATCTGCGCGGGGATGATCCGCGAGGGGATGGATCCGCAGGCGGCCCGCGATCGCATCTACATCCTGGATACCCAGGGGCTGGTGTGCGACAACCGGGATGGGCTCGACGAGTACAAGCGCCGCTATGCCAAGCCGGGGCTGCTGCTGGCGGGCTGGGATACCGAGGTGCCCGGCAAGGCCAATCTGGCCGATGTGCTGCGTCATGTGCCCATTACCGTGTTGCTGGGTACCAGTGGCTCGGGCGGCGCCTTCCAGGAAGAACACATCCAGCTGATGCTGCAGCATTGCGAGCGCCCCATGGTGTTCCCGCTCTCCAACCCGACCGCCAACTGTGAAGCGCTGCCGGAGGATATCTACCGCTGGAGCAAGGGCAAGGCGATCGTGGCGACCGGTAGTCCCTTCAAGGATGTGAGCTACGAGGGGCAGGAGTTCAGGGTCGGGCAGGGCAATAATGTCTTTATCTTCCCCGGTGTAGGTCTGGCGGCCATCGTCAGCCAGATCTGCGAGATCACACCCGATGTCTTCACGACCGCCGCCTTTGCGCTGGCCGAGTGCGTGAGTGAGGTGGACCTGGCTAAAGGGGCCGTCTATCCCCGCATTCGCGAGCTGCGCAGCATCTCGGTGCATGTGGCGACCGCCGTGCTCAAGGATATCGTGCGCCGGGATCCCTCCCACCCGCTGATCGGTCAGGATCTGCAGCAGCATATCCTCAACCACATGTGGGAGCCGGTTTACCTGCCCTATCGTCGGGTATAACCGCGTATTCACCGCTCGGATAACGGGTCGGAAAAGATGACAAGGGGGTAGCGCTGCTACCCCCTTTCGTTTATCCCGTGGCATTCACTAAGTTCGCAATGGCCGCCAGCGCCCTTGCTGATTGCGACAGGCGGTATCCTGCCACTGCTGACTGGCCTGGCCGATATAGAGTTGCTCGCGATAGTCGCGACACCACTCCCCGCTGGCATGACGGAAGGTGCGTAGCGGCGTGACGCTGCCCGAGTGACGATTAGCCGGATTGAACCAGGTGAGGCTCTGCCCTTTGGTACGGGTTTCCAGCGCCTTGGCAAGGGCCTGATTGGCCAGTTGAACATCTGCCTTATCCATCTGATGGTAAAGCGGCGGAGTGTCGACCGTGGCGCAGCCAGTGAGGCCGAGCAGGAGGAGTGGTAACAGATATCGCATCATGGTTGCCCCTGTTGGCGAAAACCGTTGTTGAGCAGCACCCGCTCCTGCTCATCGGTAAGCACTTGCTGGCGATCATCGACCGTGCCGTCACCTCTTAGTTTGTTGCCGTTGGCATCGACAGCATCCACACCGTTGTCATCGACCGTGCCATCACCTCTTAGTTTGTTGCCGTTGGCATCGACAGCATCCACACCGTTGTCATCGATGGTTCCATCCCCCCTGAGCTTGTTGCCGTTGGCATCGACGGCATCTACGCCGTTGTCATCGATGGTGCCATCGCCTCTGAGCTTGTTGCCGTTGGCATCGACGGCATCCACACCGTTGTCATCAACGCCATTGCCAAACCCGCGGCCACCCCCATGGCGTTCTCCCCCTGCATGTTTTTCTCCACCAGCATGCCGTTCACCTCCACCATGCTGCTCTCCGCCGGCATGCTCGCCTTGGCCGCCACTGTCATCGCTGCCCCCATCGCTGCCACCGCCGCTGTCGCTGCCTCCGCCGTTGTTGCTGCCTCCGCCGTTGTTGCTGCCTCCGCCGCTGTTGCTGCCTCCGCCGCTGTTGCTGCCTCCGCCGCTGTTGCCACCACCACTGCTGCTGCCCCCACTGCCACCATCGCCATCTTTGTTGTGAACGATCAGCTCATTGGCGATGTAGCTGTGGCTGCCATCGAGCAGCAGATTGAAGAGTGCGGTAGTGGGAGGCGCCTCGATCCAGCAGAGTGACTCAACCAGCAGTAATTCCGGCTGGGATTGCAGGGCCAGATTGCCCGTCACCATGACAGGTGCCGGGCGACACATTATCTGCATGCCGGTAAATAGCGGCAGCACTGCCAGTTGCGGGTTTTCGGTTCGTGTCATGGCCGGTGAGATGGCTGCCCAGCCCCGCGTGGTCAGCAGAGGGTGTTCTGCGGTAAAGAACGGGGGCAGATCATTGATCCCGTAGAGTCTGCGTTTGCCCAGTATGACCCGTTCGACCGCCAGGATCCGGTTACTGCCGCCGTGTTGATCCAGCACTCGTTCACCGACCCGGAGCGTCTCTATGGGGCGGGTGGAGCCATCGGCCATCGTGATGCGAGTGCCGGCGATAAAGCAGGACTTGGCATAGGCCTGATTCATTTGCCACTCATTGTGGGCGAAATCATAACTGAACGGGTTTGCAAACAGGGCGAGTGCGATGGCCGAGCCAATAAGCAATCTGCGCTGGCTGGCCTTGAATGGGGGCTGTGACATGGGGACTCCTTGTCCATCTTGATTCACAGGATCCATTATAGAGCGCCCCCTGGCGGTGGCATCTTTGACCATGAACACAATAAACATGATGGAAAAACGATTGGCGTTCGTCACAATAATGCGTAAAATCGCATACTCGATGCTTGTAGCAACGAATCCCGCCTAAAAAGCCAGTTTCATGCCCCTCCCAAGCAGTAAAAGGTAACAGGTGACGCATTTGTGTTCATTTTGTGCCTTGAAAAAGTCTTGTGATGACTGAAAAGTGATAAATATCCCCATCAGTTATCAAAAAATTAAGGACATCCATGTTTTCCTTAGTCAAGCAAAGTGTCGCCGGGCTGCAAATCCTGTTTGTCGCCTTCGGTGCCATGGTTCTGGTGCCCCTGCTCACCGGACTGAACCCCTCCATGGCCCTGCTTGGCGCCGGTGTGGGCACCCTGTTGTTCCAGCTCTGCACCCGCCGCCAGGTCCCGATTTTCCTCGGTTCCAGCTTTGCCTTTATCGCTCCCATCATCTACGCCACCCAGACTTGGGGATTGCCATCCACCATGTTTGGCCTGTTTGCCGCCGGTTTCATGTATTTCATTCTGGCTGCGCTGATCCGGGCAAAAGGGATGGGTTTTGTGCACAAATTGCTGCCCCCGGTGGTGATTGGCCCGGTGATCATGGTGATCGGTCTTTCTGTGGCGCAGGTTGCCTGCAACATGGCGATGGGCCGCGCCGGTGGTGAGCAGGTGGTTCCTGCGGGGACTGCGCTGACGCTGGCCGGTATCTCGCTGGCGGTCACCCTGATTGCAGCTGTGTTCTGCAAGGGGTGGATCAAGCTGATCCCCATCCTGTGCGGTGTGATTGCCGGTTATGTCTCGGCGGTGTTCATGGGCCAGGTGAGTTTCGATGGCATGGTGAACGCCCCCTGGCTGGCGCTGCCCCACTTCGAAACCCCGGAGATCAACTGGGCTGCTGCGTTGTTCATGTTGCCGGTAGCCATCGCCCCCTGTATCGAGCATATCGGTGGCGTGTTGGCGATTGGTGGCGTGACTGGCAAGGATTACACCAAGGATCCGGGTTTGCACCGTACGCTGGCCGGTGATGGCATCGGCGTCTGCTTCGCCGGTTTCATCGGTGGCCCACCCGTGACCACCTACGCCGAAGTGACCGGTGCCGTGATGATCACTCGTAACTTCAATCCGGTCACCATGACCTGGGCTGCGGTGTTTGCCATCATTCTGGCCTTCTTCGGCAAGTTCAATGCGCTGCTCACCTCCATCCCGATGCCGGTGATGGGCGGTATCATGCTGCTGCTGTTCGGATCCATCGCTGCCATCGGTCTCAAGACGCTGGTGGAATCCAAGGTGGATCTGGGGCTGTCACGCAATATCGCCATCGTCGCCGTGACTCTTACTGTCGGTGTCGGTGCGCTGGAGATGAAGATTGGCGACTTCGCGCTGGCCGGTGTTGGCCTGGCCTCCGTTGCCGCCATCCTGCTCAACCTGATCCTGCCTGCGCACTCCGAAGAGGGTGTGATGGACGCGGCCAAGGATTGAGTTTCACCAGACGTTCACGTTGACTTGTAGAAGGCCACCTCGCGGTGGCCTTCTCTGTTTCGGTTATCTAGCGCCACTTTTCGGCTCGGCGGAGCTCATCTGGAATCTAATTTGGAAGCAGATGAGGGGGTTAGCATTCTCATTTGACGTATCTCTTTTCGTGACCTTAGCTAAAGGACAGGTTTGGCTCTGAGGTCTCCTCGAGCAGTATGGGAAAATGGATGTTGGCGTTTTCTATCATTTCTCTCCCAGACCCTGGTCATTAAACGATGCGCTTCTGCTTCGCCACAGCGCTGTTGTATGGCAGAGGTTTATCCGCCCCCTCCACACTCCCCTCATGCTGCCCTGGCATGTTTCCACCTCGATTTGTCGTGAGCCTCCCCCGCCGATTGCGTTTCGTTGCGCACTGGCAAAATCCGGATCTGTTTGCTGCTGCACATGGGTGGGCGGCGAGCCGTGAAAGCCGGCATGACCCCAGCGGGTCAGATGTGCACCGCCATCGGTAACGGCGGATGTTCAGGGATGAATGGCAAGCAAAGCGAGGTTGCAATGAACTATCAACTGCTGTGGAAAAGTGCAATTTTTTCAGTCTCTTCCATGATGGCGATAAGCGCAGTTCAGGCTGCGCCACTGAACGTGATGACCGAGGATTACCCTCCGTTCAACATGCAGGGGGAGGGGGGCAAGATTGTCGGGCTATCGACCGAGGTGGTCGAAGAGCTGCTCAAGCGTGCCGGCGTCGAATACAAGCTGACCCTGATGCCCTGGAAGCGGGCGTATGAAGATACCCTCAGCACTCCCAACACCGCACTCTACTCCACGACTCGTACCCCGGAGCGTGAGGCGCTGTTCAAATGGGTGGGGCCGCTGGTCAATAACAACTGGGTGTTCTTCTCCAGCTCGACGGCCAATATCACAGTCTCTTCACTGGAAGAGGCCAAGCAGTATTCGGTGGGGGGCTACAACGGTGATGCGGCAGCCGAGTATCTCAAGGCACAGGGATTTGCCAAGTTGCAGCTGGCAGCCAATGACACCGCCAACGTGAAAAAACTGGAGGCCGGTCGTATCGATCTCTGGGCAACCGGCCAATATCTGGCCCCCTATTTGGCCAACAAGGAGAAAGTGGCCTCACCCAAGCCGGTCTTCGTGTTCAAGGAAACCCAGATGAGTTTGGCGTTTAACAAGGATACGCCCGATGAACTCATCAACAAGCTCAACGAGGTTCTGGCAGCCATGAAAGCCGACGGCACCATCGAGAAAATCAACGCCAAGTACCAGTAAGTTGTACTGTTCCTGCTGCCGTTAATACCGGGAGGAAGTCATGGATTGGAAAAGTCTGAAGTTCAGGATTGCCGTACTGACTTCCCTCTCGGTGAGTCTGCTATTGGTACTGTTTGGTGGTTATAACTACAGCTCGGTGAGGGAAGAGAGCTACAGCAAACAGGCTCAGCTGGTCGAGCAGGCGATCAAGCGACTGCAGCTCTCCTTGCCTGGCCCTTTGTGGAATTATGAGTCGGCCTTTATCGAGGCATCGCTCAAATCCGAGCTGGCGGCCGATATGCTCAGCACACTGCTGGTGGTCAACAAGGAGAAGCTGGTGGCCGGGTTTGCCCGCGATGCAGCGGGCACTATTTCCCCTGTAGCGGCCATACCCGCCGATACGGCGGCCTATGGTGGGTATGATCTGGTCTACGACGACAGCGGCCAGAAAAATACCGTGGCCAGATTGCTGGTCGAAACCAGTGATGCGGCCATTCAGGCCAACTTGCGCCAGCAGTTGATCACCACTGTCTGGCAGATCCTGGTACTTGATATCTGTATCATTGCCTTGTTGATGGTACTCATTCATCGCAATGTGCTGAGACCACTTCATCAGATGAATCTGGCGGTGTTCGATTTGGCCAGGGGAGAGGGGGATCTGACCCGGCGTCTCAAGATCCTCCGTCAGGATGAGATGGGCGCGCTGGCCACCAACATCAATCACTTTATTGCCAAGCTTCAGGAGATGGTGGCCGAAATCAACGAGCTCTCTGCTGGCGTGCTGCAGACCGCGGAACGTTGTGACACCCTTGCGGCGGATACTCGGGGCGCCAGTGATGCCCAGCAACTGGAGCTGGATCAGGTCGCGACTGCCATTACCGAGATGAGCCAGGCGGTGCAGGAGGTGGCAGGTAATGCAGTGAAGACTGCTACGGCGACCGATGAGGCCAACCTTTATGTCGAGCAGGGCTACAATCTGGCCGGTCATGCCAATCAGGCGATTCATCAGCTGGTGGGAGAGGTGGAACGGGTGGCGGGGCTGATGCGCTCCCTCTCTACCGAGAGCAGCAGCATCGGCAATATTATCGAAGTGATCAATGGTATTGCCGAGCAGACCAATCTGCTGGCGCTCAATGCCGCCATCGAGGCGGCGAGGGCTGGGGATCAGGGGCGCGGTTTTGCGGTGGTGGCCGATGAAGTGCGAACCCTCTCGGGGCGCACTCGTCAGTCGACCGAAGAGATCAGTGCCAGCATCAAACGGCTGCAACAGGCGACCCAGAATGTCGGTGCCGGGATGCAGTTGAGCCAGGAGCAGGCCTCTCGTGCGGGCGCCGAAGCCGCCGATGTACAGGTATCGGTGGAGAAGATAAAAAACCAGGTCAGTCTGATCCGCGAGATGAACATGTATATTGCCCAAGCCTCGGAAGAGCAACACTCGGTAGCGGAGGCGGTGAGTCATAGCGTGAACCGGATTGCCACCCTCAATAGCGAGAGCGCGGCCAGGGTGGTGCAAGTGGCTGAGGCCAGCAGCGATTTGCGCCAGCTCTCCGGTCAGCTCGATACCCTGCTCAAGCTGTTTCGGGTCTAGAGAGCACATACGCCCTGCGGGGGATCCTCGGTGCGAGCGGTGGTCGCGATCACGCGCGCAACGGGGGTCGTGGTGTTCTCATATTCTGCCATGCAATCCCGGATCGATATTTTCCCTTTACGGGCCCATGCATGACAGTCTGGAGAGCTGTTGTCTACTCACGACACAGCTTGCACCAGGGACCGGTGAGCTCGCAGTACCCGGTCTCGTCGCCATGCTGCCAGCCAAGCCGATGATAGAAGGCCACGGCCGCCGTATTGCGGGTTGCCACCTTGAGTGATGCCGTGCGGGGATTATTTGCCAGACCATGTTCGAGCAGCGCTCGCCCAATCCCCTGACCATGCCAGTCGCTCGCAACGTACAAATGATGCACAAAGTGATCGGGTTGCCATACGGCGATAAATCCGCAGAGCGTCCCCCCTCGCTCAGCCACCCATATCTCTTCTCCCCGGGTCTGCTCGATAAAGTCATCCAGGTGAAACAGGGAGGGGTCTACCCAGTGAAAGGTTTGTCTGCGGCCTTGTAAAAACAGCTTGGCCAGCGGGGTGATATCACGTTCTTCCATGCGCCTGATCATCATGCTCTCCCAAGGGCGGTCACTGTTCCCTGTTGCACGCGGGCAAGGTTATCTGGGGCAAATGACAAGGGTGTGATTAAGGGCTGTCCAATACATTTGTCATGGGGCTATACTGCCGAAGTCCCCTGTATGGATGGCGTGAGGATTGTTGATTTATGGACAATAAACAGATTGAAGGCAACATTTTTGTTCCGGCTCATATCGATGACGTGTGGCACGCCTGGACGACAGAGAGTGGTCTGCGCAGTTTTCTGGCTCCCGAGTGTTTGATGGTAGCCGAACCGAATGGCCCCTTCGAAATCTACTTCAGGCCGGATGCTCCACTGGGTGAACGGGGCAGTGAAGGGTGCAGGGTCATGGCCGTCATGCCCTATGATTTGCTCAGCTTTAGCTGGAATTTTCCGCCCAGCCTACCCCATATTCGTCAGCAGAAGACTCAGGTTTGTCTGCGCTTTGTGCCGGAAGGGCAGGGCACTCGCCTCTACTTCCTGCAAACCGGTTGGGCCAATGATCCTGACTGGAATCAGGGGTATGCCTACTTTAGGGAAGAGTGGCTGGAGACCAGCTTGCCACGGTTGCAGTACCGCTTTACCCATGGCCCCATCGACTGGAACAACCCGCCCGACAAGACACAGTTGAAGGCGCTGGCCCAGTAGTGTCCGATCTCAGAGATAAAAAAAACCGGCCAGAAGGCCGGTTGAAACAGTTCAGGCTTGTCAGGTGACAAACGTATCCAGCGGATGAGAGTCGCTTTCCACTCCTTGTGAAGTGCGGCCCTCTTGGTTACGTGCTGCTACTATATGCCATCCACACTGAATCGATGCTGAACCACGGATGTTCCAGCTTCACTCCACTTTCCAATCAGATGGTAATCCCCATCGACTGGCGCAGGTAAGCGCCAGCGCCGAGCAGGCCAGGCCCTTCATGGGTGATCAGGAATACCGGAATATCCTTGAGGTAGGATTTGAAACGGCCCTTGTCTTCAAAGGCAACCCGGAAACCGGAACTGGTGAAGAACTCCTGGAAGCGCGGCACTATGCCCCCTGCGATATAGACGCCGCCAAAGGTACCCATATTGAGCGCCAGGTTGCCGGCAAAGCGGCCCATCAGCACGCAGAACAGGCTCAGGGTGCGGCGGCAATCCAGACACTCGCCCGCCAGCGCACGTTCGGTAATGTCTTTAGGGGCGAACGGCTCCGGCTCACGACCATCGGATTTCACCAGCCCGCGATAGAGATTGACCAGGCCCGGGCCGGATAAGAAACGCTCGGCCGAGACATGGCCCAGTTCGCCACGCATCACCTGCAGCACCGCATCTTCCTCTTCGGTGTTGGCGGCAAAATCCACATGACCCCCTTCGCCCGGCAGGCTCAACCACTGATCGCCCGCCTTGACCAGATGCGCAACCCCAAGGCCGGTGCCCGCTCCATAGATGGCGATGGGTTTGCCAGCCACCGGTGCGGCGCCGCCCAGCTGGATGCGATCCGATTCGGCCAATACCGGTACCGCCATCGAGACCGCGGTAAAGTCGTTGATTACTTGCAGGCGTGCCAGCCCGAGATTGTTCTGCATCTCGCTGATGGAGAACTCCCAGCTGTGGTTGGTCATGGCGACCCAGTCACCATTTATGGGGCAGGCGATGGCGATGCAGGCTTCAGCCACCTCGACCTTGTGTTCCTCCAGATAGAGGCGAACCACGGCTTCAAGGCTGGGATGGGCCAGACCTGAGTAGGTCTTTGCCTGAGAGATAGTACCGGTGGCCAGCTCACACAGGGCCAGACGCGCATTGGTACCGCCGACATCGCCGACCAGCGCATGGGTATGCTGCATAACAACTCCTTCGTTACAGGATGGGGACGACTGTGGTGTCCCGACATTATTGTTGGATTATGACGGCCCATTCTATCCGAGCTCAGGCTCACTCACCCGCCGGATCGATACAAACGTGCGCCTGCTCACAGTGTTGTTGCTTTGCAACATTTGTAAGCGGTTTCACAGCGAGGTGACGTTTTGTAACGAAAAGTACGAAATAATTAGAGATGAGTCATACTTTGTACGGCAGGCGTTAGTTGCGATAACCGCTTGTCTTGTATAGTCATCAGCTTGATTGGAAACCTGCTTAGCCGTAGATTTAGTGCAAAGACACTGAAGCTAAATTACAAAAACGTCTGGTGGTGATGATGAATACCCTTGATAAAATTACGAACAACCTGGAAAGTTTCAGTAAATCAGAACGCAAGGTTGCCGAGGTGATCCTGGCGTCTCCCCAGACCGCCATCCACTCCAGCATCGCCGCCCTGGCCAAAATGGCCGACGTCAGTGAACCGACCGTCAACCGTTTTTGCCGTCGCCTCGATACCAAAGGCTTCCCCGATTTCAAACTCCATCTGGCCCAGAGCCTGGCCAATGGCACTCCTTACGTCAATCGTCATGTGGAAGCAGAAGACGGCCCCGATACCTACACGGCCAAAATCTTCGAATCCACCATGGCTTGTCTGGATGCCGCCAAGAACAGCCTGGATATCTCGGCCATCAACCGCTGTGTCGATATCCTGACCCAGTCCAAGAAGATCAGCTTCTTTGGTCTTGGCGCCTCCTCAGCCGTTGCCCGCGATGCCCAGAACAAGTTCTTCCGCTTCAATATCCCGGTGGTGAGCTTTGACGATATCGTCATGATGCGCATGAGCTGCATCAACAGCAGCGAAGGGGATGTGGTGGTGCTGATCTCCCATACCGGCCGCACCAAGGCGCTGGTCGAGATCGCCGCGCTGGCGCGCGAGAACGACGCCACCGTCATCGGCATGACCGCCAAGGATTCCCCACTGGCGCGCGAGTGCAACCTGGTGCTCTCCATGGATGTGCCGGAAGATACCGATGTCTACATGCCGATGGCTTCCCGCATCGCCCAGCTGGCGCTGGTGGATGTGCTGGCAACCGGATTTACCCTGCGCCGGGGGATGAAATTTCGTGAAAACCTGAAGAAGGTAAAAGAGGGATTGCGCGAATCCCGCTTTGAAACACCACACTCTTCCTGAATCGTCGGGGGCTTTGGCCCCCGACTGTCTATGCCACCCTCCTTGGTGTAGTCTTGATGTGGTATTGTAACTTAATAACAAAAACCACCCGGATGGTTTGCAAGCGGGTGCATCGAGCCATCGGTTTGATGGGGCAGAATCTCAAGTTATCTCAACTTCATATTGGAGTCTTTCATGCCTAGACGTACAAAGATTGTAACCACACTTGGTCCGGCCACCGACCGCGAAGGGATCCTCGAAGGGATTATCCGCGCTGGTGCCGACATGGTGCGGATGAACTTCTCTCACGGCACTCCTGAAGATCATATCCAGCGCGCCAATCAGGTGCGTGACATTGCTGCCAAGCTCGGCCGCCACGTTGCCATCATGGGTGACCTGCAAGGCCCGAAAATCCGTGTATCCACCTTCAAGGATGGCAAGATCTATCTCGCCATCGGTGACAAGTTCGTGCTGGATGCAGCCCTAGGCAAGGGTGAAGGCTGTCAGGAGCAGGTTGGTATCGACTACAAGAGCCTGCCAAACGATGTAGTGCCGGGCGATATCCTGTTGCTGGATGATGGCCGTGTGCAGCTGAAAGTAGAGAGCGTCGAAGGCACACGTATTCTGACCACTGTCACCGTGGCTGGCCCGCTCTCCAATAACAAGGGCATCAACAAGAAAGGGGGCGGTCTCTCCGCGCCGGCGCTGACCGAGAAGGACAAGGAAGATATCAAGACTGCTGCCCGCATGAACGTGGACTATCTGGCGGTCTCCTTCCCCCGTTGCGGCGATGACCTGCGTTATGCCCGCGAGCTGGCTCGCGAAGCTGGCTCCAATGCCAAGATCGTGGCCAAGGTCGAGCGCGCTGAGACCGTCGCCACTGACGAAGCGATGGAAGATATCATCCTCGGCTCTGATGCCGTTATGGTTGCCCGTGGCGATCTGGGCGTCGAGATCGGTGACCCCGAGCTGGTTGGTGTACAGAAGAAGCTGATCCGTCACTCCCGTCGTCTCAACCGTGTGGTGATCACCGCCACCCAGATGATGGAATCGATGATCAACGCGCCGCTGCCGACTCGTGCCGAAGTGATGGACGTCGCCAACGCCGTGCTGGATGGTACCGATGCGGTGATGCTCTCTGCCGAAACCGCTGCCGGTCAGTTCCCCATCGAGACGGTCACCTCCATGGCGAGCGTCTGTGTCGGTGCCGAAAAGCACCCGAGCCTGAACGTCTCCAACCACCGCATGAGCTACACCTTCACCTCGGTGGAAGAGGCGGTTGCCATGTCCACCATGTACGCAGCCAACCACCTGGAAGGGGTCAAGGCGATCGTGGCGCTGACCGAATCGGGCACCACTCCGCTGCTGATGTCCCGTATCAGCTCCGGTCTGCCGATCTTCGCCATGTCCCCCCACAACAAGACCCTGGCCTGGGCCAACCTCTACCGTGGTGTGACCCCGGTGCTGTTCGACGGTGACGAGACCAAACCGGTCTACGAAGTGTGCCGCGACGCGCTGGCCGTGCTCAAGGATAAGGGGCTGCTGCAAAGCGGGGACATGGTACTGCTGACCCACGGTGACAAGATGGAAACCGTCGGCAGTACCAACACCTGCAAGGTGATGATGGTCGAATAAGCCCGTCCGGTTTCACAGTGTTCAACAAGGCTGCTCCTCTCTGATGAGCAGCCTTTTTATTAACGGCTGTCGCGCTTTGGCGGGATAAACAGGACTCAATGATTGCTTAACCGGATTCCCCTTCCGATAATGCGGGAGTGATTTTCACCGGGTAGCCCGTTGTAGGGGATCGCACCGGGTAACCCAGACACTCGACAATACGGGAGTGAAAAAATGAACAAGCGTAACTGGTTGCTGGCCCTGTCACTGACGTTGGTGGTGTCACCCAGCCATGCCGACTGGGAGAAACTGAAGGCTGCCGCCGCCGATCTCGGCACCGCCGTGAGTGAGACTAGCAAGGAGGTATGGCAGGATGTCAGCGACTTCTCCAAAAAGAGCTGGGCCTCCATCTCTGCCTGGGGTGAAGAGGCGTTCAATACCGCCGGGGTCTGGACCGACAAGAGCATCGCCACTGGCAAGGAGTGGCTGAAGGTAGCCGACAAGAAGCTCGACGAGATGCTGGAGCCCAAAACCCCGCAGGAGGCGCGGGTGGCGCTCAACACCATGGCCGACACGGCACTGGTGCGCCTGTTCAATGAACAGCCTTCAGCCAAGTTGCTGTTTGACAAGGCGTATGGCTACGCAGTATTCGATTCGCGCAAGTTCTCCCTGATGCTGCATACCAATCAGGGCGCCGGGGTGGCCATCAATCGCAAGAGTGGCAAACACACCTATATGAAGATGTTTGGCGCGGGGCTGGCGGCCGGTATCGGTGGCAAGTTCTATCAGCAGGTGATCCTGTTTGAAGACAAGGCCAGATTCGATGCCTTCGTGACCCAGGGTTGGGAGGCGACTTCCGAAGTGGGTGTGGTAGCTGGCAAGGAGAGCGCCGAGCTTACCGCCAAATACAACGGCGGCATGGCCATCTACCAGATCGGCGAGAAGGGATTGCTGTTCGATGCCAACATCTCCGGCTCCAAATACTGGATCGACAAGGATTTGAGTCAGTAACCATTCAGGCGGTGAGCCCTCGGCATTTGCCCTGCTCACCGTGCGGCAGTTGCAGTCAAAGATCGCCCGCACTCATCCTGCGGGCGTGCTTGTTTGTGGTGGCGTGATGCGGGTGTTGGATGGCAAAGCGCCTTTTCCCGCGCGAATGCTGGGGACAAAAAGCCATCGCTCCCCTTGGCCGCAACCGGTATAATGCGCGACCCGAATTTTTCCAGGTGTTCAAAATGCAGCCGGTACCCAACCTTTTCTCCTATCCCCGCTATTGGGCCGAGTGCTACGGCACGGCGCCCTTCCTGCCCATGTCCCGCAAAGAGATGGACAAGCTGGGTTGGGACAGCTGCGATGTCATTCTGGTGACGGGGGATGCCTACGTGGATCACCCGAGCTTCGGCATGGCGGTCATCGGCCGAATGCTGGAAGCGCAGGGCTTTCGGGTCGGCATCATCGCCCAGCCGGACTGGTCATCGAAGGATAACTTTATGCGTCTGGGTAAACCGAACCTCTTCTTCGGGGTGACCGCGGGCAACATGGACTCCATGATCAACCGCTACACCTCTGATAAAAAGCTGCGCCACGACGACGCCTACACCCCGGGGGATGTGGGCGGCAAGCGGCCGGATCGCGCCACTCTGGTCTATACCCAGCGCTGCAAGGAGGCCTTCAAGGAGGTGCCGGTGGTTATCGGCGGCATCGAGGCATCCCTGCGCCGCATCGCCCACTACGACTACTGGTCCGAGACCATCCGCCGCTCCATTCTGCTCGATGCCAAGGCCGATATCCTCATCTACGGCAACGCCGAGCGGCCGCTGGTGGAAGTGGCCCACCGCATCGCAGCGGGGGAGAGCATCGACACCATGCAGGATATTCGCGGCACCGCCGTCATCCGCAAGGAGCCGCTGCCGGGCTGGAAAGGGGTGGATTCGAGCAAGCTCGACCAGATTGGCCGCATCGATCCCATCATGAACCCCTATATGGAAGGGGCACCCTGCTCGGACGATGCCACCGACGCGGCCCCTGCCGCGCAGGAAGCCCAGCCTGTGCTGGTGCAGCCGCCCAAGCCCAAGCCGTGGGAAAAAACCTATGTGAAGCTGCCGGCGTTCGAGCGGGTCAAAGAGGACAAGGTGCTCTACGCCCACGCCTCGCGCATTCTGCACCACGAGACCAACCCCGGCTGTGCCCGCGCCCTGTCACAGGCTCACGGCGATCGCATCGTCTGGGTCAACCCGCCCGCTTTCCCGCTGGAAACCGAGGAGATGGACGGCGTATTCGGCCTGCCCTACCAGCGGGTGCCGCACCCGGCCTATGGCAACGAGAAGATCCCGGCCTTCGAGATGATCAAGACCTCGGTCAACATCATGCGTGGCTGCTTTGGCGGCTGCTCCTTCTGCTCCATCACCGAGCACGAAGGGCGCATCATCCAGAGCCGCTCGGAAGAGTCGATCTTGAAAGAGATCGAAGATATCCGCGACAAGGTGCCGGGCTTTACCGGGGTCATCTCGGATCTGGGCGGCCCCACCGCCAACATGTACAAGCTGCGCTGCAAGAGCCCCAAGGCCGAGCAGACCTGCCGTCGCGCCTCCTGTGTCTGGCCCACCATCTGCCCGCACATGGACACCGACCACAGCCCGACCATCAACCTCTATCGCAAGGCGCGCGACCTCAAGGGGATCAAGAAGATCCTGATCGCCTCCGGCGTGCGTTACGACATCGCGGTCGAAGATCCCCGCTATATCAAGGAGCTGGCCAAGTACCACGTCGGCGGCTACCTCAAGATCGCGCCGGAACACACCGAGGAGGGCCCGCTCTCCAAGATGATGAAGCCGGGCATGGGCAGCTACTACCAGTTCAAGGAGCTGTTCGACAAATACTCCAAAGAGGCGGGCAAGCAGCAGTACCTGATCCCCTACTTTATCTCTGCCCACCCGGGCACCACAGATGAAGACATGATCAATCTGGCGCTCTGGGTCAAAGAGAACCGCTTCAAGCTCGATCAGGTGCAGAACTTCTACCCGTCGCCGCTCGCCAACGCTACCACCATGTATTACACGGAGAAAAACCCGTTAAACAAGGTGAGCCGCACCGGTGGCGATGTGTTTGTCGCCAAGGGCGAGCGCCGTCGCCGTTTGCACAAGGCGCTGCTGCGCTACCACGACCCCGCTGGCTGGCCGATGATCCGCGAAGCCCTGCTCGCCATGGGCAAGGGCCACCTGATTGGCAATGGCCCCGGCTGTCTGGTGCCGCCAGAAGGTAGGAATGAGCGGCGCAACGAACACGCCGCCAGCGGCAAGGGGCTAAAACCGGCCCTGACTCGCCACAGTAACATTGCCCATCAGCGCGGCAATGGGGCGGGCAACAAGGCCGCCCGCAGCGAGGCTGGAGCAGGCAATGCCCCGTCAACTAGCAGAAATGGCGGCAAGGTGGGCAATGGCAAACCGGTCGGCTCTCAGCTCCAGAAAGGCTCGGGCAACGGCAAGCCCGCTGCGCAGGGCACTGGTCAGGGCAAACCTGCCGGAAAACCAGCCCATAAGGGCAAGGCACCGACCCGCGCAGGCTCTGCCAAGCCGGGGGCCAAACCCGCCGCTCAGGGCAGCAAGCCTGCGGCCAAAGGAAATGGTGCCAAGCGACCGGCGCGGTAATATTTCCTGATTGGAAAGCGATAGAAATAAAAAGGCGACCGGATGGTCGCCTTTTAACAAGATTGAAAAGTATAATTTTCTATGGGAATTAAAAGCAAAGGTCAGATATTAATTTGTTTTTTTGTTCTAATTTCACTTTTATCTCAGCGCGATATTCAAAAATCTCTTTTATGTAGTTATTAGCTGCTAATTCAAAGTCGTTAGTGAGTCCAAGTATATCGATCACATCTAAAGCAGACATATATTGCTGATGTTCTTTATTATCAAAATCAGAAATGTAAAGTGTGTCAATAATATCTCTTAGAAAATTGTTTCTAAGTTGCCGCATGTATATGAAGTTTAGAATTTTAAGATGTCCAAGAGAAACAGAGTGGATTAAGTTATGTTCTTTTTCGCTAAAATATACGGTAACACCAGATAGCACATCCTTTAAATTTACACTGCGCAAATTCTCCCCAATATTTACTTCTAAGAGCATCTCGTTGTATGAAGGTAATAAAAAGTATTTTTGAAAATAGTGATCATCTATAACTTTGAGGAAATCTAGTTCAACTTTATATCTGTATGGGTTTTCCTTTGCTATCGTATAAAACTTTTCCTTTAACTCAATAGGACTTGAACTGATGAATCTTGATGCATGATATTCTCTAATACTTTTATGAATGTAATGGTATCGAAATCCCTCTTCTAACAGAAGGCATGTGTTTTTAATGCAGTCATTTAAAAATGAAAAATCTGAACTTGGCGTCACTCTAGTAAATTGAATTGATCTTTTACTGATAGCTAGAGCTTCTTGTCTAGAAAGAGAGGTTTTGTCTTCTATTGTACAATAAAAACAAAATGCACAGAATAACTCTTCCAGCTGCTTTTCATTTAGGCCTGACTTATATTCTCTTCTAAATCCAGGTTTTGTGGAGTCATGTCTATTAACCAGAAGGTAAAAGATGTTTTCATAAAACTCATGTAGCTGTGATGGTATTTTTGTATAGGTCTTATAGGTGACAGCTAGTAAAGTAAGTAGCAGTGGAGTTGTAATTAATCTGGCTATTTCACTGCTGTTTTCGTGTAGGGATTTGAGTATCTGATGAACAGTTGCTTCGTTTTTATTAAAAAACTTTAGCAAAATAGGTTTGAAGTCACTTGGTTGTAAAGGCTCTAGGTCATATACTGAAAAGAATGAAATTTTTTGAATATCAGCACCTGGGCGTGAGCTAATTATAATTTGTTGGTTTCGATATTTTGAACACAGGCTGTCCAAGTAACTTAATGTTTCTCGCAAGCATGTTTCTGGTATTTCGTCGAAAGCATCAAGTAATAATGTAAATTTATTAGAGGAATAAATAAGGTCCAAATCTTTTTCTTCAATATTAAAGCCAAGGTCATTAATTGAACTTACAATTGTAGATTGAATACTATTTTTCTCTGTTATTTTCATTAGCTCAATAAAAAGAGGAATAGTTTTTCCTTCTTTTAGTCTTGCACCGGCTAGGTATCGCAATAAGATTGACTTTCCTTGTCCGGCAGTTCCTTGGATGACTACCTTGCAATTTTCAGGGAATATATCTAAGGAGTGAACGCTAATGATGTTTCCATCTACAGTGATTTTTGATGGGTAATAAAATTCGTTAAGATTAACACTCTTGTCAATTTGCCAAAAAGTTTTTACGTTTTCAACATTTGCTGCTTTTTGATAAATATCAATTGTGTTTATTTTGTCTAGTTTTTTGAATGCACTAGACTTAGCTTTAAGAAAACTGATGGCTTCTGAAATAGTTGCTTTGAAGGTTTCGGTTACTAATATGTTTTCTAGCATGTTCTAATTTCTTTTTAATTTGTTTGATTAAGGGTGATTTTATAAAGGACTCGTACACACGCCTTTCTGTTTGGGGCGTTACTCCACAAAATCTCACGCTGCTGCTAATAGATCAAAGCTTCCAATTTACGAAATTGACCAGCGAGGTCAACAGGTATTAGATGGCTATGAGATAAGCCAAGTTAAAATGTTAAAACGAATCTTACAATTATAAGAATATAATGCTTTAACTTGTTCTATAAATAAGACCAAAGGCTGTGTTTTTAGTCAGGGGATAACTGGATCAAATCAGCCACAACCTTATTTGTTATTTTTCTGGCTAAACAGCTGAAGTCTGAATAGACTACTTTTTATCTTAATAATGGTGTTAATATAAGGCCCCTAGAGCCTAGAGTAGTAATGCCTTCGGGGCTAAACATGGAGAACTAATTCTATCTAATATCAAACTCCAAATTGGGGCTTGCCATATTTCAATAGTAGTTCTTCAATAAAGTCTGAGTCTTTAGATAGGGGTGTTGTTTCTTCGGTAACCTCTGGTTTTGCACCAATAGCTCCAACGTACACTTTCCGGTATGCTGTCAAAACAGCATCTTCAGGAACAGCAATATCTCGAGTACCTTGAAAGTCTAGCTTCATACTTCCTTGTACCCAACCTGATGGTGTTAGATGCATGTATTCCCATTCATTACTAAGTGGCATAATTCCCTCTCTATATTAACGATGTTAACTATATATTTTTCAACATAGAAGAAATTTGGGGCACCCACCTTTTTGTGTGAGGTGTATCATTATCAAATCCCATGCTACCGCTCATGGATGACAGCTTCCAATATGCCCCTTTGACTGGTAATGGGCAGCAACCCATAACCAGTCAACAGGTTCTGGATGGCTATGGTAAGCCAAACGAAACTACCGAGACGAGAGATTAAATGATGAATTTGTCATAAGAGCCTAATTTTTTGACCTCTACCAAACTCCTCATTTTCTGTGACCTTGCAGCTAACCGGACGGTGATCGGTGGCCATCCTGCGAAATCTGAGACACCTACCTTTCTGTATGAATCTCACGCTACCGCCCGTGGATTACAGCTTCCAATATGCTCAATTGACCCGCGCTGGCAGTAACCCATCGCAGTTCAACAGGTTCTAGATGGCTATGGTAAGCCAAACGAAACTGCTGAAGCGAGTTAATAAATGAGGCAACTATCAGAAATTAATCGTTTTTTGAGCTTGATCAGCAAATGGAGCCGGAAGGCGGCTTTATAGCCATATCCCGCTTTGACAAGCAGGGAAGGGGAGTGGATTGGGGCGACCTGCTGGTCGCCCTTTGTGATTGCCATATCCGGCGCGCTAGGGGTTAGCCGTTATAGCCGTAGCAGCGCTTGAGCTCCTCGAAGTCGTAGTAGTGGCTGCCGCTCTGGTAGGGCTGGCAGCCGGTTTTAAAGGCGATCTCCTTTTCGTTGTAGAGCATCTTGACCAGCACCTGCCGCTGCCCGTTCTGGTAGATATCCCACTGAATATTGGCGGTATAGGGGGAGACCCAGCCGCCGCGCCACTCGTTGTTTTGCTGGCTGAACAGCTGATCCGGGCTGGCCCCCTGACGGCTCCCTTCCAGCTTCATCAGGGCGGCGAGGGGGATAATGGCTTCGGCGTGGGCAAAGCGCAGGGTGGCCCGTCGGCTCTGCTCGCCCTCCACTACCTGACGCTGCACCTCGCCAAACAGGCCGTCGAGCAGCGGCTGGGCAATGGCGTAGGGGGCGCTCTGGTTGGCAAAGCTCGGCCCCTTTTCGTAGAAATCTTCCGCATCGGAGAGGTAGGAGAACCAGGCCGACTCTTCCGGGGTGAGGAACTGCTCCAGCGCCCAGGGTTCGCTGCCCTGTGCCTGCGCTTCGCGGATCATGCCGGGGCCGATGATAAAGAGGTTGTAGAGCATCAGGGCCGCATCCACCTCGTCGCGCACATAGGTCATGCCGCCATCTTCCGGGTTGACAACGACAAACTCGACGCCGCCCGCCAGATAGTCGACAAACCCCTTGCTGTAGATACGCTCCAGCATGCTGCGAGCCATCTCTTTGGTCTTGCTCAGGTTTTTAAGCTGATCCAGCACCCTGGCCAGCTCGGGGGCCGGGGCGATTCCGGCATCTTCGTCGCCGATAAAGCGCAGGTAGCTCTCATAGGCGGGCAGGTAGCGGGCGTAATCCCCTTCGGGCGTAGTCTTGTGGAAGTAGAGCTCGAACTTGTTGACCAGCTTTTTGTCGATCTTCGAGGGGTCATCTTGCGTGAGGTAGCACTGCGCCGAGTCGCTGACATAGTTCACGTCGCGCTTGAGGCTCTCCATAAAGTAGAAGGCGCTTTCGTTGGCCCTGTCCTTGCCCGAGGTGACCACCTTGATGCAGTGGGGCTCGCTGCTGTTGAGCAGGGTCGGCAGCCGCGCCGCCAGCCGGGTGGCGAGATTGGCGTGCTCCTCCTTGCCCAGCGCCGAGAGCAGGCCGTAACCCAGTTTCTGGTTGGCGGCCGTCACCAGATCGACCTTGCCTCCCAGCCCCTGCCCGAGAGTGGTGAGCGCCCCCTGACGCTGCGCCTCTTCCCAGACCAGCTTGGTCAGCACATCATATTTCGGGCTGGAGAGGGAGCGCGAGCCGTGGCGCGCCACCATCTCGGTAAAGACCGGGCTGAACCCCTGGGGCGCTGGCTCGTAGCTCTCCGCCTGCTGCTGCGGGCTGTAGACCGCTTTGGTGCTGTATTGGTAGGCGGTTTTGTCCTGGCTGTCGGCAGACGATTCGTTCTCTGACTGGCAGCCACCAAGCAAGACCAGCGAGACGGCCAAAGCCACATAAGAAGAGCGCGGGAAAGTCATGATGTTCCTTATCTATCCATATGAAAAATAAGTGAAAAACTCTATGGCTTGAAAATGACCGCGGGATGTCAGCCAGATGACAGGCTGATGACTTCTGATAAAGCAGTAAGCAAAGGGAGAGAATCTCTTTTTCGGAACCCCCACCTTGTTGATGCAAAAAGCCCCGAGAGCTGGCGCTTTCGGGGAAGAGGAAAAACATCGACAAGGCATTACAAAGGCATTCGGTTCACACCTGAACCGTATCAGGCATCGACATAGAGCACTTCATTTTTTCGGGACACCCACCTTTTTGACAGTGGCGTAGGGCTGTTCTTGACTTAAGAGGTCACCGTTGAGGGATGTGCCATGACCATTGCCCGTTCACGTCAAATCAGCTTGCAGGATACGCCTTACTACCATGTGGTCAGCCGCTGTGTGCGGCGAGCCTTTCTGTGTGGTGACGATGCCCATTCTGGCCAGAGTTATGAGCATCGGCGTCAGTGGGTGGTCGACAAGTTGGGGCAACTATCGCGGCTGTTTGCAATTGGCATTTGTGCTTATGCGGTGATGAGCAATCATTATCATCTGGTGCTCAAGGTGGAGCCCGATACCGCAGCCAACTGGAGTGAGCGGGAGGTGGCTGAGCGCTGGGCGGCGCTATTCCAGTGGCCGCATTTGGTCAGGCGCTGGTATCAGGGGGAGATGTTGATCGAGCCTGAGCTGGCTGTCGTGCAGCAATTGCTGGCCCAATGGCGGGAGCGGCTTCACTCCATAAGTTGGTTTATTCGGCTACTCAATGAAAATCTGGCCCGTCAGGCCAATCAGGAAGATGGTTGCAAGGGCCATTTCTGGGAGGGGCGCTTCAAGAGTCAGGCTTTGCTCACCGAATCCGCCTTGTTGGCCTGTATGGCGTATGTTGACCTCAATCCGATACGAGCTGCGTTGACCGATCGGCCAGAGCAGAGTGAATACACCAGTATCAAACAGCGCCTTGACGCGCCTGCTACTACTGAGGTTTTGCCACCACTTTTGCTGCCGTTTGCCCGCCAGGGTAAGCCTGAAGAGCTGCCTTATGCCTTCAGCGACTACCTGATGCTGGTTGATTGGACTGGTCGTGCTATTCGGCCCGACAAGCGGGGTCATATTCCGGCCCAATTTGGACCCATTCTGGAACGATTGGGACTCGATGCTGTTCGCTGGTTGAAGCAGGTGACGCTGTTCAGGCGACAAGGGATCAGAGTGGTGGGAGACAGATATCAATGTCAGCAGTTTGCCCGCCACTGTGGCCAGCGACGATGCCATCAACCAAGGCTGTGATAGCTTTGCATCCACCCTGCTGATAGCTCCGGGTATTGCACATAGTCCAATAAATGGCTGTGCAGGGGCTGTTGCTTTCTAAACCTGACAATCTCTCCCACCAGCCTATTTTTGCAGGCATCAGCTCGGATACACACCCCTTATTGGGCCTGCAAGTAGCCTAATAGTGGCTTGCTCCAAAAGGTGGGTGTCCCAATTTGATTCTCTTATGTCGGTCAATGACGTAGCGGCCTGCATTCCGTCGGCCATCGCCACCCTCGGCGATTTTCGCATGCTGGAGCTGGCCGGGGCGCCGCAGCAGTTCGAGGTGGTGGTTGGCAGACACCGCAAAAGTCAGGGCAATCTCGCCATCGAGTGGCTGGCCGAGGTGATCAAGTCGGTCTGCGATCTTGCCATGCCCAAATAACGTTGCCGTTTGCACAGAGCGGCCGCCACCAGCGAACGCGCTAACGGCAGGCTGGATCTGCGGGACAAATCCTGCGATGGTGCGGGCAGTTATCCGCTTGTCCGTTATCGAGTGAAAAGGAGTTGAGATGCGCATTGCCATGATTGGTCTGGGGGATATCGCCCAGAAAGCCTATCTGCCGCTGCTGGCGAGCGACGAGCGGATCACCCCGCTGCTCTGTACCCGCAATCCGGCGGTGCTGGAGAAGCTGGCCCGCCAGTATCGGGTCGCCGAGTGCTTTACCGATGTGGCGGCCCTGCTGGCCAGCCGTCCCGACGCCGTGATGATCCACGCCGCTACCGCCGTTCACCGCGAGCTGGCCGAGCAGTGCCTGCGCGCAGGGATCCCCACCTTTGTCGACAAGCCCCTGTGCGACAATCTGGCCGAGGCCGAGGGACTGGCCAACCTCGCCATCGCGCAAGACTGCGCCCTCTTTACCGGTTTCAACCGCCGCTATCTGCCCGCCATGGATGCTGCCCGTGCCCAGCCGCTCACCGAGCTTAACTGGCAAAAACACCGCTTCGCTCTGCCGGGCAAGGCGCGGGATTTTCTGTTCGACGACTTTATCCATGTGCTCGACAGCCTCTGCTTCTATGGCGCCGTGCCGGGCGGCGACGTTCATGCGGTATTGCGCCCCTGTGCGCAGGACAACAGCTTGCTGGCCGGGGTAAGCGTCAGCTGGCAGAGCGGCGATCGTGCCATCAGCGGCAGCATGAACCGCAGCGCCGGGATCACCGAGGAGCGCATCGATGCCTACGGCGACAACCTCTCCCTGCACCTTGAGAACTGCACTCGCGGCATCATCGCCCGCGATAAGCAGGCCGAGATGCTTAGCCCCAGCGACTGGCAGCCGGTGCTGGCCCAGCGCGGCTTTGCCGCCATGCTGGAGCACTGGTATCAGCAGGTTGAAATCGGCAAGGCGGATAGCGAGCTGATCGCCTCCTACCTGCATGGTCACCGGCTGGCGGAGCAGCTGGTCGTGCTGGCTGACAAGCGGGGATAAGGCTGGCTGGAAGTGCGCGTGGCATGAATGCGCGGTGCGTGAGAAAGACGCATGAAAAACAACGGGGGCCGCAGTTTCGGCCCCCGTTGTTATGGGATGAGATGCATGGGATCAGATGCACTTTACCGGCTTGGGCAGGCCGCCAATCTTGGTCGCCTGCTTGGCGGGCCCTTCCGGGAACAGCTTGTAGAGGTAGCGGCTGTTGCCCTTCTCGGGGCCGTACTGCTTCTCCATCGCCTTGACCAGCGCGCGGATGGCGGGGGAGGTGTTGAACTCCAGATAGAAGGCGCGCACAAAGCGCACCACTTCCCAGTGCGGCTCCTCAAGCGTGATCCCCTCCTGCGCAGCCAGTACCAGCGCCAGCTCCTCGCTCCAGTCGTTGCTGTTGAGCAGGTAGCCCTTGGCATCGGTCTCGATGAGTTGGCCGTTGAATTCCAGCTGATGTTTTTCGGGCGCAGACATGAGGGCTCCTCGCTAATGGGGCTATCAGGATTGGGCGGGCATGGTAGCGCCTTGATCCCCGGTGAGCAACCGACTCTCGTTGGCCAGATGCAGCAGCTGATCCGCCAGCTCGCTGATCAGGTTGAGCTGCTGGGTCAGCATCAGCTGCTCCTCGCTGCTGTCCGGACTTATCACCGGGCACTGACCACCGATGGAACTGGAGGGGTTGCCCGCCAGATGTCCGGCGGCCTGCTCCAGGGTGTGGCAGATGTGGTGGCGCACCTCATCCAGCCCGCTGATGGCCTCCAGCTTGTCGCGATGGGCCCCCAGCGCCGAAATGTAGGAGAGCAGGGCATGGTTGCGCCAGGTGAGGGTAAAGCAGAGATCGAGGAAGCGGCGGCGCTTTTGCGGCTCCACCAGCATGCTCTGCCAGGCGGTGGCCAGCTCGCTGTCTGCCAGATGGGCGCTCTTGCGCGCCACCCGATAGTCGATGGACTCGTCTCGCTGCTGCTTGAGGCTCGCCAGCACCGCTGAGAGGTAGCGGGCGTTGGCCGAGAGCGAATTGGCGATAAGCGTCGGCAGCCGCTTGTACTGCCAGTCCGGCCAGAGCCAGGCCACCAGCCCGTAAGAGATCAGGCAGCCGAGCAGGGTATCGAGCAGCCGTGGCCCGAGAATGGCAAAGCCGATGCCATCGAGCAGATTGAACGCCATCAGCACGTAGAGGGTGATAAAGCAGACCGCGGCGCTGTAGTTGTTGCGCACCTGGGTAAAGAAGAGGAAAGCGGCCAGCCCCATCACCACCAGCTGGACGTGCAGCTCGGGAAACAGCCAGAGCACCGGAATGCCCACCAGTATGCCGGCGAAGGTGCCGAGCATCCGCTGCACCAGTCGGCGGCGGGTGGCGCTGTAGCTGGGCTGGCAGACAAACAGCACGGTCAGCAAAATCCAGTAGCCCTTATCCATATCAAAGGTTTGCAGTATGCCGTAGCCGATCACCAGTCCGAGCGACAAACGCAGCGCGTGGCGAAACACCATGGAGTGCAAGGTGAGGTGCTGCTTGAGCTGGGCTAGCAGCGGCAGGCGGAGGGGGCGCGCCAGCGCTGGCAGATCCTGCTCCGGCTGCTCGGGGTTTTGCAGCACTTCGGCGCTGCCCAGCAACTGGTTGATGCTGGCCAGATTGCGGCGCAGGAATTTCATCGGCGTCAGCAGGGTTTTCGGGTAGTGCTGCTTGAGATTGGTGAACTCCAGCTGATCGCCTAGGGCCTCCAGCGTCCAGTGGATGCGCTTGTTATGGGCGTAGGGCTTGTGCACCAGAATGGCGTAACCGAGCCGCTGGCATGCCTCGGAGAGTTGCAGGAACACCTCCTGAAATCCTTCCAGTACGATGCCTTGCTTGAGCTCCGCTTCCAACCGGCTGTAGGGATAGTGGCTGGAGGTGGCGCGCTCGTGAATCTCCAGCGCCAGAAGATAGAGGCGCAGCAGGCTGGCCAGCTCGGGGCTCGCCGGATGGCGGCGGCTCAGGCGGGCGTTGAGGGCCGACTTGGTGAGGGTCAGCGCGCTCACCAGATTGATGTTGAGCTGGGCCAGATTGTGGCGAATGGCCTGGGCGCCGTGCTCGTCCGCCGGGAAGAAGCGGGACTTTTCCAGCAGGTAGCGGCCAAGGGCGAAGTAGCTCTGGGCCAGTTGCTCGTGCAGGGTCTTGTAGGGCAGCAGCCAGAGCCAGATAAACGAGACCAGCCCGTACCAGAGGGCGCCGGCGCCGAGTGCCAGCGGCTGGTAGAAGAGATCCGGCGCCTTGGCGGCCCCCAGCATGGTGTAGATGGCGATCAGCAGCGAGCCAAAGCTGATGGTGGCGTAGCGGGCACCGAGGGCCCCCACCATCACAAAGATAAAGGTGGAGCTGGCGAGCCCAATGGCAAACAGCCAGGGGGTGGGGTAGAGATACTGCACGCACAGGGACGCAAACATGAAGCAAATCAGCGTCATGGCGAGGTTTTTAAGGCGTCCCCACAGGCTGTCGTCGGTTTCGGCAATGGCACCCGCCACGACCCCGAGGGAGAGCAGCACGGTGAGCTGGATATTGCCGGTGGCCAGGGTGAAGGCGAGCAGACCGAGAATGGCCAGCAGCACCTTGAGGGCGAAGTAGATGTGACTATCGGTCAGCAGTCGGCGTAACAAACCGGAGAATTCCATGGGCATGCTAGGCACCACCCTTGAGCGAAGCAAAATCGATGTGACTATCAATCAGCAGTCGGCGCAGCAGGCCAGAGAGATCCATCGGCATGAGACAGGTGAAACCCTTGATCGAAACGAGAGCGAGATAGTAACCCGCCAAGCGCGAAGTGGCCCTGATCCAAATCAGGGCCACTTCGCTTCATATCCTTGATTTACAACTTATCCTGACAAAAATCGGCGCCAATAAAAACCCCGCCGAAGCGGGGTTTCTGATTAGTTGCGGTTGCCGCCAAGCAGGCTCAGCAGGCTCAGGAAGATGTTGTAGATGGAGACATACAGGGTCACGGTGGCAGAGATGTAGTTGGTCTCGCCGCCGCGCACGATCTGCTGGGTAGTCAGCAGGATGGCGCCGGAGGAGAAGAGCATGAACATGGCGGACAGTGCCAGGCTCAGGGCGCTCATCTGCAGGAAGATGTTGGCAATCATGGCCACCAGCAGTACCCAGAAACCGACGAACAGCATGCCGCCAATGAAAGAGAGGTCACGCTTGGTGGTCAGGGCATAGGCCGACAGACCGAAGAAGGTGAGCGCGGTGCCGCCAAGGGCGGTCATCACGATCTCGCCACCACCATTGTTCATGTACATGTTGATGATGGGGCCCAGGCTATAGCCCAGCAGACCGGTCAGGGCGAAGGTGAAGACCAGCCCCATGCCGTTGTTGCGATTCTTCTCGGTCAGGAACATCAGACCGTATACGCCGATGAGGAAGATGGCCCAGTGCAGCGGCGGCATGTTCATTACGGTCGCGATGCCCGCCACCACGGCAGAGAAGCCCAGAGTGAGGGAGAGCAGCATATAGGTGTTACGCAGCACCTTGTTGGTATCGCGTACGGCACTTTGGGTGCCAGTGTAGATAGAACGGGTATCCATCTTGGGTGTCCTCTTGATGTCCGGGTGAGACGGCGAGCAGCCGCCTCGTGATCGCTGTTTGTTACTGCATGTTTACGCATTGTATGTAGAACAAATAGGGATGACGAGGAACAATTTCAAGCCACCTGCCATTTTGCTCCCGCACACTATCCCACAGGAAATATGTATTGCATATGAACAAGGGCTTAGCGTAGTATGCACGCCGTTCGGAGGGGTGGCAGAGCGGCTGAATGCACCGGTCTTGAAAACCGGCGATGGGCGACCATCCGTGGGTTCAAATCCCACCTCCTCCGCCATATTCAAAGAGAAAGCCCAAGCGGTCACCCGCTTGGGCTTTTTGCATCTGCGGTTTTTACCGGTCCACCTGATGGCCTGCGGCTATTGCCACTCCCGATAGCTGGCGAGGCGGTAACCGCGCTCGGCGATAAGGGCGGGCAGGGACGGGTCGGTCAGGATCGCCAGTTCGTTGAGGCGGGGCTGGCAGTAGGAGCTGCCCTGCATTTCAAGATCGACAAAGGAAGGGTGGCACATGATCTCGAGCGAATGGGCCCCCAGTTCACTGGTCTCATCGAGCAGTTGCAGCAGGCTGGCTTGGGTCAGCTGCGCGCCGTAGAAGCGGTCGTCGAACCGATCGCAGCTCTGCGGGTGGGTGACGGTCAGGCCGTGGCGGGCTATTTCGCCCCGGTCGATGCGAAGGGGCAGGCCATGCGCCTTGGCGAAAGCCTCCACCAGCGGGTAGAGTGTCGGCAACATATGAACATGGTGGTGGCTGTCGATATGGGTCGGCTGCTTGCCGAAAATCGCGACAAAGCGCTGATACTGACTCGCCAGCTCACCGGATATCTCGGCCAGATCCAGCTCTCCCGCCTCGCTCTTGTGCCAGATCCCCTTGTTGAGCTCGCCCTGCTCGTTCACCAGCGAGGTGAGCGGCGTGAGCGGCTTCCCCCAGCTGAGCATAAAGTGCAGCCCGACTGGCAATTCGGGGAAGCGTTCGGCCAGCCAGGCGGCGTGTGCGATAGCGGGGGAGGTGACGATGGCGCTGGTGGAGCTGACGACCCCGTGCTCGAACGCCTCTACGATGCCGTAGTTCTGGGCGCGGCAGAGGCCGAAATCGTCGGCGTTGATGATCAATCTCTTGCTCATGGCAGTCCTCTTGCGGTTAAGCGCCCCGCCGGTTCGGGCGGGGCGTGCTGGCCTCAGGCGAGGGCGTCGATGGCGGCGGCGAAGTTTGGCAGGTGTTCGCGGTGGGCCAGCAACAGCTCGCGGGCGACGATGCGGGCATCGTTGTCGGAGTGGATCAGCGGGTTGAGGTTCATCGCCAGCAGCAGGTCATCGAAGTCGCCACTGATGGCAGCCTTGGCGGCGGCTATCTCGAAGCTCTTGATGAGGTGCACCAGCCCGTTCACTTTGTCGTCAAAGCGGGTGAGGCGCGGGTGGGGGATGGCACCGTCACGCCCGATAAGGCAGCTCATCTCCACCGTCCAGTCGGCCGGGATATTGGTGACATGGCCCTGATGGGGCACGATGACGTAGTGCTCGCTCTGCTTGTCGTTGTAGATGGCGCTGATCACTTCGCAGGCTGCATCGGAGTAGTAGGCGCCGCCACGCAGCTCCAGCTCCTTGGGCTTTTCGCACAGATCGGGGTTCTGGTAGAGCTCGAACAGCTTCTTCTCGACCTGCTGCACCACTTGAGCCCGGGCACCGCCCTTGTAGAACTCGCCCATCTCGATCCCCAGCATCTCTTTCTCCTTGAAGTAGTAACGCAGGTAGGAGCAGGGGAGCAGGCGCAAGCCGCGGATAAAACCGGGGTCGAACGGCAAATCGAAGATGTTCTTGACCGAGCTGGCGCGGGTCAGGCTGCCATCGGCGACCCCTTCCAGCAGCTCGTCAAAGCGGGATTCACCGTTGACCAGCACATCGCCGATAAAAACCAGATGATTGAGGCCGAACAGATCCATGGAGAGGTGATCCTGCTCGGTCAGTTTGAGGGCATCGCGCACGAACATCTGCATACCGACCGGAATGTTGCACACCCCGATAAAGCGGCGGAAGTTGGTATGACGGCGCACCGCTTCGGTCACCATGCCGGCCGGATTGGTGAAGTTAATCAGCCAGGCATCCGGGCAAAGCTCTTCGACGTCTCGGATGATGTCGAAGATGACCGGTATGGTTCGCAGCCCCTTGAACAGGCCGCCTGCGCCGTTGGTCTCCTGCCCCAGCATGCCGTGACTGAGCGGGATGCGCTCATCCTTCTCCCGCGCCTGCAGCTGGCCGACGCGAAGCTGGGTGGTGACGAAGTTGGCACCCACTAGTGCCTCGCGGCGATCCAGGGTTTTGTGCAGGGTCATGGGGATGCCTGCCTGGCGGATCATCCGTTGGCACAGGTCGAAGATGATGTTCAGTTTCTCTTCGCCAGCGGGAATATCCACCAGCCACAGCTCGCTGATGGGCAGCTCGGCATAGCGCTTGATGAAACCATCGACCAGCTCGGGGGTGTAGCTGCTGCCGCCGCCAATGGTGACTACCTTGATCTTCTCGCTCATAAATCCCTCTTCATCGATCTTTCTAGGTTTGATGGTGGCCGCTCTGTCTTCATGGTGAGAGGGGCCGCAGCCGCCTGTGGCAGGGGCTGGTCACAATGGATTGGTTCTCTTGAACCGGGTTGTTTAGGTCAGCAAGTCGCTGGTCTCAGGCTGAACTTTCGAATTTCGGATAGAGATATTTGCGGTAACTGCCCGGGGTAAACGAGGTGAGCTTCTTGAAGTTTTTGATAAAGAGGCTGACGTCGTTGTAGCCGGTCTCGAAGGCGATATCGGCCACCGAGTTGTTGGTCACCTCCAACTGCATCTTGGCGTAGTTGATCCGGATCTCATTGATGATCTGCATCGGCGTCTTGTTGTAGTAACGCCGGGTGGCCCTGGTCAGATACTCCTGGCTCTTGCCACAGAGGGAGACCATGTTGGCCAGCGCATCCTCGGCAAAGAGGGGGCGATCGTGCATCCGCTCCACGGTTTCGTGGAGCCAGAGCGGAAGATCATCGCTGGCGGAGGTGTCCTTGTAGTGACGCAGCCGGTTCATCACCGCGTAGGTCACCACTTCGAGAAATTCGGTCAGCGCCTCTTCCCTAAACCCCGGCGAGACCAGCACCGACTCGATGTAGCTGAGGAACTCGCTCTTGAGCGGATAGGCCTGTGAGGCGACGAAGTGTTCCGGCAACAGGTATTTGAAGTGCTCGTCAAAATAGGTACGGGTGATCCCGACGTTAAAGATGCGGGTGGTGCCGAACTCGTAGAAGCTCTGATGGCGGGAGCCGAGCGGGATAAACACCACGTCCCCCCGCTCCAGCAGCACCCGCTTGCCGTTGACCTCCTGATAGTAACGACCGGTCAGTACCAGGGTGAACTCGTAGTAGTCATGCTGGTGCAAACCGGTTCCGCTCACCTGTTTGTTGTAGATGAACATGTGGAACGGTTTGTTGTTAAACAGTTCGGTTTCCCGGATTGTTTTAACGCTCATGAGTCGCTTCCTGATCTGCGGGCAGATGACGGGGCCTCTCGCCCCGTCCGGAGGTTATTGGTTCTGCAGCTTTTCGTGCAGCTCGATCAGTTCGCTGATCAGCTCACGGGCCAGCATGGAGGTCATCAGGTGATCCTGGGCATGGACCAGCACCAAGGTGACCGGGATCTTGCCTTCCCCCTGATCGTCCTCGATCAGCTGGGTCTGCACCAGATGGGCGGCATTGAGCGCCTCGCGGGATTGTGCCATCAGCTGGTGAGCGGCAGCCAAGTCCCCCTCCTTGGCCTTTTTCAGCGCGGTATAGGCGAGACTGCGGGCCTGCCCGGAGTTGATGATAAGCCCCATTACCACCTCTTCCAGATCGTTGCTGGTGGTGGCCTCTTCAGTGATGTTGTCCAGATCGAACATGTGTCGTTCCTTGCGTAAATGCGTTAATTGAAACCGTTAATTAAAACCATGGTTGCGCGCTACCTCGGCAAACCAGTAGCCGCTCTTCTTGATGGTGCGCTGCTGGCTCTCCAGATCGAGGCGGACGAAGCCGTAACGGTTCTTGTAGGCGTTGAGCCACGACCAGTTGTCGATAAAGGTCCACAGGTGATAGCCGCGACAGGCGCTGCCCTCTTCCAGTGCGCGATGCAGCCACTGGAGGTGCTCGCGAATGAACTGGATGCGGTAGTCATCCTCCACCCGTCCCTCGGGACCGATAAAGCGCTCTTCCCCTTCGACCCCCATGCCGTTTTCCGAGATGTAGCAGGGCAGGTTGCCGTAGTTGACTCGCAGGTCGGTGAGGATGTCGTAGATCCCTTTTTCGTAAATCTCCCAGCCGCGGTGGGGGTTCATCTTGCGGCCCGGCATCTCGTAGTAGTCGAACAGATCTTCCGGCGTGCGCGGTACACCCTGCCACGCCACCTCTTTGGCCTTGACCCGGCGCGGCTGGTAATAGTTGATGCCGAGGATATCCACCTTGCCGGCGGCGAGCAGCGCCTTGTCACCCTCTTCGATCTGCGGCAGCAAGTCGTACTGCTCTAGCAGCGCGACCAGCTCGGGGGCGTAGCTCCCCTTCAGGGCAGGATCGAGGAAGCTTTTGTTGAGCAGCAGATCCGCGATGCGGGAGGCGGCGAGATCTGCCGGATCCTGCGAGCGGGGATAGGTCGGGCTCAGGTTGAGGATGATGCCGATCTCGCCATCATGCTGGCAGGCGCGATAGGCCTGCACGGCACCGGCATGGGCCAGAGCGGTGTGGTAGGCGACGGTAGCCGCCCGACCAAAATCGACCACGCAGGGGTAGTGGTAGTGGCCAAGGTAGCCGCACTCGACCGGCACAATCGGCTCGTTGAAGGTGAACCAGTGCTTGATGCGACCGCCAAACAGGTCGAAGCAGCGGGTGGCGTAGCGCACATAGGCGGCCACCACTTCCCGGCTCTCCCAGCCGCCACGCTCCTGCATGCACATCGGCATGTCGAAGTGGTAGAGGTTGATAAGCGGGGTGATCCCCTCGGCCAGCAGCCGGTCAAAGACGGCGTTGTAGAAGCTGACCGCCTCCTGGTTGATTTCGCCCACCCCGTCCGGGATCAGCCGTGACCAGGAGATGGAGGTGCGAAAACTGTTGTGCCCCAGCTGCTTGAGCAGCTTGATGTCGCTCTCGAAGTTGTCATAGAAGGTGGAAGTGTCGGTCGGGCCGACCCCGTTGTGGAAACGCTGCGGTTCGATGGAGAACCAGTAGTCAAAGATATTGGTGGATTTGCCGCCGCGGTTGGCGGCGCCTTCCATCTGCGGGGCCGAGCTGGCGCTGCCCCACCAGAAGTTATCCGGAAAACGATACTGCATGGGTTACTTCTCCAGGCTGTTAGGGGAGGAGTTTTGCTCCTCCCTTGCTGTCATTGGAATGGCTGTTATCAGAACTTTAGAGCCAGAGCGATATCCTCTTCGCTCTCCTCTTCTTCATCGATGACGTTCTGCGCTTTGTTGGCAATCAGCACGAAGGGGATATACATCATGGTCGCGACACCTAGGTTGAATATCGCCAGACAGAAGGCGGCCACGCTGCCGTTGGTGTTGAAGAAGGCACCCAGGCCGGTCGGCATGGTCCATGGCGCTATGTTGGTGATGGGAGGGATGATCCCGGCGTAGTAGGCCGCCATGGTGATCCCCATCAGTACCGGGTGCACCAGGATGAAGGGCACCAGCAGGATGGGGTTCATGATGACCGGCAAGCCGAACAGGATGGGCTCGTTGATCTGGAACAGACCGGAGGGCAGGCCCAGCTTGGCCACCTGACGGTAGTCATCGCGGCGTGAGACCATAAAGATGGCCAGGATAAGGCCAAGGGTGGCACCGGTACCGCCGAGGAAGACGAAGGAGTCGGTGATCGGCTTGGCCCAGAAGTGGAACTGCTTGCCTGCCTCCAGCGCCGCTTCAACCGAGCCGTACTGGTTGTAGAGGGCGACGTTTTCCAGGGCGAAGGGGAACAGAATGCCGGATTCCAGCGCGGTGAGCGCCAGCATGCCGTGTACCCCGAAGAACCAGAGGAAGGAGGAGAACACCACATAGACCCAGCCGACCAGACCGCTCATATTGGACAGCGGCTTGGCGATGCTGTCCATGATCAGCTGGTGGAAGTTGGTGCCCGCATCGTTCAGCAGATAGGAGATGACCCCCATGATGGAGAGGATGATAAAGCCTGGAATGAGCGCGGAGAACGAGCGGGAGACCGAGGCCGGCACGCTGTCAGGCAGGGTGATCACCCAGTTGCGACGGACGATAAAGGCGAACATCTCGGCCACGACGATACCGATCAGCATGCCGGAGATGATGTTGGCTCCGCCCAGCCAGTTGGCGCCCACCGCATAGGCGTCGCCCACGCTGAACGGCGTGACGGTCATAAAGGCCGCTACCGAGAGCAGGCCCGATGCCAGGGGATCGCTCTTGCGCTCTTCGGCCAGCGCCAGACCGATAAAGAAGGGGGCCATCAGGGACATGATCCCCAGAGTGCCGTTATAGACGTTGCCACCGATGCTTTTGAGGCCATCCAGGGTGGCGATGGTGGCAGGATCGATCCGCACGCCGATGGAGTAGAAGAAGGAGCCTTCGCCAAAGCTCAGGAACACGTTGTTGATCAGTACGAACATGGCCCCGACCAGTGTCAGGGGCATCATCTTGATAAAGCCGTTCTTGATGGCGTTGACATGAGGCTGTTTGCCCAGCTTGACGGCAATGGGCAGTATGACCTTCTCCAACGATGCGATGATGTTGCTCACAGGGATCTCCTTACCTATGCGAGGCTCTTCTTGATGGAGGCGACGGCGGCTTTCAGCACGCCCAGCCCGTCGACCTTGCCGTAGAGCAGGGTGTCAATCACCTCGACCGGTTTGCCCGGCAGCTGTTGCTGGATCTCCGGCAGCATGTATGCGATTTGTGGCCCCAGCAGCACCAGGTCGGCATCCTGTCCCTTCTCGCCAGCCAGGGTCTCCGGGTAGGCATCGATCAGCACCGGCACATCATATTTTTCCGCTTGGGCCCTCATCTTTGAGACCAGCAGTGATGTGGACATGCCCGCAGAGCAAAACAGGTAGATACGCTTCTTTTCCATAACCCTTCCCTCAACGCTTGAAAACCAAATGAACAGATCGGTCGAGATGCGTGTCTGTCGTGCTAGCAAGACAAATCAATCATCTCCTATTGACATGATTGTAATGAATTACTGGATTTACCTGGTATTTCAATACTTAAATCAATAGTGTCTAATTGACATTTGGTGTTGCCACTGTTCACACTTTTGATGGCGGATATCAGAATAAGAACACGTAAAACAGTCGGTGCAGGGGATGTGATAGATTTATAAGTTGTTTTATTTCAATTAATTATAATTTCTTGTGAGGTGTGTGAGCCTCTTTTTTTTAAAAAAAGAAATAATTGGTGAAATGTCACAATTTTTAAGTAATGCAACGTGGTTGATGTTTCTGTTTTTTTGGTCAGGAGGTTGGCCTTGCTATTGAAGTGTGTGCAAATTGACTAATCTGTTTGGCTTCGCTTTTGTGCCTAACAGAGATTGGCGACCTCGTTGTGATGTATCGACGGCGCAAGATGGTTGACAATGAGAAGAGGGAGGTATCACACCTCCCTCTTTTAGCTTTATGTGTCCCGTCCTGAATATGGTTTACACCTTTCCCCCCAATAAATGGAGAGCCCGATGGGACAAGGTGTGAAACGGAC
>NZ_JAAKPX010000023.1:0-89592 GCF_049172135.1 Aeromonas sp. 603079 | reverse complement strand
GGTCGCTTTTTTACGATGGAGACGCCGTAGTCATTCTTGAGTACATCGACGACGGCCTCAAAGAACTGGGCCTTCTGGCTCATCAGCGCCAGCTGTTGCTCAAGTTCCTTGATGCGCTGTTCGGGCGTCTGGTTGTCGGGGTCAGGCATGGTGATGCTCCTGCCGGCACGTACAGAAGCCCCCTGGCTCCAATCTTGCCGACCATGTTTACGTAACCATACCAGAATGGTCGAATTGCCCTGAATGCCATATCGGGCTTGTGCTTGCTGGCAACTGAGCTCGCCTTTTTCAATCTGCTCGACCAGTGCCAGTTTAAAAGTCAGTGAGTAATCGCGCTGTGTCCGTTTCACACCTTGTCCCATCGCGTTCTCCATTTATTGGGGGGGAAAGGTGTAAACCATATTCAGGACGGGACACAGCCTCTCGCGAGGCGGTAAGGTGCTGGTGCGCCGAGGATAACAGGAAAACTGTGCTCAGAGCCTTGTGGTGAGCGCTCAGGCTGCCATAAAGCTGTCATGCTGAGGAGATAGATGACGCCGACGTGGCATGCCTCACCATCGCCCTGAGGGTGGTTTGCTGGGTACCCGTCGCTGAGCGTTAGAAAAGGGGGGCATGCCGGCTAATGACACAACGGCGATGAGCAAGCCCATGCCCAACCAGCTGCTCCATGGGAAGTGCCGGGGAGGTGTTGCTCATACAGGCGATGGTCTGGCGAGAGTGCTCACCTGTTTTTGTCGTTGTTGCCGTTGTCGACACCGATGTTTGTGTTTTCCGGAAAGCAAAAAACCGACCCTGAGGTCGGTTTTTTTAATTTGGCGGTGAGGGAGGGATTCGAACCCTCACTTTTGGATATCACAGCACAAATATAACCTTTACATTCAACAACTTACGCCACTGTCGTCGACCATAGAAACAGTGCAATTGACTCACGCTATTGCCATGAGTTTTCTACATCTTTTATAAAGAGAAAATCTGGAATGTCAAGAAAATGAGCATGCTTTCTGACAATCGGAATTATGTTATCGTTTCTTCTGAATGACGAATCGATTCACGTCCCCGTGAACTCCTGCTTTGCGGTAACGCCGCGCTCTACGGCAACTTTGGAGCGTAGCGGAAAATTTGTCCGATAGCAGCGCTTTGTTACACGGTAACTTAACCACTAAAGTACGATGGGAACTCGCCAATACACTCACTTACAACCTGATGGTAGGTCCTTAATATATCGGAATCGAACACATCAGAATCAACTCCTTGACCATTAAGAACAGAACCAAGGCGCTTGCAAACCTCTCTATCAACATAGCCCTGAGAATAGAGCCACATTTCAAGGCTATTTGACAGCCCAAGTTTTAAACGTGTTTGCAAGCGCCTAAGAAGCTCCAATACATCGTCGCCCAATCCTTTACCCTCAGCCACATCAGCTATTGCCCCGACATACAACATAGAATCAAAAGAGAGTGCACCGTCAGCCAATTCTACTACGTGGTCCATTTTAATAGCTCTTTGCTGCGACCCTGCTTGATAATAAACGCCTGATTGAACCAAGTGACAATGCAGATCCGCGTAGCTAGTTCCTGAAATCCATAATTTTGCAAATTCTAACATTACGTATTCAGGCTTTATTTTAAGAAACATCTTGTTATTATTGAGCTGAGATAGCAAAGGCCAGCAAATCAAAAGAAGTTCATCTGAGCTTTTAGCTTGTGTTATTTCACCCCAATTTTCATCAAGCCAACTTTCGATTAAGAATAGATTTTTCAACCCCAGCAATGATTTTCCGAAGAATGCTCTTTTCTCTTCGGACACGGAAAGAACTCTACCTGCGATAAGTGAAAATGCCGCCCGTAGCTGTTGTTTCTGATCTTCGTCTGACAAAAAATAAGCCAATGTTCCTTGGGCCAACTCATCAAAGAACGTTTGAGGCGCACCTGGATTGTCTTTCAAATAGGACAAAAAATAGCTTTCTATTGCTTCGATTAAAGCTTCTTTATAATCCATCTGATCCAGTAGCGAACTGATATCAATAGCGTTTTGATTTCCTGCATCTATACAGCTTTGTCTATAGCCGGTGGGATTTGCGATGAACTGGATAACATCAACGTTAAGTTCTGAAAAATCAAAAGACGAGATCAAGTCCAGTAGGCTACTAGCGCAGTCCTCCGCATTAGTAAAATCGAGCAAATGCATCGCTCTTTGCCATCGCCAGCTTTCACGAAAATCATTGCGCTTATCAAAAACATCTGTGTCCGCAAAAATGACACTCCCTTCGGTATGGTATCCAGCTCTGCCTGCTCGCCCGATGAGATTGTGGAAATCTCGCGTTGTGATTTCTTGTCCTGCTTGAAATGTACTTGAAACAACTAAATACCTAATTGGAAGATTCACCCCCTGGGCAAGGGTTGAGGTACATACTACCAACACTGACTTATTGGACTCCATTGCCCACTCTACAGAAACACGGATACCATTCGGAATGTTGGAACTATGCGGCAATATTCCAAAGGAAATCGAACGAGTAAATATAAACTCATCTCCAAAATGCAAACTAGAAAGGTACGCAATTTTTTCCAATTCGCGTTGATCGCTAGAAATGCTCGGTGGTGGTAAAGCAAGTCCTCTATCGTAGTAATCAACTAAAAGATCGCATATTGATGTGACAGTACTCTTTACACCGCAGAAGATAGCAACAGGCCCTTGATGGCATAATTTAATCCCTAAATAAGCTGCGACGCTTGAATTATCATTTTTTGCAGGAAAAAGACGATCGTTCCTCTCTCGACCTCTCGTTCCAAGGTTTACTTGCTCAATCACTCTAGGAACGAAAAAATCTCTATCTGCTTCACGATCTTGATCGATGTATTGAAGTTGACCCATTGTGGTTTGCCAGCTTGCGAAGGCTGTACTTCGTACAGTTGGTAAACATCCTGCTCCTTGAATCTCAATACCGGCCTCTCCATTAAGCCATTCACCAATAGAGTTTGCGTTAGCCATTACTGCGGAGATCAAAACCTTCTGGACGGCATCACCTACGCGGGACTTGAGGTAGGCCATTAATAACTCGTATGTGACGCCTCTCCTTCCAGTGTCAAACTGATGCCCTTCATCAAAAATAAGCAAGCCAATTGAGTCAGCTAAAGCAGGTTCATGCCTCAGAAGATAAACAAGTTTCTCCGGTGTGGTAACAATAATAGACTTGGTCGCTATTCCATCCTGGGTGGCTTCTCCTATTAAAAATCTTATGAGATTGTCGTCACTATCGGAAATATCCAGAACATCTTGCAATTCATTGATATTTACTTCTTCACCCTCGAACGCCTGCTGAAATGTAGCCGTAATCTCCCTGCATAATGCTCTAAATGGCGCGATAATTACGGCAACGTCAGAACGCCCTGATAAAAAAGAACTTCGAATTATTAATTCTGTCGACTTTGTCTTACCCGCACTTGTGGGCATTTGCACAACGGCAGATAAACCAGACAAAACACCTTGTTCACCCAATAATCTCTGTGCTGGCCAAAACTCTTGTACAAATTTCGGTTTAGTAATTACATTAACCCATTGTTCTAAGGGAGTTTTTGTATATTTCGGCAAACAGTTTACTGACGAGTTTTCGATTTTTCTTAGCAGGATAGAAGAAATAACATCGGCAAACAAAAGCTCTCTATCAGAACCTTTTTCGTATACTTCATGCCTCAAGACCTGTATTGCCTGTCTAAGGACCTGGGCATCAACGCTTAAACCAAAAAAATTTCTAGTGGCATAACCGACATCATCTATTGCCTGAGTTAAATAGGTGTTTTCAACGCGATACCAATATTCTTCGAAGTTGGACTTTAATATCCATATCAAAACCCCCTCAAGATAAGTGTCAGTGAGCGGTTCTGTGTTATAGGCTAAACTTTTGGCTAAAACGATGGAGCTGCCTGGCATGTTCGCTAAATAGTAGGCCGCCGAACCTATAACCTTTAGATAAATAGTCATCTCATCAGCCAGATGAGACTGAATCAAAGCATCAAAATATTGCCCAACGGATATAAGCTCAGACTTTAACTCTTCATGTTTATCAGTCTCTTCAACCTGTTGTTCTTCACGAGCTTCGATAGCAGACAGGTCGCCTAATATACCAATAGTCGTAACCAATAGCTTACGTGGATCGCCAGGCAGCGCTATATGGGATGCTTCATCAATAGCAAACTCATACATTTTTGCTTTCGACTTCGTAATTGCCAGCATTTTCTTAGAGGGCGCTTCAAGCTTCATTAGCAGCCCTCTCGTATAGGCTGTGTACTAAAGACATCAATACAGGGCCTTTTATCACAATCATTTCTAACTTCGTTCGAAATGAATGTTTCTGAGTAGAAGCTTCAGCCAAAGTTTCCACGCAACATGAGCTGTCAGTAAGAACCGCTGCCGCTCCAAATTTTGTTTTATATGGGTGGTCAACATTTTGTTGGAATCTTGAGACAATATCCATTCCGGTAAAATCTCTCTGATCGTATAACCGTTGCTTTGCGCCGTTTAACGATTCCGCAAGTCTAATCTCATCCTTTGAACTGTCGTCAATTGCTGTTTGCAAAGTATTTCTGGCATTATTCTCAGAAAGGCGCGCTTTTACCTCATAAATCATTAGTTCGTCTTTGTTAGTTGGTTTTTTATTCTTTTTCTTAAAACCTAGGACATCTGAGCCCTTGGAAGACTCATTGCCAATTATCTTCCTGTCGTAGCGAGTTCTTGGAACATAGTAATTTTGAAGAAACGCTAAGTAATCAGCGACCAATATTTCAGCAAAATCTCCTGCACGGATACTTGGCCCAGGGCTTTTAGTTTTATGCGGGAACTTTAGATTTAACAAATAATCTTTTTTTGTCATCCCTACAGGTTTGAGTATATCTATTACATCATCACTGCAATAGTGATTTCTGAAATGCCTTGCCCAGTGAGACATGACCTCTTCATTGGCCACATCGTAAGCGAACTCATATACAGGGACGTTCTCACCTGTTGAAATAGCTATTACTTCACCAGTATCGTGAAGCCACTGAATATGTTCTTTAGTCCATAGCATTTGCAGTATACCGAGCCATTCTATGTTTAATTATTCGTGTTGATCAGAGTGCCAATCTAGACAGGTGCCGTGGAGTGCCGCAACGCGGCCTGACATCGGCTGGAGCGCCGTGTTATGCCTTCTGTTCGTCATACTCTTCCCAGCTCACGAAGCCAATTGGCCGCTTGGGTTGGTGGATGTTTTCTCTCTTTAAGGCCACCAACAAAACACTGATCTGAGATACATGTTGAATTAACTCTACCACCTCTCCATTCTCATTTTTCCCTTGAAAGGATATGAGAGATGGATTCCAGTATCCGATGTCGTCAATGTGAAACGTCACTGTTTGCCCGAAGCTCACCAACCTGGCACCCACTTCGTGTTCTTCATCAAGCGAGCGATGAAAGTCATTTATCCACTCAATCAGGCGCCTATGAAATTCATCCGCCAAATTCTGATCTTTCGGTATATGCGGAATGAGGTCCGCGGGATTGAATCGTTGCATCAAGTCATTGGTGTCCATCTGTTTCTTCTCCTGAGGCATAACGCCCGGCTTGGGGGCGGTCTTGAAGCCGCGCAGCGGCGGAAAGGCCGTCCCAGTCCCGAAGGGGCGACAACAGCCGATTGTTAGGGCCTGCCTTGGTACATTTTTTGAGCTTCAATTGCACCATCTAAACGCCTATGAATTAATGAAACAGTTGAAAGTATATCCAGCGCATCTAGCTCTTCAATAACCCAGGTTACTTTCGGCGCATGTGCTGTAGTATTCCGAAAGGTGCCAAATATGCCTTTTAATAAGTTAGCAAAACCTTTTTGCTCGCTTTGCTCACTTTCGGTCTGTAAAGAGCTCAAAGCTAGATGAGGTATTTTATTGTTAAAAGAAAGGGCATCATCAACTAACGCAGCGCCATCTGTAGTGAGTCCCGTTTTAGAACGTATCTTTTCAGCGATACTTTTTGTGGCTTCAAATACGGCATGGAAGTAGTTGTCTACTAACAATTCGGATTTACAAAAGTAAAGCACATCGGGATGAACGCGCCTAGACAGCAAATTTTGCTTAAGCTTAGATGCTCTAGCCTCAGACTCAGATATCGTTTTTGTTTTTATAACCTGTTTTATATTGCCGCTATCTTCAAGTTCTAGCCCCTCAAAAGATAAAACTTTATTTAGTTTGGCTCTGGTATCCTCGAACCATTCATGGTTATCAAAGTGCCTTGAAGGTCGCATTACATGCTGAATGAAAAATACAATGTTATTTGCGCATCTGTCATTCTGCTGCTTTTGAGAAAGCGAGTCATAAAGTCGTCGCCATTTTGTAGAGTTAAGACCGGGATCTTCGATACTACACTCCGAAAAAAATTTTGATATTTCAGTTCCGGTAAGACCTGAAGACGTATCCCCTAATATCTTTGATAGAGACTCAAGCGTGGCTAAGTCAAAACTTTTTACTGGCACCCAGAATTCTCCTTTGCCCTAACATGGAGGTCACCGGCGCTGCGCGGCTTTATCGCGCAGCGTCCGGTGGACCGCAGGGTTATGCATCTCGTACATCTCGAACGTTACCGCTCTTGTCGAAAAATTTGATTGCACCGGAATTCACGTCTTTCAGAATGGCTTTAGCAATTGCGTTTCCCTCGGAAATTGACGTCTGCGTTTCTGAGACAACGTCGTACAGGTATCGGATTCCGTTGATCTTGAACCGTTGGCCGGATGATGGATCAACAAGAAACCCGTCGGAGAATTGAGGATGCGCTTCTTGGTTGATGACTGGCTTATCTCGGGGAAGAGAATTTTCAAGCTCATGCAAAGTTGAAATGACTTTGCCCGACGAATCGACGATCTTCAGTTCATCGGCCATGCAGCCAAAAGAGATTTGATCGCCTTCTTTGAAGTTCGAATTCGCCAAGAGCCAATCGATATCAACGTCGAAGCTCCGCTCCTTGATATCGATGAACAGAACATTAATAGTAAGCACAATATTCTTGACTCTTCCTTCCCAGTCCTTTTCCGTCGGGAATCGCAACTCCTTCAGCACAATCCCATAGTGATTGGCGAACTTCTCCGCGCCGCTTTGATATCCGACCTTCGTGACAAAGATGCCTTTTGTGTTTCCAACGTCGTGCAGCACACCGAAGAAATCGCGCACCTTCCCGACTGACACCTCGCTTGAGTAGTTCTTGCACTCGATCGCCACGCAGTGCTTTATCCCCATCATTTCGAATTCCCAATAAACATCAATTTGATGGTTGCAGCCAGACTTCCCAAGCAGCTTCACGTTGTGCTGAACGTTAATGTTCTTCACGCCTTCGGCATCACTGATCGCCTGATAAATTTCCTGAGCCAGTTTCTCGTACTCGGTATTTTCATTTGTCATAAGCGCACTCCTCGGACGGTGAAAGATGCATAACGCCGTGGTCAGTGGGCTAGCGTAGTGGAGCATTTTTTATGGTAAAAAGTGCGTAGCGATACCAAAAAATGCGGAGCGTAGCTGGCTCCACTGCACCACCTTGTTATGCATTTTCTAGAAAACCAACAACAGAAGACTCTACTTCTGACAGGTCTATTTCAACACCGAAATGATCAATTAAGCATCTGCGCACTTTGCGAGAAAGAACCTTGCTAGAACCTTTCAGCTTTTTGTCTCTGTTGAGTATTTCTTTAGTCATATAGTCAATTAGGCTTTCATTCGAAAATGTTGAAGCTATAGCCTCATCAATTTCTTCTACACATACTCTTAAAAGCTTTGCGCATGTATAAACCTCTGAGACACTGAACCTCTCAACTTCTTTTGAAGAAAAGTCCAGACCTGCTAAAGAAGTCTTAGCAGCCCAATATGAATTCAAGTGATGGCTTTCGTTTCTCAAAAAACGATCAAACTCAGAGGTAAGAGCAGACCTAGCATGAACGATATGATTGCGCCTTAACCGGAAATATTTAATGGTTTTAAATACAGCAGGGTTAATACTTGCACCCCATTGCTTAAAGTTATTTTCTAACCTTGCCTCCGGTGTATCACTTTTTTCGGGAGATTCGGAAGCATTTGATATCTCCAGTTTCAACTCACGGGCATCATCTAAATAATAAAGTAGATGCTCAACTCCTAGTGAAATTGATATTCCATAGCTTGTTGCCATAGCCCTTTCTCGAAAGCTCAGTAGCTCCTCAAATCTTACTCTAATTCTATTCGAGTACGGATTTTCACTAAATATCTCAGGGGTCATTCTCAATGGGTTAACGTCACCAAGCCCATCGATGATTCTCCTGACCTCATCATCGGCAAACTGGAAATAGCAAAGCTGGTCGTTTACAAATGCAAGCCTTTCCAAATATTCGTTCTTTATCTTCGATTTAGGCACCATCTCTCCTTTGATGCATAACAGTGATTGGATGGAAGGCGGTACTAATCCGTTAACAGAGCCTTCCGTATAACTCCGCTCTACTCTGATAGTCGCCACGAAAAAAACAAATTAAATCAAAACATTACCAGTATTCTTCTGATACTTGGACGTATTCGCTTGACCTCCTCTTTTTGCTCTATCATTACCACTGTATATAAAAACAGTATAGGAGTCAGCCAGGAAGGCGCCAGCAAGTCCCGCCTGCGTGAACAGGTCAGGACAGTGATGCGTTTACATCACTACAGCATCCGTACTGAAAAGCCCTACTTGTACTGGATCCGCAATTTCATACGCTTTCATCAACTGCGACACACGCAGGAACTCGGTTCTGCTGAGGTCAATGCTTTTCTCACCCGGCTTGCCGCCGAACGAAATATGTTGCCGATTGACAACCAAGAAATGAATACAGCCACCATGTTGAGTAACGGGTAGCCACTCGCTTACCTATCTCATCAGGCAAGGCTACCGCCCCTGAGTTACAGCCCTCAGCTCGCTGCTGTTAACCAACATGGTGTCACGAATCGCTCCCATGACGCTTCCCTGAGAGATGGATTTTCGTTTGGCTATCTTAAGGGGGGAGCTCGAGAGATGGAAAGAGGCAATTGATAAAAATATGAGCAGACTCAATCAATTAGTGAGCGACTGCGGTGTTAAACTGGCAGTTTGGTTAGCAGAGGATACGGATATTTCCCTCACCCAGCTCCTTTGCTACAGGGAGAGGGAAATAGAGACCGTTAGATCGGATAGTTGCAAACACTCTGGGGTGATCATCGGTTGATGAATATGTTTTCGGATGATTATCAACCCGCAGGCCCTGATCAATTTGGGAAAATTTAAGGGCATCAAGAGCTTATCTAACCACGATTTGAGTGGTTGTGTTGATCGGCTCATCAAGTGAGTCGGTTGGTCGAGGTGATCGGCTCATCAAGTGAGCCGATTGGTCGAGTTGATCGGCTCACCAAATGAGCCTATTGTTGGTGCGGTCACGTATGACCCTTTAATCAACAGGGGATGCCATGCCTAATCCGGCCGACAAGATCGATAACTGCCTGCGCTCCCATAGGCGTAGTAATCACATCGGCCGGTTTTTCACCACCCAATCCCCACGCAGAGCGGGTGAGCCAGCTCATCGTTTTAGCAGTATCTCCCCGGTGTAGGGATATGGCTGTGTCCACTGCTAAGGCAACCCAGTAGACGCGATCTCCCTGAGCTGTCGATAAGCGATTGCCCCGTTTGATTTGGCGATTCAGTGTGTCTCGGCTAATGCCAATCATCTGGCAAATTGTTTGGGTATTAGACCCCAGTAGAGAGCTCAGTTTGACGACGATCTCAGGAGATACACCAGACACTATGTGCTGATGGGCGGCTAGCCAGTTACGTGGTAGACCGAGCGACTCCAGAACAGATAGATTGCTGGTTGGGGGAGATTGCTCTACATGAGTCATTATGAGTCTGTGCCTCCGTCTGGGGGTTGTTGATGACAGCCCAATGCAAATCATCACTCAGGAGTTCATTGGGTCATCGTCTATTTTGAGGCATTTCGCAAGCCGTCAGCTACAAAATTGACATCATTATATAATTTTATGTAAATCAATACGTTAATTGCATTCATCCCAATTGGATTCGTCGTTGCTCAACACAAGCTCGCACCGATTAGTTGATAATCTCCATATGACAACCATTGTGAATTCAATCTGTTCCCTTTCTGGCCACCAATAGTTGTGTAGTCATTATAAGCACATAGTCACGTGTATGGAGGTGGTATTCACCTGACCGATACCCACAAAAGGGAGTGGTCATACGGCTTCAAACCGGATAACAAAACGGTACCCCTACCGTGTTATCTGGAGTCACCATATGACCACCAACGAGAAAGTAGCACGTCGCAAACACAGCCAGCTAGAGCTCGCCAAAGAGCTCAATAACGTCAGCAAAGCCTGCAAGCTCGTCGGCTACAGCCGTCAGCAGTTCTACGAAATTCGCCGTAACTACCAGACCTATGGCGCCGAGGGCTTGCTCGACAAATTGCTCCGTTGTAAAGGGGCTCATCCCAATCGGGTCGCTCCCGAGATTGAACAGGCCATCCTCGATTACTCCCTCACCAGACCAACTCATGGCCCGCTGCGGGTCGAGCAAGAGCTGGCTCTGCAAGGCATCAATGTCAGTGCGGGCGGTGTGCGTGGCGTGTGGTAACGGCACGACTTGCTCTCCAAACACGACCGCTTGCTGCGCCTCGAGAAAACTCACCGTGAGCAGACCATTGAGCTCAATGACGAGCAAATTCGCCTGTTAGAGCGATTCAGTCCCTAGTTCCGAGAACGCCAGATTGAGGTTCACTACACCGGAGAACTGGTGGCTGTCGACACCTTCTTTGTCGGCGCGCTCAAGAGGGTTGGCAAGGTGTATCTACAAACCGTGCTGGACTGCTACAGTCGCCACGCCTGGGGACGGCTCTATACCAGCAAGCTGCCGGTGACCTCGGTTCATGTGCTCAATGAAACGGTACTGCCGTTCTTCGAAGCCCATGAGGCGCGGGTCTATACCATCCTGTCAGATAACGGGCGCGAGTTCTGTGGGCGCCCAGACCATCATCCCTACGAGCTGTTTCTGCAACTGGAGGGAATTGAACACCGGACAACCAAGGTACGCAGGCCGCAGAGCAACGGTTTTATCGAGCGACTGCATCGCACACTGCTGGATGAACACTTCCGTATCAAGGGGAGAACGACCTGGTATGAGTCGGTAGAACAGATGCAGACAGACCTGGATAGCTACCTGGAGCACTACAACACCCAGCGGCCACATCAGGGGAGGATGATGGAAGGGCAGACGCCCTACAGCATGTTCAAGAATGGACTGAAATTGATACCGAAAGAAGTACGCGATAACGTAGAGTAAACAAGACACCGGTTTGAGGCCGGTGTCAGGTGATAACTAGATCTGTACAGGATTCATTATTAAATATTTTGTTAGAAGATAAACTATTTAGTCACTGCAAAATTTGCCAGTAGAAAAAGGATCTTTTTCCCTCATCAATGACACATTATGGTTTTTATCAACCAAATAATCTTTATTAAAATGAAATGCAAAATACTTTCGTGCAATTGATTCAGGTATATATGCCATGCCTTTCCACCCAAACATCCAAGCAAGAACTTCTTTAGTTGATTCTAATACGTAAACGGGAAAATCATCTTGCTTTCTTAAACCCTTAACTGATGTTAAACCAATCAAAGGCCTAGGTACACGGACTTCTTTACCGAAACAATCCCAACCAATCCAATAGCTATAGAATGAAAAAGAACCATCGGCATGACACCAAAACTCAAAATATGAGGAGTCTTGACTGGGCAGCTTGCTGGCGCATACCTTTCGCATCAATTTGGTAGAAATCTGACTAAGATTGTCTTTCGGAACAGCTTTAAGTGATGACTGTAGGTGATGAAAACTCTGAAAACCCAGATTGCGAGAATGTAAATTGAGAAGCTGACAGTGTGAGTAATCTTCCGAAGGGTTTGTTTTTGCGGCAGCTTTAACACCAGCGACAATCTCTTGATAAGCAAACATAAAGCTCTCCTTACGTAAGGCCGAAAGCGATCGCTTTTGTCACATGCTGCTTGAAACGTAGGCCAAGTAATAGAGTCTAGTTTATGTGTTTAAAGACGTTTTCCCATTCGCAGCAGGGTGGTAGCCAAAACCTTCTGCAATATATACAAAGGAGAGTTCCGATGTCAACCCCACGCAATCACGAGCTTGTCGTGTGCATTGCCTTGTTAGCCGGAATTTTCGAGTTTCGGAAAAACATTGTTGAACTCGCTCTTGGAAAGATTGCGTTGCCCATAGTGGATCATAAGTTTGAACATACAATATGCACGATAGGCAAACTGCGGCAAAACCTCACAAGCATCCATTCTAACCCTTATTTCGCCAACCACTTTGGTCAAAATCGCTTCACGATTTTCGTCGGTTATGCCGCGAATGAACTCCATTTCAGGAGTAAAACTGTAGTAGTCTGGCACCCCGCCAGATGATCTATAGCATGCTAACCGGATAATATCCGCATGAACTTCCTCGGGAGTAAAAGTACTAGCCCACCGATTGATTGAAGTTAACCCTGAATCAGAGAAAGCAACACTCTTCAAGAAAGATTTGGCTCGCTTGATAGTAACTTCAAAAAAAGTGATGTTACGATCAATCGACGAATGCCAAGAACCAAACGAGTCAACCCGCTCGCTTACAAAGCCATATAACTCTGCAAGAATCTCTTTGGTCTTGTCGTCATTTCTCGGGGCGACAAACTTCCCGTCAGCAAAATCGACATAAAAATTCTTCTGTTTAGCTTTGTCTAAATGCCCAAATGTATCATCTGAAAAGTATGACTTATAAGGTAATGGATTGCTCAAGCCGTCACCTTCACCCACAACGCCTCTGAGCACATTTCCGTATGCCGTGGCGCGTTTCTGCTTGGGCTTGTGATAGTTAAATTCTTTCCAGAATACATTCCAGTCCACGGCATCAGAGGACAACTGGCTTTCAATCGCCACTCGGTACAATTCGGAGATTTTCGCCAATTCCTCTAACGCCAGCACCGTAACAGAAAGCGCACGGCATAATCGTTCTTGCTTGGCCAGAATACGCGCGTCAAGAAGCAATTCTTTCGTATTCACGAAGCATAAATGAGCACCTTGAGCGGCCTGCTTCAGGGTCAATGCGTTCTTCGGGTTGGCACCAGAGACATAGCGAGCCAAGTCGGCGGCGAACTCGTCTTGATCATTGCTTGATATCGGCATTGCGATTCCTATGAGGACTAATGCCTTGCTCACCGAAAGATTGGGAGCGAAGCGACTAATTATTCGGTGAGCAGTAACTTATTAGCTACTACCCCTCCTCAGTTCTACCCATCATGGCTTTCGCCATAAGTTCCGTAGTATAAAGATCTCCCTTCTTAGTTCGACCTGTGCGCGGTTTGTAATCTCCGTTCTCAAACATTCTCCACTCTGCATTGAGAATACGTTCATCTAAATGATTGAGATTTAAGTTGAGCCAATTACATAGTTGCTGAAAATTTTCAGCGAAAGCCTCGCCTTTGTGCTTAGTTAGAACCATCTGTAGATTAATAGGATAATTACGATCCCCAGCTGCCATTATTGCACTTCTTGCAGTTGTAAGGAGCTCTTGTCCAGTGAAGGTGAATACGTTGTCGAGAATATCATGGCGAAGTCCGTACTCAATCCTTGTGCGTTTTGGGTGAGACCAGTACCTATCTTCAAGAATATTTACTCGTTCAAGATAACCCCTAAGTATCTCTGACTCAGCAAACTCCCGTGTATCAAAGATCAACTCCTCGAACGTTTTTAGCTTGATATTTGTTTTATCGGCAGCTTCCAGAGCACCTTTTTGAAAGCCAACCTTTGAAACTATAAAGCCTCGATCCGCACCAATATCATCTACAATAGTCCTAAGCGTTAATACCTGTGCTTTTGTAACTTTGCTTTCCCAATACTTTGCCTCAACCAACCAAACCAGATTCTCACCGAGGTATCTGGTTTGCACATATATATCGATATCATGGCATGTCCGCACGCCTTGTATGCGAGCATTCGTCTTCGCCTCAGCACCAAGAGAGACGAAGTGGTCTTTTATACGTTCTTGGAAATCGAACCATTCTTTTGTCATTACGTAACTCTTACGTGGTGGCTAACGCCTCAAACATCGGTGCAGCTTTGCTGCATCTACGTACTTTTATTTGTTAAGCATTTTATTAGTTTACTTTTAATCCAGCACCAATGCGCCATCATATTTTCTGCTGCGTCGAGCGCCGCAGTAAGAGTGTTTTCTGGACTAGCACTTCCACATGTGTTTCCATCAGCGTCTGGCAAATATAATGCCTAGATGGCAGTTCTGAACTATTAATATTATGAATACTCATTTAAAAGAGTACGTTGCAAATATAATTGGCATCCTTTCCGCTATCTCATCGTGAGATAGCTCTGTTTCATATGACAATTTTTTGAGGAGCTTTGCTTCTATAATTTCGTCGATAACTGTTTTTTCCATACCGTCCCAATTTGAGGGTCCATCTATCCCAGAATCCCTATGTGCCCTACATAGATACCTGCAAAAATCACAGCTTCTTGGTTGATTTGATATGTAGAGTCTTGAATTTGAACCCGCCCATTAGGGTTGCAGTACAGAACAGGAGGAGGCCTTGGAAAGGTTTACATTCAGCGTATCACGTATGTACTGCTCTGGGCGCGGCAATGACTCTGCCGGATTTCCTCTTGCACTCGTGCTATACCTGCGTCAAACCACGTTAGATCTGCCCCAATGAGTTCCAGGGTTAGCTTATTTGAATCGAAGCCATCCCGTCCGGCTTGTTGTAGTTCTGCTCCGCATTGGGATGGCTACCGCACCCGACTGACAACACTATCCGGGGCTCAGAATCGCAGTGGTCATTTGGGCACCATTTCATGATTTTTTCAATCATACCATGGTGTTACCACCATGAATATGAGCTATATCACGACTAAAACCAATATTATCAATGAAACGTCTTGGTTGCTTGGCATGACTCGTGCGGACTGATAATCACCAACAAGGGCGCAGAGGGGTTGATGTGGCTAATCTGCCGTTGAGCACTCAACGGCAATAAGAAAATCTGAGTCTCCCTGCGCTTTACAGCCTCATGCCCTAATTCACCTGTCGAGTGGTGGTGATCGGTAATCTTTATTGGATGTCATGGGTTACTTTGGTTAGATGCGGTTAAACGAGTGAATCCCCTCTTAATTAGCCTCAGAGCCTTGCTATGGCTACGTTTGACATAATGATGGTTAAGCTGAGTAAGTGAAGTTGCTATGAAGCGTGGTGAGTGCTGGATGGGCTCTTATCAAGGTTTACTCAGTGTTTATATATAAATCACCTTAATCAATTAACCAAAAACCACTGTAGGTCAGTAATGGCGAGGGTTTGAGGCTGGTTAAGAAGCTAGAAAAACCACTTAACATGTACTTAACCAATTAATCATCTACCCAATAGATGAGCAGAAAAAAGCCCCGCCTTATCGACAGGGCTTAAGAGTCACTTGTCGGCTTTGCCCTTCTCTTTGGCGCTATCGACGGGCAGCAGGTACTCGGTCCTATTAGAACGCGCCCTGCGGCTCTGGAGCTTGCCCTCGCTCGCGAGCAACCGGAGTGCCTTACCCCAACTACTCGCCATGCTCAGCCTCTCACCGTGGCGGGCGCACAGCCCGCTCGCCGTGAGCCATTCAGATGAGGCCAGTGGACGCGATAGATGGTGGTGGTATATAACCTCATAATATGGACCCTTGTCTGTGTGAGCATCGTTTTCCGATGCAGCTAGTGCAGCTGTTGCATCATCCAGAAACCACGTTGCTCCTGACTCATAGCGCTCCCTTACCTCCAGCCAAAACTGGCGCAGTTGCTCAGGGTCTGTCTGGGACAAACGGCCTGCACTCCAGCTCCAGCCCAGGACCGTATTGAGGCGCTCAACATCAGCTGCCGCAGCCAACTCGATAACCGCAAATCTCGCGTTACCGGTTGTATCCTTGAGAAAATCCGTCCCGTTGACCGTGGCAATAAATGAAGTCTGGCGCTTTTTGGTGGTCATGCTGCGGGCATAGGGTAGGCGATAGCTGTCGTTCTCTCGGGTCAAAAAAGCCTTGAGGCTACCCGCCTCATGTCGGGTCGTACTCTCAAGCTCAGCCAGCTCCACAACCCATGCAGACACTGCGCGACGAACATCATCAGGCTTGTCTGGATTGATGGCACAATCGAGGGTCGAACCTTGGACCACAGCAGCCAGACGGCTCACCCAGGCGCTTTTTCGATAGGACTGTGCCCCCACCAACACAGGCACCAATTTCGAGTACCAGCGCGGTTGATAGAGTGCAGCGACACACCCAACCAGCCATGCATGTAACACCGCACTCGCATAGACAGGATTAGCAGCATTGAGGGTAGCAATCACCGCATCGATGCGCGGTTTCCCATCCCACGGTGCCCCACGTTCGAGCCACTGACGCACAGGGTGATAACTGTGGCGCTCACAAATTGCGATCAGGTGCTCCTCAATCACGGCATCCGGCACACCTGCCAACTGGCAGGCATCAACCAGCGCGGATCGCTGACCCGCCTCAGAGCCTCCCAGACGCTCACCATCCGCATCAGCCAGTTCTGCCTCACCCGTCATCAGGTTGTAGCGTGGATCCCAACCGTTGAATGTGATAAGAGCAAACAAATTCGAGCTGGTTTTGATGGGGCGGCCAGTAGGGCTCATATCCGGCAGAGTCAGCAGTTTATCCTGCATCACCGACCTGACAGCCTGCTGCACCTGTTGTGTGGCAGCACCGTCCTTCTGACCGTCATATGACGAAATATCATGCCCCGCTGTTTTGTTTTTATTATTTTTCATTTTTATTATCCTCGGTGTTATCACCTGATTGTTGTTATATATAACCTCTGCCATTTTCTACTTTTTAATTGAGTGGGGTAGTTAAAATATAAACAGCTCCACTCAATTAATTTCAAACAATTTTTATGAATGGTATTGCGCCATCAATATGGGATGACCGTCACCGAGATATAGGCGTCAAGGTTGTTCCTCCTCGTCCCGAGTCAGACTCCACCTTGACCCCTATACCCGCCTCCTTCGTCATCCCATATTGACCGCTTCATACCATCCATAAAAAAGGGTTCTCCACCCCACTCCGGTCGCTGCGCAACCTACGGGGGTTCCGGTCTCGTAACCTCGACACACCCCCATACTTACGTGCGTAAGTATGGTTTTCAATAGCGTGCTTACGGTTGTATTTCTTTGCGTACTTACGATTGTTTTCATGGCGCACTTACGTGCGCATTCGTAAGTGTCACATGTTATATTTACGCCAATGAAGATCATAGTTAGGTGTTTGTATTTTCTAGCATGTTTATTTTATCGAGTGATAGTGGTTCTGATTATCGCGAAAGACCATCATCTTTTTGTTTATTTCTTTTTATATAGGCAGCCATCCCGGTTGATTTATCTTTCGCATTTGAACCCTCATTTGGCTCGACTACCAAAATTGGTGTGCTCGGCTGGATGTAATTTTTATTATCTGTAGACCGCACGCTATGAGTCACTCTAATATGGCTCAGGTCAGCATCAGCAGGACAGCTCGGCAAGCGCCCTCCTTTTGCTGATTTTCGATTTCCGTAACGATCAATCGAGGCTGTCGCTTGGTGCCCCATCAAATAGGCAATTTGTAAACGCCCCATACCTGATGCCTTGAGCTCAGAACCCATTTGATGGCGCCAGCTATAAAATGTAGGGAGATGTTTGCGCTTCGGCCATAAATTCTTCCCCGCAGCGCGTAGTTTGTCTTGCAGACACCCAACATTTACTTTTTGTGCTAATGTAACAAGCATATACAACGTCAGTGCTGTTATTCCATCCAGCTGTAACACTCTGTCAGCTCCGCGTGTACCATGATGGCTCTTTTTTGCTCCGATAACAGTTAGCCGATTACTATCGACTGTTACGCCAGCCAGCTCTGTGGGTCTGATACCGGTGAGTTTGAACAGTTTAATCGCAGCCACCATGCACTTATCATTCCGTGCATTAAAATAGTCAATAAGCGCAGTTTCATCTTCTGCTGCGATCGACTTAACTCGAGTCTGCTTCTGTTTAACGGAAAGCGTGCTGCCTTTGGCTGTGACTGGGTTATGCAATGCTAGAATGCGTGTAGCTGCATCGTCATATCCTAAGGTGCGTTGATGATGTGCAAGAGCCCCGCGTAGGCGACGCCAGTAGGCGGGCCGATATTCAGGAGCACAAGCCAACAATTCATCTGAGATATTTTTAGCAGTAAGTTTGATACATTTTCTTTCCAAACGAATATAAAAATGCTTTGCAATCTTTTCATATTCAATTTTTGTTTTATCAGTCGCCATCATCTTTCCTTAGGCTCTTAACGGCCCTTATTTAACGTGTTATCGAATCAATAATATATCGATGTGAATCACAGTAGTTATCGCTAATCTGATTGAGAATGCGGTTCACCAACATGTATGTTTTTCATTGATTGAGCAACCAGCCCTAATAAATATTGCTGAATTTGTGGGTCGGCAATTAGTTTAGTCATGTCCAGTTCTGAGTTGTTGGCCGGAACCAGAGCCTGCGTCTCATTAAGGCGGAAACAACGAGCAAGAGCGTTTTCGGCTAATGTTTTGAAATCCGCAGCATCCTCAACTAACCATTTTCCATAATGACGCCTGATCATTGCGGTACTTGTATGCCCCATCTGTTTGGCAATCCATTCGATATTAACACCTGCGGACAACAGTTGACTGGCATAGGTATGTCTAAATTGCGATGGCCCTCGGTAGGCAAGGCCCGCAGTGGCACAAAACGGCTCAAAAAAATCCTCTCTGAATTCATCGACGCTGGTGTATTGACGTCGTTTATCCGGATAATAGGCTAATAAAGTCCGGCGCAGTTTGATCCGCGTACGATTGTCAGCACACATGACCGAAATCGCTTTCTCTTTGCGATGCCTAGCATGCTCCAGAAGAGTGCGTAGTGCCTGCACTGCGGGGACAGTCAACTCGACTGTTCGGCAGGAGCTTTTGGTTTTCGGCGTTTTATAGCAACCATCTACCAGGGCCAGATCAACACGCAGTGTACGTTTATCCAGGTCGATAGCCTCACGGCTAATTGCCAACAATTCGCTGATCCGCAGTCCAGTGGAAATACCAACCTGGATTATTGCTGCACCAATAGGGTTGATATGTTGATGTGCAATAAATAACTGGATCTCTGATTGCAGGAATGGCTGAGGCTCTACCACCTCAAATCGACAATTTTTGACATGACACATCGGATTGATTTTTATAATGCCATCTCGATAGGCCCTGTTAAATACTTGTCGCATAATGTCAATATACTGATTGACCGTGTTGCCTTTGAGGCGTTTTAGCAGTTTGGCTATATACATTTCGATGTCGGTTGCATTAATATCAATCAGCTTCTTTTTTCCCCATTTACGGATAAGCTGCCTGGCCTTTCTACACAAAACATCATAGGTTGCGTCTGATACCTGTTGATATTTTATGTTCAGGTGTTCCTCTACTGCGGTTTTGAACGTTTTTTCACGAGGATCTGATTTTAGATTCTTGTTGTTTTTCATGTGCACCCTGTTTTTATTATTATAATTTCGCGCAGGATTACACTCAGTAAAAACCAAGTCAAATAAAAAGTGAAACCTAACAAAAACTAATTTAATGTCAACCTTCAATATATTTGAAATAAATAAATTGTCAAATTAATGACCAGTAACAGCAGAAGCAAGCCATACTGTTTTAATGATGAAAATCAACATGTTACCTTGCCAGGTGAGCACGTGAGTGGGTATACCTCACCCACTCAAATGCCTATTTCGCCTGATATTCGAAAATCGACTAAATCGCTGGGGATTAACTCGATTTTTTCTCGCAGCAACGCAATACCTAGTCGCTTGCCGTAGCGCCCAAACGTCAGGCCATTTTTACTGTGTCCCGCAAGTTCGGCCACAATATGCTCAGCAACGTCCGCCTGTTGCAGCTCATCGATAAACGAGTGTCTCATCCCGTAAATGGTGGGGCGGCCCTGACCTACGATGCCAGCATCATTGAGGTGGCGTTGGAAGCGACAGGTGATGTTATGCGCCCAGTCATCGTCTTTGCCTGATGGTTGGTCATCGAACAAAAATACCTGCCCCTGACCGCGACGACTCTCCACATAGTCCAGGAATTGATGTCCGATCAACGCACTATGTAGCGGCACGGTACGGTACGCATTGGCACTCTTGAGCTGCTGATCCACCTCTCCCGCATCAACCATCAGACACCAAATCCCCTCGACCTGTTTGACGTTCAGAGTTTTGAGCTGACAGGCCTCAGAGGGACGCAGCCCTGCGTACAGGCACAAGAGCGGTACCCACCAGTCCTGGATTTTCAACTTTCTGCCTTTCTGGGATTGTTTGCTGCGCAGGCTGGCAAACAGTTGGGCCAGTTGAGGGCGATGCCAGCGCACTCGCTCTTCATCCGCCCGTTTGTTCGGTCTTTTACCTGCCGTCAGCCCATCGAAAGGGTTACGACTGCAATAGTCCAGTGCCACGCACCAACGGAAGAACTGTTTCAGGGCTGCCAGATAATCGGTCTTAGTTTTGAAACTGATGTCGCTCTTGCGCAGCAAGATGTTGCGGTACTCCTGCGCCAAGGTTGGGGTCACCTGATCGGCTTTGACCCCTTTGGCCCAGGTGACGAAGGCGTTGATCCGAAGTTGGAGCTGGCCCACCGACCTATGCTGGATCCCCTCACTGGTTTTAGTCTCGATGAATTTCGCCAATGCGTGGGTGAGCATGATCCCACTGCTGGGGCAAGCTGAGGCATCAACAGAAGGTTCACGAGGTGTGGAAGGTGTTTGAGGAGGGATGAACCCAGCAGCTTTGAACGCGTCAAGATCGGCGCGGATCCAGCGATAGAAACTGCGAGGGGAAGTATCAGCAGGGGTAGCCGCGATCAGTGCGCGAGTACGAGCTGCCACAGCCAGGTTTCGGTCTACAGCGAGCTGACGATCTTTGGTGCAAAGGGAAGTACGGATAGCGAAGGGCAAGCCACGGTCACGTAATGACTTAGGCAGCGGGAGACGAGTGTAGTAGGTGCCGGAGGCATTTTTACTCAGATACATGATTGTTCCACCCAGTTGATCCAGGAAAAAAATCACGTAAGTCTAGAAATGAAAAAACCCGTTGAAATTCAACGGGTTATATTTGGCGGTGAGGGAGGGATTCGAACCCTCGATACGTTGCCGTATACACACTTTCCAGGCGTGCTCCTTCAGCCACTCGGACACCTCACCAAATTTTCGTTCGCTGCGCTGTTGCGCTGGAACGGGGCGTAATTTAGGGGAAAGGGCTGTGTGGGTCAACCTCTTTTCCCCTTATTTTTCATAATCTTTTCCGAATGCCTAACCCTTGTGCAGAATGCCGATTTTTTAAACCGGATCAGGGCTTGTCGAGGATGATCAGACTGTCCGGCAGTTCGTTTTGATCCCGGGTGGCCGGGAAGGCATCGGTCAGAATGGCGCTAACGCGCTCCACGCACTCCAGAAAACCCTGTTCGATCTCCTTGTTGCGCACGCGCGCCACGAAGTCGTCGATGATCTCCTGCCACTGGCCGTTGTCGATATGCTGGGCGATGCCGTCATCCACCAGTATTTCTACATAGTGCTCGGCGGCCGAGACGAAGATCAGCACCCCGAGCCGGTCGCGGGTGCGGTGCAGCCCTTGCTCGACAAATTGCAGGCGAGCCATCAGGGCCGCCCGGTGCTGGCGAACCTTCTTCGGGATGAGCCGCATCTTGATGGGGGTCCAGTGGAACAGCAGGCTCAGCAGCAGCCAGACCGACCACTGCACCAGCAGGATTTCGTACCAGCCGAGCCAGAAGCCGAGCTGGAACACCAGCAGCGGGGTGAGCATCGCCAGCAGCGCCGCCCAGAGGGTGGGAATGTAGCGATAGCCATCGCTGGCCGGGGCCAGCACGGTGACCAGTTCAGCATCAGTCTCTAGCTCCGCTTCGCGCACCTTGGCCTGAAGCGTGTGGAAGAACTGTTTAGAAATCATGATTTGTCTCTTTACTCCTGTTACCAGCCACCGGAGGCTCCGCCGCCACCAAAACTGCCGCCGCCACCGCTGAATCCGCCGCCAGAGCGACCACCAAAGGAGCCGGCACCCAATCCACCGGCCATGTAGGCCGACCGACGTCGTCCTCCTGGCCCACCGCCACCACCGCCGCGCAGGTTGTGGAGCACGATCATCGCAATCACCACCAGAATAAACAGCAAGGGGCCGCCGCCGTTGTCACTTTTCGGCTGCTCGACCGGCTGATACTCTCCGGCGAGTGCCTTCATGATGCTCTGGCTGCCCGCCATGATCCCGGCCACCATATCGCCGCGTTTGAAGGCGGGCAGGATGCGGCCATGGATGATGTTGGCGGCGATGGCGTCGGGCAGGGCGCCTTCTAGCCCATATCCCACCTCGATCCGCACCTTGCGCTCATCCTGGGCGATCAGCAACAGCACGCCATTGTTTTTGCCTTTCTGGCCGATCCCCCAGTGGCGACCGAGCTGGTAGCCGTACTCCTCGATAGTCTCCCCATCGAGGCTGTCGACAGAGACCACCACCAGCTGGATACCGCTGCGCTTTTCAAAGGCGGCCAGCTGTTGGGTCAGTTGATGGGCCTGTTTGCGGGACATCAGACTGGCTTCATCCACCACCCGTCCGCTCAGCGTCGGGAAGTCCGGTGCCGCTTGCAGGGCACTGGCCCAGAGCAGCAGACAGGGAAGAAACCAGCGCAGCATCATCTTCATTGGAAGCTGACCTTGGGCGCCTCATCGGCACCGGGTTTGGCACTGAAACTGGGTTTGGCCTCCAGGTCCGAGTAGAGCAACTTGGACCAGATGACGCCGGGGAAAGTGCGGATCTCGGTATTGAACTGGCGCACCGCCTCGATATAGTCGCGGCGAGCCACCGAGATGCGGTTCTCGGTTCCTTCCAATTGGGCCTGCAGGGCAAGGAACTGCTGATCCGCTTTCAGCTCGGGGTAGCGTTCTACCACCACCATCAGGCGGGAGAGGGCGCTGGAGAGCTGGTTCTGGGCCGCTTCAAACTCCTTGAGCTGGGCAGGGTCGCTCACCTGCACGCTGCCGACCCGGGCGCGGGCATCGGTGACCGCCTTTAGGGTCTCCTGCTCATGGCTGGCGTAGCCCTTGACGGTGGCGACCAGATTGGGAATGAGGTCGGCGCGGCGCTGATACTGGTTCTCCACCTGCCCCCAGCTTGCTTTAACCTGCTCATCCAGGGTCGGGATGTTGTTCATGCCGCAGCCGGTCAGGCCGAGCAGCAGGGTCAGGGTCAACAGGCTCTGCGTGGTTCTGCGCCAGAGTGATGTGGCCATCTTGTTGTTCTCCTTTGATATTTCGAGTCGATAGTGCGCCATGGATGGTGTACGACCAAGAGTGCACCACCATACCAGCTTGGGGTCAGTTGCCACAACGCGCAGGTAGCTCAGGTCGCTTGTTGATGCCGGAGACCTTGGGCAACTGGGGCTTGTCTTTGAGCCAGGAGGCCAGCTCTTCCCCACAGCCATTGCCGGGCGGAATGGGAGCCTGGGGCTCGCAATCTGGGCTGCCCACCGGGCAGCGCAGCCGCACGTGGAAGTGGCTGAAGTGGCCCACCCAGGGGCGTAGCTTGGCGACCCAGGGTTCGTTACCAGCCTGTTGGCAGACCGCGGATTTGATCACCGGATTGACGAAGATGCGGGCCACCTCGTGTTTGCTGGCCGCAAGCCGCAGCAGGGTGAGCTGCTGGGGGCCAAAGCGGCCCGGTAACATCTTGTAGCTGGGTTCGTCGATCAGCGCCCACTCCTTGGGGGCATCCTGCTCCCATTTGCTGATGGGGCGGTTGGCCATGCGAAACCAGATATCGGCATCAAGTCCGGTCTGATGGCTGCGATGGCCGGAGGTAAAGGGGCCGCCACGGGCCATCGCCAGATCGGCGATATAGAGATCCGGCAGCCCGGCCATGCGGGTCTGGTTGGCCAGCGCTTGCAGATAGTGGATGAGGTCGGGGTGGCCGTAGTAGCGTAGCCGCTTGGTGCGGATCACCTGATAACCCGGCCCTTCAAGGGGCAGGGATACGCCGTTTTTCAGGCACCCGGCGGCATAACCACCGATGGCTTCCGCTTGCAAGACAGTCGCCAGCAACAGGGACGTCAGCATGTGCGTGCTCCTTGTCTTGCTTCGAGTCGGCTCAGCAATACGAACAGACTCAAACATATAAATAAATAGGCCGCGGCCACCAGCAGCCAGACCTCGTAGACCAGTCCGCTGGAGTTGGCCATCTCGGTGCCGACGAAGGTGAGCTCCTGCACCGAGATAAGGGAAACGATGGCGGTATCCTTCACCAGCGCAATGAGCTGGCCGGTGAGGGGGGGGAGCATCAGCAGCATGGCCTGCGGCAGGATCACATGGCGCAGCCGCACCCAGGGAGAGAGCCCGAGGCTCTGCGCCGCCTCCCACTGGCCACGGGGGATGGCGGCCAGCCCGGCGCGGACGATCTCGGCGACGAAGGCTGCGCTGATCATGCCAACGCAGAGGGTGCCTGAGATGAGGTTCTCCCAGCGGGCTGGTGGGCCAAACAGCGCCTCTTGCCACGGGGAGAGTGATACGGTGCCGAGCCAGCGGGAGAGGCCGCTTGCAGGCAGCAGCTGGTTGGCGATAAAGAAGTAGAAGATGAAGATAAAGACCAGCGGCGGCAGATTGCGGATCAGCTGGATAAACAGGGTCGCGGGCATCACCAGCCAGGGTCGGCGGCTGAAGGCGGCTACCCCCAGCGCAGTGCCGAGCAGCAGCGCCAGCACCATGCCGAGCAGGGCGATGCGCAAGGTAGTGAGCAGACCGCTGAAAAAGTAGGGCAACTCGCCGTGAGGGCCTGGGGTGAACAGCAGATCGAAGGCCTCATGCCAGCGCCACTGATAGGCCACCCCGATGTGCAAGCGGCTGGCCAGCCAGAGGCCAGCCAGCAGCAGGATCAGGGCGATCGCCCCATCCAGCCAGTTGATGTTCCGACATGGCTCCCGGACGATGCGCCGGATGGTCTGTTTGAGGGCCATCAGCATCAGGGATTGGCGACCTGCGCTTCCCATGCCAGCGACTTGAACCAGTAGTCATGGCGCGCCTTGAGCCAGCCATCGGCCTGACGGGCGGCGATCCACTCGTTGAACTGCTCAGCCAGGGCATCATCCCCCTTGCGCAGGGCAAAGCCTTCATCGCCTTGTGCCAACGGCTCGGCAAACGGCATAAAGAGGGCATCCGGGTGGCGCAGCGCCTCTTGCTCGGGTTTCGGGGAAGAGGAGAGGGCGCCGTGGGCGCGGCCGTTCAGCACCTCCTGAAATACCTGTGACTCGTCATCGAACTGGCGCAGGGTGGCCTTGGGGAAGTGTTCTTTTGCCACCTGTACCGGTGAGGCGCCACGACGTACCGCCAGGATCACCCCGCGCTGGTTGAAGTCCGCCACGGTTTTCTTCTCTTTGGCCAGGGTGCTGGAGGCGGCCAGCTGCACCCCCGAATGGGAGTAGGCCTGGGTGAAGCGCACGCTCTTCTCCCGCTCGGGGGTGATGGTGAGGCCGCCGATGATGACGTCATATTTTTTCGCCAACAGGGAGGGGATGATGCCATCCCAGGCGGTAGGCACGAACTCTACCTGCCAGCCGTTATCTGTGGCGAGGCGACGGGCCACGTCAATCTCGAAACCGATCAGGGCCCCCTGCTTGTCGCGCATCGCCCAGGGGGTGAAGGTGGACATGCCGACCCGCAGGGTACCGCTCTGCTCGATCTGTGCCTGGGTGTCGGAGGGGGCAGTTTCTGCCAGTGCCGGAGTGAGCAGGCTTGCCAGCAGCAGGGCTGCGCCCGACAGGGTGGTCTTGAATGACAGATTCATGGTTAGCGTCCTTGTTGATCCGGATTCAGGTGACGGGCCAGTGACCGCGAACAGGCTGACAGCGTCAGGGTTAACAGCAAATAGAGGGCAGCTACGGTAAACCACACCTCAAAGGTCAGAAACGTATCGGCAACCAGAGTACGCCCTTCGTTGGTCAGATCGAAGATGGCGATCACACTCACCAGCGCCGAATGTTTGATAAGGGAGACCAGCTCGTTGGTGAGCGGCGGCAAGGTGATGCGCACCAGCTGGGGCAGGATCACCTTGCGCAGGGTGATGGTTCGCGACAAGCCAAGGGAGTGGGCTGCCTCCCACTGTCCTTTGGGAATGGCCTGTACCCCTGCACGCAACACCTCGGCGGTGAAGGCCCCCTGATAGAGGGAGAGGCTCAACACGGCGCAGGCAAGGGGGGTCAATCCCAGCATGGGGCCCAGCAAGAAATAGAGAATATAGAGCTGCACCAGCTGGGGCGTGGTGCGCACCAGCGCCAGATAGGCGATGGCGAGCCAGGGGCCGAGCATGGAGGGAAGCAGCCGCAGGCTAACTACGCACACACCGACCGCCATCGTGCCCAACAGACTGAGCAGCGCCACCTGCAAAGTGACCAGCAGGCCGTTTAGCAAGGGGCCGGCATAAAAGGTTCCCTCATCCAATTCGCCGAGAAAGGGCAACACCCGCTGCCACTGCCACTCATAGCCCATCTGGCGAGCGCCGCTATAGAGCGCCCAGCCGAGCAACACAGAGAGCATCACTGTGCCCGACAGCCAGCCAAGCAGGCGGGGGCGTTTGAGCCTAGCCATGATAGCTGAGCACCTGTTCGAGGAAGGCCTGGGTTCGCGGGTGCCGGGGGGCGTTGAACAGCTGGGTGGGCGGGGCCGACTCGATGATCTTGCCCTCGTCCATAAAGAGCACCCGATCCGCCACCTGACGGGCAAAGCCCATCTCGTGGGTGACGCAGATCAGGGTCATCCCCTCGTCAGCCAGCTCGCGGATCACATCGAGCACTTCGCGGATCATCTCGGGGTCGAGGGCGGAGGTGGGCTCGTCAAACAGCATCAGCTCGGGTTGCATGCAGAGGGAGCGGGCGATGGCGACCCGCTGCTGCTGGCCGCCGGAGAGCTGGTGAGGGTACTTGTCGGCCTGTGCCTGAATGCGCACCCGCTCGAGCAGCCCGAGCGCCCGGGCTTTGGCCTCCTGAGGGCGCAGCCCCAGGGTGTGCACCGGCGCCACCATCAGGTTTTCCAGCACCGTCATATGGGGGAAGAGGTTGAACTGCTGAAACACCATGCCAACCCGACCTTGCAGGCGGCGCAGGTAGGCGGGGGTCACCGGCTCGCCAAACAGGAACAGCTGGCCGCCGTCGATCCCCTCCAGCCCGTTGATGGTGCGGATCAGGGTCGATTTTCCCGAGCCTGACGGGCCACAGATGACCCACTTCTCTCCCCGTTCAATGGTGAGATCGATGTGATGAAGCGCCTGAAAATCGCCATAGAATTTGTCGACGCCACAAAAGCGCACACAGGATTGCGAGCTGGTCAAGAAGCGGGTTCCACTGAGAATCATTTATGCCATGGTATTGATTTTATAGGGGGATGACAAAGAAAACCCCCTTGTCAGCATCCTGATGGCTATTCACAATGGCGCCATTTCGTGATGACAGGAGCTTTTCATGCGTATTACATCCTTGCTTGCCGGTTCGCAGGTGCAGCTGTTGATGCCGCCAGCGGTTCGCTATCGCTGCGTCATTTTTCTGCTGTTGCTGGTGAGTTGGAGCGTGGTGGTGGCCTCCTTGTGGGATGGCTGGGGCGCCATGGCGCTGCTCAACTGGGTGGGTGTGGTCTTTGGTGGCATCACCGGGATCATGGTGTCGCTGCCCCGCAGCTGGCAGCCCTGGCGCCTGGCGGAGCTGGGGTGGGATGAACAGCATATCTATCTGCTCAATGGCAACAAGGATGAGGCGCTGGCACTGCCCCGCAGCACGCTGGTGGCGCTTGAACGGGAGCGGCGAGTGGGCCACGACGGCCAGTGGCTCGACTTCAGCCTCGATCTGCAACTGAGTGAAGAGGAGCTGGCGGCGGCCATGGCCTTACTGGATCTCAAGGCGGGGGAGCTCCATCTGGTGAGCCCGTCTGTCTATCGCTTCGGCTTTAAACGGGCCTGGCACGGTCGCCGGAGGCTGGCGCAACGGTTGTCAGATCTGCAATCGGCCTGAGTCGACTATTTTCTCGACAATTCCCGGCAAAGCTCAGATACTGCCAGTGACTCGAATTGATCTTGTCTGCACTGTTAACCCAAGAGATCAATCACTTGACGACAGTGTGGAGAAGGCCACGGCATGAAGCCATGGCAGGTCCGGCATAGGGGTTGTGCCCTTACCGTTATGCTGGGAATTGCATAGAGAAGGCACCTTGAATCGAGAGTGGATGGCATGAAGATTTACGTAGGAAATCTGTCGTACCGGATGACGGCCGACGAACTGAAAACCCTGTTCAGCCAGTTTGGACAGGTCGACAAGGTTGATATCATCATCGACCGCGATACCGGCCAGTCAAAGGGGTTTGGTTTTATTGAAATGCCGGTCAATGGTGATGCCGAAAAGGCCATCGCTGGTCTGCATGGCACAGAAGTCGGTGGCCGTACCATCACCGTCAACCAGGCCAAACCGAAGACAGATGCTCCCCGTGGTCGCCCGCAACAGCGCCACCGCTAAGGTACCTCGGCAATAAAAAAACGGCATGGGTTTCCCCCATGCCGTTTTTGTTTCTGAATGTTTTGCTGTGATCAGGGGACGTCGTAACCGAGTGCCGCCTTGCGGATGCGGAACCACTGCTGGCGGTTAAGCTCGATGGATTCGGCGGCCACGGCGGCGGCAATCCGCTCCCGCTTGCCGGAGCCAATCAATGGCAGCGGCTGGCTTGGCAGCATCATTACCCAAGCGTAGACCACATGCTCGATAGTCTGGGCGCCCACTTCCTGACGGATCTGCTCCAGTTCGGCACGCAGCGGGGCATAGGCCTCATCGCTGAACAGTCGGCCGCCGCCGAGACATGACCAGGCCATCGGCTTGATGCCAAGCTGCTGGCACTGATCCAGGGTACCATCGAGGGTCCCTTCCTGATGAAGCGGCGAGATCTCCAGCTGGTTGGTGACTAGCGGGAAGGGGAGGCGCGATTGCAGTAGCTCGAACTGACGGGCGGTGAAGTTGGATACCCCGGCGTGCTTGATCTTACCCGCCTGTTTCAGGGTGATAAAGGCGTCGGCCACATCATCGGCGTTCATCAGGGGATCCGGGCGGTGGATCAGCAGCAGGTCCAGATGGTCGGTGCCGAGCTTGCGCAGCGAGGCCTCGGCGCTGGCGATGATATGGTCCTTGCCGGTGTTGTAGTGGTTGAGAGCATGCTCCGGCTTGGCGGTGAGGGCGATACCGCACTTGGTGACGATCTCCATCCGGCTGCGCAGGGAAGGCTCGAGGCGTAGGGCGTGACCAAAGGCCTCTTCGCACTGGTAGCCACCATAGATATCGGCGTGATCGATGGTGGTGACCCCCAGATCCAGATGATATTTCATCAGATCGAGCAGAGCGGCCGGAGAGAGCTGCCACTCCATCAGGCGCCAGTAACCCATGATGAGGCGAGAGAAGGTGGGGCCTTGCGGATGCAGGGCGACACGGGATACAGACATGGTTGACTCCTTTAAAAACGCGATGCGAAAACGATGTGCAACATGGATGACTGCGGGCATCTTGGCCCCATGTGGCTGGCAAAGCAATAATGGACAGTGGCATGATTCGAACTTTGGTTCTGACCGAAGAGAGTTGGGGAGATAATTGGATGGAAGGATTTGCCGAGCGCTTGCAGAGCCTGATCGGGGAGATGAGCGTGAGCGCCTTTGCCCGCAAGGTGGGGCTCAGTGAAGCGCTGATCCGCAAATATTTGAAGGGGGCCGAGCCTGGCCTGGCGCGGGCCAACCAGATCGCCATGGGGGCCAACTGCTCGCTGGAGTGGCTGGCGACCGGATGCGGTTATCTCTACCGTCAGGCGGAAGTGGTGGACAGGGAGGCGCTGGCTGCGGCGCAGCAACTGCTGGGCGAGCAGCAACCCGGGGTGGGGCTGCCCGATGAGGAGGCGCTGGTCACCCTGCTCGCCTACTACCAGTTTTTGCGCACCCACAAGAAAGCGGACGGTTTTCTCGACTTGGCGCTGGCGCGGGAGTTTGGCCGCCATCTGGGGGAAGCGTGATGAGGAGCATATTACCCTTTGGTCGTGTCACGGCCGGTTGATTATTCTGATACGCTCTAAGCAAGATAAGTCTCCATGGAATGGGCGATGAGCTACTTGATCCTCGGAAGTGGTGCGCTGGGCTCGGCGCTGGCAAGAGAGCTGATGGCAAGGGGGGAGTCATTCCTGCTGGCCGGGCGCAACTATCCCAAAGGGATCGAGATGGAGGACTTCTTCCCGCTGCCAGATGTCGATGCCATCTCGTTCGATGCCTTGTTTACCCTCTACGATTGCGATCCGCTTCCCACCGTTGTGATCAATACCATCGGCGTGTTGCACGATGTCAGCTTTATGCCGGAGCGGCGGGTCGAAGAGGTGCACCCCAAGTGGCTGTGCGACAGCCTGCTGGCCAATGCCTGGCCAACACTGGCGCTGGCTGCCCGTTTCAGCCGGTTGATGGGCAATGACCATCCGCTGTGGCTCTGCGCCATCTCCGATCTGGCGGGCTCCATCACCGCCAATCTGGAGGGGGGACGTTACAGCTACCGGATGAGCAAAGCGGCCCTCGACATGGGGGTGAAAACCCTGGCCCTTGAGTGGACGCAGCGTTTCCCGCAAGCAGGGGTGGTGGCCGTTGCGCCCGGCTTGATGGACTCCCCGATGAATACCCCCTTTCTGAGCGAGTTGCCCGCGGATCAATTGCTGGATCCTGCCGAGGTGGCGGTGAAACTGCTCAATCTCATCAAGGGGTTATCATTGACTCAATCGGGACAGCTACTGGATCTGAACGGTCAGCCGCTGCCTTGGTAAATCCCGCCTGCGGGTTCTACGGACGTCTATTGGCTTCACATTCTGCTCATGCGCCCCTTGCCAAGCGAGGGGCGCATGGCTAACGTCACTCTCCTGTTTCAGGAGGGATCTCATGCGCTATATCGATTTACGAAGTGACACCGTCACCCAGCCTACTGACGCCATGCGTCAAGCCATGCTCCACGCCGAAGTCGGTGACGATGTCTATGGTGAAGATCCGGGCGTCAACGCGCTGGAGGCCTTTGGGGCCAGATTGCTGGGCAAACAGGCGGCGCTGTTTGTGCCGTCCGGCACCATGTCCAATCTGTTGGCGGTGATGAGCCACTGTCAGCGCGGTGAGGGGGCCATCCTCGGCAACGCCGCTCACATCTATCGCTATGAAGCGCAGGGGAGTGCCGTGCTGGGCTCCGTAGCCCTGCAACCCTTGCCGATGCAGCGCGATGGCACACTGGCATTCGATGATATCAGGGCTGCGCTGGCCCCTGATGATGCCCACTTCGTCCAGACTCGCCTGATCTGCCTTGAGAACACCCACAACGGCAAGGTGCTGCCGCTCTCCTATCTGCAGGAGATGGGGGCATTCGTTGCCGAGCGCGGCTTGAAGCTTCATCTCGATGGCGCCCGGCTTTTTAACGCCGCCGTGGCCAGCGAGACCCCGGTCGAGGTGATCGCCGCTCCATTTGATAGCATCTCGATTTGTCTCTCCAAGGGGTTGGGCGCACCGGTGGGCTCGCTGCTGGTGGGCAGACACGACTTCATCGCCCGTGCGCGCCGACTGCGCAAGATGCTGGGGGGCGGCATGCGTCAGGCGGGGATTCTGGCGCAAGCCGGTCTGTTTGCCCTCGAGCAGCACGTGACCCGCCTGGCCGATGATCACCGCCGTGCCAAACGGCTGGCCGAAGGGTTGGCTGCACTGCCGGGCATCGAGCTCGACCTCTCGCTGGTGCAGAGCAATATGGTGTTCCTGCGGCTGCGTGAGGGGGAATCAGCCCCTCTGCTCGCTTTTATGAAGGAGAGGGGGATCCTCTTCTCCGGTTACGGCGAGCTGCGGTTGGTGACCCATCTGCAAATCAACGATGACGATATTGAAGAGGTGATCGACGCCTTCACCGAGTATCTCGGGGCGCGTTGAGACGGCTGGTGAGGTAGAGGTTATACCGAGACCTGTTCATACCGAAATAAAAGAGGGCGCCGCGGCGCCCTCTGTTATTTGCTGCAAGCTCAAGCCTGCCGCTGGCCGCTCATCAGCATGGCCTCATCGGTAGCGTCGTAGATCATCACCGCGATGTGGGTCACCTGACCGCCGAAATCGGCCAGTGGCACCAGCGTCAGGTTCTGGAACATATGGGGGGCCGAGCCGGTAATGGGGCGATAGTTGGAGAAACGTAGCAGATAGGGCTTCTGCTCCCAGGTGCTGAAGGCGCGGTTGTTGAGCTTGAAGACCATGTTGGCCTTGCGCTCGAACCAGGCTCTGTCCACATCGGGGAAGAGCTCGAACAGTACGCCATCGCGCACGTCACTGGCCAGTCGGCCGCTGTGGCTCTCCATAAAGCCGTTCCACACCTGTACCTTGTACTCCTTGTCGAGCACTACCAGGCCTACGTCCAGGTTCTGGACTATGTTCATCAGCCAATGAAATTCACGGATTTCCATAGTCACTCCTAGAGCATGTGCATGATTTTGTTGTTCATGGTGGCGATGGAATCTTCGGTAAACAGCAGCAGCAGATCACACTGCACCGCGTAATCCTGGATCCGGTAGTTGATCTCGATGGCGAGCGTGCGGCGCCAGCGACTCTTGTTGGTGTTGATCAGCTCGTTGATGGGTCTGTGCTGGCCGAGCACCACCGGGTGCCCCTGACTGAAGGGGGTGTCGAGCTGGTTGGCGTAGCCGCGTAGGAAGGCGCCGATCAGCACGTTGGCGGTATCCATCAACAGCTCCAGTTCGGCGGTGCGATCCAGCGTCCCCTGATGGTTCATCAGCTTGGCCAAATCTTTGAAGCTGGAGTCATGGAACAGGATCAGCGCTTCACCGGCGATCCCAGCTCCGATAAACCCCTGACAGACGGCGGAGAGGGTATCTGAATCCGCAGCGGCCGAGAGGGCCATATGCAACTCTGATACTTCCAGCACGTTGACGTTGGGGATGGGCAGTACCACGAAGGCGTTGAGCAGACGAGCCAGCAAGTCGGCGGCCTGACCCATGGAGACGTTGGCCAGCTCCTGATAGACATCGCGGATTTCGGGGGTGATCTTGACGCCTGCATCGGCTACCACTCCGTTTGGCTGCTGCTCGGGGGCGCTTGGTTGACCGCTCGGGGTGGCACTCCAGAAATCATGCTTTTTGAGCAGGGCGAGCAGGGTTTCTGGGGCGGCAGGTTTCTTGATGAAATCGAGCGCCCCTAGCCCCATGACCCGTTGATAGGCCTCTGGTTGGATATCCCCGGAGACCACGATCACCTTGTTGCGTAGACCCTCCCGTTGGAGGGTCTCCAGCACGCCGTAACCGTCCATTTCCGGCATGGTCAGATCGAGAAAGATGAGATCCCCATGGCCCATCAGCACCTGTTCGATCCCTTCAAGGCCATTCGCCGCATAGTGCAAATCGACTTTCCAGTCAGCCGGTAGCGCTCGTGCCAGCTGTTTGCGGGCGAACCCGGAGTCATCACATATCAATACATTCATGGCGTTAGGCAGGCTCTGTTGGCAAGGATTGCTATAAGTGTGGCCCGCTAACAGTCAGATGCAATGTGGGAGGTTGTCACCCTGTGAAAATTGGTTATCCCATTGCCGGTTACGATAGCGTGCGGAGTATTTCTCAACAAATTCAGCGAACATCTTAACACGCAACGGGGCGAATTGGTGCTGGCAACACAACATGTAGAAGGGGCGATTGCCGGTCTGCCAGTCGGTCAGTACCGGTACCAGCTGCTCGTCATGGAGGAAGCTGCTCAGATAGTGCAGCGGGGCGTTGACTATCCCCAGATGACGCCGGGCTGCGCGCACGGCGGCCTGAGTCTGGTTGACGGTCAGTTTGGCGCTGCGTTTGATGCAGATGTTTTGGCCATCCTTGTCGGTCAGTTGCCAGTGCTGGTGTGGCCAGCAGTAGATGAGATCATGTTCTTCCAGCTGGCTGGGGTGGGAGGGGGTTCCCTTCTTGGTCAGATAGAGTGGCGAGGCAAACAGGCCGTACTCGATATGACCGAGACAGATCGCATTGGGCAGCGACTGGGGCAGCTCACCGTTGAAGAACACCAGATCCCGATCATTGTCGAACAGGTGCTGGTGATCATTGGTCTGGGTGATATCGAACTGTACCTCGGGATAGTGCAGCCCGAATTCGGCCAGCATATCGATGAGGATGGTGTTGGAGAGCGCGATCGGCGCGGCTATCCGGATAAGCCCGGTGATGTCTGCTTCTTTACCCCGGATCTCGCTGGTGGCCTGCTCGATTTGTGCAAGCGGTGTGCAGAGACGCTCGTAGTATCTGAGCCCTTCATCGGTAAGACGGAGTTTACGGGTAGAGCGATGTAGCAGGGAGCAACCCAGTTGCTCTTCCAGCTGGGAAATGCGTCGACTGATGGTGCCTGTTGGCATGCCCAGTGCGGCTGCAGCATGGGAGAATCCTCCCTCTTGCACCACCTTGACGAACAGGTAGAACTCTTCGATGTGCTTCATAAACGCTGTTCTGGGTGTAACAAGGGGGCAACCATAAAAAGAGCCTTATCGCTTGGCAAGGGTAATTCAGCGTTTAATTGATCTGGATTCGATTTCTACTGATACCAGTTTAAATTTTCAATTGTTCTCGAATGAGGATTATTTTCTGCGCCACAGTCATTGTTGCGAGATGTCACCCGTTAGCTCAAGAGAGAGAGGCGACATGGTATGACTACAATACGACCCATCCTCAGGAAAAAAGAGGATCGCGCTGGTCAAGAGCAGTTCTTTTTTTCGGCGATGTGAATGTGATGACAGTCGCATATTCATCATGCCGGTCTGGTGAAGGTAGATATTCGGTTTTGAGGTATTTAAGTTCCTTGTTAAGTCGCTATTTGGGGCCGGTTTTGCTCTTTTTTGTCTGTTTATTCAACGCGCTGGTTAATAAATGAAAGTTTTACGAGGGAAATGCCGGCACTTTTTTTAGTTGACTTTTTTGTCAGTAAATAAGTGTTTGTTGTGAATCGTAAAAATGTTTTTTGAAGTATCCAGAGTGCAATTCTTAGTGCTTGTTTTTGCTGGGAAAAAAAGTTAAAAACGAACGAGGGATTTGTTCTGATTGACAGGAGTATTGGCTGAGTCCTTTTTTCTGTGGCTGGATTGGCTCTCCTGTTGTTGATTTCTGAAATCAGTTATCTGCTTTTGGCCATCGCGAGAAATAGTGGCCGAGAGGTGTTGTCACCTTGCATTCTGCATACGGCGGTTTGCCCATTTGTTTTCCGGTTCACCAGTGACCATCCAGCATGAATGATTTTGACCAGATGAATACGCTTGACGAACGGTTACTGAAGACAATGGATGTTCTGCATACCCCTATCTGGGTATATGACATCGAACATCACCATATTTTCTGGGCAAACCGCGCAGCACTTCCTCTCTGGGAGGCCACCTCCCTTGACGAGCTCTGTTCCAGGGATTTTTCGGCTGATATGGCCACAGCCATAGCGCTGTTGTTGCAACGCTACCTCGGTGATTTTCAGCAGGGGCGAAGTTACAACGAGTGGTGGACTATCTCCCCAAAGGGGGTCAAGAAGCAGATCTATCTACGCCTCTCCGGCATTCAGCTGGCTGGCCGTCTGATGATGATGACCGAGGCGGTGCTCGACTCCGATACCCTCTATCAGGAGTCCTCGCTGGCAACCGGTGATACCCTGGCCTGCCTGTTCGATAGCAATGGCGCGTTCGAAAGCGGCAACTATCACTTCGAGATGTGTTTCGGTCACCGGATCGCCACGCTCTCCCAGGTTTTTTCCGGTAGTGACGACAGTTTTTACCAGAAGCTCTCCCGACTCGATGAAGTAGTGACCGAAGGGGAGTGCCGAACCCTCAAGGGGATGCGCTGGTTCCAGTATCAGTTCCGCTATATCCAGCAAGGAGCACGGATCCTGCTCACCATGCGCGATATTACCGATCGCAAACTCGAGGAGCTGGAGCATCGCCACCTCGCCTGGCATGACTCCCTGACCGGCCTGCTCAACCGTTATGGCTTGATGAAATCTCTCGAGGCCTATTGCGGGCTGGGGGAGCGTTTCGCGCTGGTATTCATGGATCTGGACAACTTCAAGCTGGTCAACGACAACTACGGCCATAAGGCGGGAGACCGCTTGCTGGAGCGGGTTGCCGGTCGCCTCAAACAGATTTGCCCCCGCGATGTTGAGCTGGCCCGTCTTGGCGGGGACGAGTTTACCGCGTTGGTTCCCTTGGGAAACCAGAGTGAACGAGCCCAGGATGTGGCCGATCAGATGCTCTCCCAGATGACCAAGCCGCTGCAACTGAGCGGTCTGCCGGAGGTAACCATCGGCGGCAGTATCGGCATTGCCATCTATCCCGATGATGCGGACGATGGTGATAACCTCATCACCCGCGCCGATATGGCCATGTATCAGGCCAAGCAGATGGGGCGGCTGCGCTGGCAGCGTTTTACCCCCAGCATGCAGCAGACCCTGCAGCGCAAGCTCAATCTTAAGCAGTTTCTGGCCAAGGCTATCGGTCGTCAGGAGCTGAGCCTCTGTTACCAGCCACAGGTCGATGTCGCCAAACGGCGTCTGATCGGTTACGAGGCGCTGCTGCGTTGGTATAACCCGGTGCTTGGCCATGTCTCGCCAGTGGAATTTATCCCATTGGCCGAAGAGATGGGGCTGATCCGCGAGATCGGCAGCTGGGTGCTCTCTACCGCACTTGCCCAGATGGCCAGTTGGAAGAAGCGCCTCCATCACCGGGTGCCAGTCTCCGTCAACCTCTCCGGTTTCCAGCTCTCGTCGGCACTGCCCGGGCAAGTGCGCCAGCAGCTGGCTCTGCACGGAGTGGATGCTTCCCTGTTGACGCTGGAACTGACCGAAACCGTGCTTATGCTGGATATGAAGGGGTGCCTCGATATTCTCGATGACTTGAGTGAACTGGGGATCAAGATTGCCATCGACGATTTTGGTACCGGCTACTCATCCCTTGCCTATCTCAATCGCCTGCCCATCGATACGATCAAGCTGGATCGCTCTTTCGTGGTCGGCCTCAACCTGCCGGTGATCCGGGCGACCGCCGCCATGGCCACCAATCTGGGGTTGGGGATCATGGCGGAAGGGGTGGAGGAGCCTCACGAACTGGCCGCACTGCAGACCCAGGGGTGCCATGTGTTCCAGGGATATCTGTTCAGCAAGCCGCTGACGGTGGCACAAGTCGAGGCAAGCGGTTTCGTGGTGGAGTGTCAGGTTGGGCGTTATCCACTGTTAGATGCCGTGATGGCAGAGTAACAAGTGTGCGTTAGGCCACAACTTGGAATTTTATTCCGCAATATTTAATCAAAATTAATCATTCTTTTGCGATCGGTCATGAGACGGATTGGCTGGAATTGCTAGCATGCGACCTCGTTTCTAGGGAAAGGAGTATCGCAATAATGAGTCATGCTGCTGTCAATGACCGTCCGGCCAGCCCTCCCAAAGGTTGGCTGAACCGTTTCCTCAATGGCGTCGAGAAAGCCGGGAACAAATTACCCGACCCCGCCATGCTGTTCCTCTACGCCTTGCTGATCGTCTGGGTCGGCTCCTGGGTGTTGTCACAATTCCAGTTTGATCTGGTCAACCCCCGTACCGGGGAGGCGGTAGTGGTCAACAACCTGCTGACCGGTGCCGGTCTGGCCGAGTTTCTCTCCACCATGGTGACCACTTTCACCGGCTTTGCCCCGCTGGGCATCGTGCTGGTGGCCATGCTGGGGGTCGGGGTGGCCGAGCAGTCCGGTTTTATCAATACCGGTCTGAAAAAGTTGCTCAAAGTGACGCCTGCCCGTTTTCTCACTCCCATGCTGATCCTGGTAGCGATCGTCAGCCACACCGCTGCAGATGCGGGCTATGTGCTGGTGATCCCCATCGGTGGCATCATCTTCCACGCTGCCGGACGCCATCCGCTGGCGGGGATCGCCGCCGCCTTTGCCGGTGTCTCCGGCGGTTTTGCCGCCAACTTCCTGCCCTCCGGCGGGGATGCGTTGCTGCAGGGCTTTACCCAGTCCGCCGCTCAGTTGCTCGATCCTGACTACATGGTCAACACCCTTTGCAACATCATCTTTACCGGAGCCTCTTCGCTGCTGATCATCTGCGTCGGCTGGTTCATTACCGAAAAGGTGGTGGAGCCGCGCCTCAAGCATGTGGCGCTTAACGAGGATCTGGAGAGTGCCGACGAGATGGGGCGCTACAGCGCGCAAGAGAGCCGAGCCTTCAACTGGGCCGGGTTTGCCATGCTGGCGGCTATCGTGCTGCTGGCGCTGGCGCTCTCCCCGAACGATTCCCCGCTGCGTGCTGCCGATGGCTCCCTGACCACCTTCGCTGCCCCCGTGATGAAGTCCATAGTGCCGCTCATCTTCCTGCTCTTTATCCTGCCCGGGATTGTCTACGGCTTTGTCGCAGGCAGCTTCAAGAGCGGCAAGGATGTGATCGATGCCATGTCGGCCACCATGAACAAGATGGGCTCCTACATGGTGATGGCTTTCTTCTGCGCGCTCTTCATCAAGGCGTTTGGTGACTCCAATCTGGGCACCCTGCTGGCCCTTTCCGGTGCCGAAGTGCTCCATGCGCTGGCGCTGCCCGGTGAGGTGACTATCGTCGGGATGATCCTGCTCACAGCCAGCGTCAATCTGGTAGTCGGCTCGGCCTCCGCCAAGTGGGCGCTGATCAGCCCGATCCTGGTACCCATGTTGATGGCGGTGGGGATCTCCCCCGAGCTGACCCAGGCGGCCTATCGGGTCGGGGATTCTGCTTCCAATATCATCACCCCGCTGATGGTCTTCTTCCCGCTGGTGGTGGTCTATTGCCAGCAGTATGTGAAGAGCACCGGGATTGGCACTCTGGTCTCCATGATGCTGCCCTACTCGCTGGCCTTCCTGGTGAGCTGGACGATTTTCCTGCTGCTCTACTGGGCGCTCGGCTTCCCGCTCGGGTTGCAAGCCCCTTACGTCTATCCGGCCCCTTAAGCTGGGTGTGCGAGGGAGCCTTGGGCTCCCTCGTTTTTTTCGCTATGGTGTTACCTCATTTTGGAGGTGCCATGAATCAGACCATCGATCTTATCCTTTCCCATCGCTCCATTCGTCAGTTCACTGCCGAGCCGATCGCCCCGCAGCAGCTGGATGTCATTCTCGCCGCCGCCCAGTCCGCCTCGACCTCGAGCTTTTTGCAGGTGACCAGTATTGTGCGAGTCAGTGAACCCGAGGCGCGTCAGCAGCTGGCCATGCTGGCGGGCAATCAACCCTATGTGGTGCAGGCGGCCGAGTTTCTGGTGTTCTGCGCCGATTACCATCGTCACAGCCAGATCGTGCCCGAGGCCCAGACCGGTTATGCGGAGCAGTTGTTGATCGGTGCCATTGACGGCGCCCTGATGGCGCAAAATGCCCTGCTGGCGGCGCAGTCGTTGGGACTGGGCGGGGTCTATATCGGCGGCATTCGCAACCATCCTGCCGAGGTGAGCGAGCTACTGGGCTTGCCCCATCAGGTGATCCCGCTGTTTGGCCTCTGCCTTGGCCACCCTGCTCAGCAGCCGGAGCAGAAACCCCGCCTGCCCAGGGGATTGGTGGTGCATCAGGAGCGCTACCAGCACGAGCTGGATCGCGACCTGCTGGCCCGGTACGATCAGCAGATCGCGGACTACTATCAGGCCCGCAGCAGCAACAACAAACAGCAGACCTGGAGTAGCCAGATCCGCGCCATTCTGGGCAAGGAGTCCCGCCCTTTCATGCTGGGATTCCTGCAATCGCAGGGCTTTAACCTCAAGTAATGGCGCTGATGGGCGATACTATGGGAGTGATGACCACCATGGTCATTTTCCCGTGATCCTGAAATCTTTCCCTGAGACCGGGTATACAGCTTGGCGACAAATCGTGGGCAAGGGGGGATCTACAGGCTACCTTAAGTAGATAAGCTGTTGTAGGATCACGCAATTGGATTGGGACAGGGGTTTGGACATCCTATGATTTTAACTTTGGTATTGCTGTCTATCGGCGCGCTCCTGTTTTTGGTTATCGCCTATAACGTGGTACAGCAATATAAGCAGAAGGCGGAGGCTGAAAAGCGTCACGCCGTTGCCAGACACAAGACGGTAGCCGACGAGACCGAAGAGGTACTGCTGAACGTCAATCTGGTGCCTTTCTCCAAAAACATGGTGTTGCTGTTGCAGCACCGGATCCTTGATGCCTATCGCGCCATCGCCCAGGTGATGCCCAACAACCAGATCAAGCAGCGCATCGCCGATGTGCAGATCCAGATCAAGAACGTGCAGGAAAATTACAGTGCGCAGGATGAGGGGCACTTCAAAACCCCCGAGTCTGATCGTCAGGCGATCCAGATGTTGCAGCTGGTAAAAAAGCTACGTGCCGTACTGCGTGTCGAGCACAACAAGGGCAAAATTGATCCGCAGGGGTTTGCTCAGGAAGATCGTCGTCTCGAGCTGATGCAGCTCAAAATCAACATCTCGAATCTGGTCAAGCGGGCGATGGATGCCCGCATTCAGGGCCAATATGGTACTTGCCGCCAGCTCTATACCAAGGGGTTGTCGGCAATGGCCAGCATTGGCGACAAGGATCCCTATCTGTTGGCTCGTGAAGAGGATATGCGTCAGGGGCTCAAGGAGCTTGAAGAGCTGCAGCAGCAAAACAGCGCGCAGGATCTGCAAAACATCAAGGACAAGGAAGCCGACGAGCTCGATGTCCTGTTTCAACCCAAGAAGAAATGGTAAGCATGTCCCACCCACTCGATTCCACACTGGGGCCAATGGCCCCATTTGTTTCTCAGCTGTTGACCGAACTGGCCGCTGCTGGCGTCACATTTTCCCAGCCAACGGTCGATCACCTCTGTTATCGGGCGGCGACCTTGCAGGAGTACCGCGCGCTGTGTGCTGTATTGGCTGAAGCGGGCTCCTTGCTGGTGGAGGGGATGATCGGCGGTCGCCCGATTGCCACTTATCAGTTGCATCAGCCACTGCTGGCTGGTGAGGTGCAGGTACCCTGTATCGAGCTGGCGGCGCCGAAACCGGGGCGCATCCATCAGGCAGGACTGGAACATATCGAGCTGGTGGTTACTTCACTGCAGGATCTGGTAGCGCGCTATCCCGAGCAGCCATTCAAAACCGGCAATATGCAGGATACCCGCAACCCCGATATCGGCCTGATGTTGCCCTCCGGTCAGATCAAGTTTCACTTACGCTCGCTGGCTGAGGTGATCGCCGAAGAGGTGGCGACCGGTGCTGTGGTCGCGGTGCCTGCGGATTATTTCGATCAGGAGTGATCCTGCGCTCTATGCGGTGCGAGCCTGACAGGCTCTTGAATAACGCAGCAAAAGGGGTCACCGGTGTGACCCCTTTTGCTATCTGGCGGTGCTGGGTTGCGAGAGCGCTATCTGCTCGTGGGTGACCCTGTTTGCGCTGAGCCTGTTACCCGTGTCGGTGGGGTTGCTGGGCGGGCAGTGGCGATTGGCTTCGCTGCTTGAGACGGCCGAGCCAGAGGCTCAAGCCGGCCGTCAAGATGAGGACCAGTTCAATACCCATGACCAGACCGCCCAGCTCGCCCTGCTCCCAGAAGGGGTGTAGGTAAAGTCCCCCCAGACTGGCTCCCAGATAGTAGGCTACCAGATAGAGAGAGGAGGCGAGGGCGCGGTTGTGTTCGACATGATGACCAACCCAGGCACTAGCGCAGGCGTGTGCCAGGAAAAAGCCGAAGCTGGAGATCAGCAAGCCACTCAGGATCCCGAGCAGGCTAGCTTGCAGTAGCCATAGACTGCCGAGGGCCATCAGGGCGATCCCGACCAGCAGCATGCGTTGTGCCCCCCAGCGGTTGGCAAAGCGGCCGCTCAGTGAGGAGGCCACCGTCCCCGAGAGATAGGTGAGAAACAGCATGCCGAGCCACTGGGTGGGCAAGGAGAATGGGGGCTTTGCCAGCAGGAAGGTGAGATAACTGAACTGGTTCAGAAACACCATAAAGTTGAGTCCCCCGATAAGGTAAGCCCCTACCAGCAAGGGATTGGTCAGGTGCTGCTGCAAGGCGCGAGCAAATTGGCCGCGAACGGGGGCGCTCGCCACAAAGCGGGTCTGATGGGGCAGCAGCCAGAAGACCAGCGGCAGCAGTGACAGGCTGATCACACCGATCCCCAGAAAGGTATGTTGCCAGTCGCCAAACCAGCCCGCCAGCAGGCCGCCGACCACCCGACCGGCAATGCCACCGAGGGAGTTGGCGGCAATATAGACCCCCACCGCCGAGAGCAGCGCCCGTTTACTGAACTCTTCCCCCATATAGGCAATCGCAGTGGCTGGTAACCCGGCCAGCAGCGCACCCTGCAGGATGCGTAGCAACAGCAGTGAACCAAACTGCTCAACCAGGGGGATCAACAGTGAGAGCAGGATCGCCAGGGTGAGTGTACCCAGCATGACCTGCCGACGGCCATGGCGATCCGCCAGTCTGGCGCAGATCAGCAAGGAGGCGGCAAGGCCTGCTGTGCATCCTGCCAAGGTCCAGCTGGCCGAGAGGGAGTTGACCGAGAAGACCTCGGCAATCAGGGGTAACAGGGGGTGGGTCTGGTAGAGGTTCAGAAACACCAGAAAAGAGCCCAGGCTGAGGGCCAGGGTTGCACGTATCCACTCGCGACTTCCGACTTCAATCATTGCGTATTGTCCTGACTGCTTTTGGTCAGGGTAGAGTCCTTGCAGTTATAAATATAATATATTTAAGTTATCCATCTCATAAGATGAATTGATACATGGATCTGAAACAGCTCACCTATCTGCTGGCGGTCAGGGATGCCAGCTCATTTACCAAGGCAGCCAACAGTCTGCATGTGGCACAGCCGGCCATCAGCATGGCCATTGCCAAACTGGAGCAGCAGCTCGAGCTGCGGCTGTTTGATCGACAGGACCGGGCGGTACGGCTCACCCCTGAGGGAGAGGTGCTCTGTCGCCATGCCGAGCGTCTGTTGCTGCAGATGCATCAGGCCGAGGCCGAGATGGCAGAGCTCAAGGGGTTGGAGCGGGGGGAGGTACGGATCGGGATCCCCTATATGATGGGCTCCTACTATTTCCCCCCTCGTCTGATGGCCTTCAAGCACCGCTACCCCGGCCTCAAGATCCGGGTCGAAGAGGCCGGTACCCGCGAGCTGCTCAGCCGGATGGTGGATGGCTCCCTCGATCTGGCCATTCTCATCACCAGTGATCTGCCGCCCGCCATCGAGGGGGCACATCTGTTGAGTGAAGAGATGTTGATGGTGGTGGGGGATGATCACCCCTTGCGCGGCGAACCGGCCGTCACCCTCTCACAGTTTTTCGCTCAGGAGCTGGCGTTGTTTCGCCGCGGTTTCTACCACCGCGAGCATATGGAGGCGCTGGCCCAGAGCCTCGGCGTCGAGCCCGATATCGCCTTCGAGAGCAATCTGATCCCTTTGCTCAAGGCGGTGGTGCGGCAAGGTTTTGCGGTAACCACCTTCTTGCGAATGGTGCTGGAAGAGGAGCCGGATCTGAGTGGCGTGCCCTTCGACCCGCCCATCTACCTCGACCTCTGTGTGGCGTGGCGGCGTGGCGATCCGCTCTCCATGGCCAATCGTGCCTTGCGTGATTTTCTACTCAAGGAGCGCCCGGCCTGATGGCGGCGGGTCATTGCTGAAAGTTTGTTACTATTAACGGTGGGTTCGCTTGAGGGCTACACCATGAAATTGCAGCAATTGCGCTATATCGTCGAGGTGGCGAACCACAGGCTGAATCTGTCGGCCACCGCCGAGAGCCTCTTTACCTCCCAGCCCGGGATCAGCAAACAAGTGCGGATGCTGGAGGATGAGCTGGGGATCCAGATCTTCGAGCGCAGCGGCAAACACTTGACCCAGATCACCCCCATAGGTCGGGATGTGATCAAAGTAGCCGCCGAGGTGCTCGACAAGGTCGCCACCATCAAAGTGATGGCCAGGCAGCATGTGCATCCGGAGCAGGGAACCCTCACCATTGCCGCTACTCATCTGCAGGCCCGTTATATTCTGCCTGCCATCCTCAAGGGTTTCATGGCCCGCTTTCCCAAAGTGGCCGTAACGGTGATGCAGGGGAGTGCGGCGCAGTGCCGAGCAGCCGTGCATGATGGCGCTGCCGATCTGCTGCTGGCGGATGAACAGGAGGATGGGAGCGATCTGCTTGTGCTCCCCTCTTTTCAGTGGCAACGGGGCTTGGTGCTGCCCAAGGAGCATCCATTGGCCAGAGCAACATCGCTGACCCCGGCCGAGCTGGTGGAATTTGCATTGGTGACCGATGGAAGGGCTCTCTCCACAACTCATGGCTCTGATTGCGCTCATGCCGAGAGCCGGATCGCCTGCTGTGCGAGCGACAGCGATGTGCTCAAGACCTATGTCAGACAAGGGATGGGCATCGGAGTGATGGCAACTTTTGCCTGGGAGCCCCAGCGCGATGGTGATCTGCTGCTCAAACAGGTGCCTTGGCTACCTAGTGGCGTTGCCGCTATCGGGTTGCGCAGAGGGGCGTTTTTGTGCGGCTATCTGTATGACCTGATTGGACGTCTCGCGCCGCAATTGACCCGGGAGCGGGTTGAACAATACTGTGCTGCCCGCACTGGCGAAGAGCTTGAAGCTATGCTGGCCAATTTGACCGTGCCACTTAGATAGCTTGGGTTGATGTGTGGTCATCCCAAGAAAAACGCCTCCCAATGGGAGGCGTTTGACAATCTGACATTCGTCAATTCAGGCTCACTTCTTCAGCATATGATCCAGCTTGTTGGCCTTGGTCGACAGATAGAACTCGTTGTGGGGATTGCGCCCTTCCTGCAACGGTACCCGTTCGGCCACCGGAATACCGAAGGATTCCATCGCTTTCATCTTGCGCGGGTTGTTGGTCATCAGTTTGAGAGACTTGACCTCAAGCTGCTTGAGCATATCGGCGCAGATGGTGTAGTCGCGCATATCGGCGGCGAAACCAAGGGCCACGTTGGCTTCCACGGTATCGGCTCCCTGATCCTGCAGGTGATAGGCGCGGATCTTGTTGAGCAAGCCGATGCCTCGGCCCTCTTGACGCACATACAGCAACACGCCACGACCGGCTTTGGCGATATTCTCCATGGCCGCCTGCAACTGGAAACCGCAGTCACAACGCAGGCTGAACAGGGCGTCGCCGGTCAGGCACTCTGAGTGGATCCGGCCCAGCACGGGCTCTTCACCGGTAATGTCGCCCATCACCAGTGCGGCATGATCTTTGCCTGTGCCGGTTTCCTGAAAACCTACCAGCGTGAAGGTGCCCCAAGGGGTGGGCAATTTGGATTTGGCCACGAGGGTAACGCTGCTCATAGGTTGCTCCTTACTACTAACGGCTCAAAAAAGGGGGCCAGTTTAGCGCGCCTTGTCAGGAACGACCATAAGAACAAGTCCCTGCATTGCTTAATGAAATCTCCAAATGAGATACAAGCACAGTCGCCTGCCGGGGTTTTGGCCCTTTGTGCGGATTGATGACTGCCAGGCTCACCACATTCGGGTATAATCGGCGCCCATTAACCCACCCTTCGGGATGGGAGCAACACAGAGCAGGAGAGAAGTTATGCCTCAGATGGCCCCCGTAATGACAATTGATGGCCCCAGTGGTGCAGGTAAAGGCACCTTGTGTCAGCTGCTTGCTGAGAAGCTGGGTTGGCACTTGCTGGACTCGGGCGCCATCTATCGGGTGTTGTCCCTGGCCGCCCTGCATCACGATGTAGAGCTGGACAGTGAAGCCTCACTGGTGCCGCTGGCCGCCAATCTGGATGTGCAATTTCAGGTTGAGGGCGATCTGGTCAAGGTGATCCTGGAAGGGGAAGATGTCTCCCGTACCATCCGCACCGAAGAAGTGGGTAATGCTGCCAGTAAAATCGCCGCCTTCCCCCGTGTGCGCGAAGCCTTGCTGCGCCGTCAGCGGGCATTTCGTCAGGCCCCGGGTCTGATTGCGGACGGTCGTGACATGGGCACAGTTGTTTTCCCCGAGGCCGAGGTGAAGATTTTCCTCGACGCCAGTGCCGAAGAACGGGCCCAGCGTCGCTATAAGCAGTTGCAAGATAAGGGCTTTGATGTTAACTTTGAGCGTCTTTTAACCGAGATTCGGGAACGTGACGATCGCGACAGAAATCGCGCTACTGCACCCCTGAAACCGGCAGAAGATGCTCTGGTGGTAGACTCTACCGCTATGACCATAGATGAAGTGCTGGCAACAGTACTCGCCTATGCAGAGCAACAACTTGGTGATGCCAGCGCAAGCTGACATCCGGTCGTCTGCACCAAGGATGGCGCAGATTATTTAAAACAGCCCCGCTTGTGCCGGATTGCAAGTGGATGTTTCATTTGTGACATAAACAATGATCGAATCTTTTGCTCAACTCTTTGAAGAGTCCCTGAACGCCGTTGAAACCCGTCAAGGTTCCATCGTCAAGGGTACTGTCGTTGCTATCGAGAACGGTTTTGTACTGGTTGACGCCGGTCTGAAATCCGAGTCCGCTATCCCGGCTGAAGAATTCAAGAACGCCATGGGCGAGCTGGAAATCAACGTCGGCGACACCGTTGATGTGGCTCTGGACTCTATCGAAGATGGTTTCGGCGAAACCAAGCTGTCCCGCGAAAAAGCCAAGCGCCACGAAGCCTGGCTGCAGCTTGAGAAGGCTTACGAAGAGCAAGCTACCGTTATCGGTATCATCAACGGCAAGGTCAAGGGTGGTTTCACCGTTGAACTGAACGGCATCCGTGCCTTCCTGCCGGGTTCTCTGGTTGACGTGCGTCCGATCCGTGACACCGCTCACCTGGAAAACAAAGAACTCGAGTTCAAAGTCATCAAGCTGGACCAGAAGCGCAACAACGTTGTTGTTTCCCGTCGTGCCGTGATCGAGACCGAGAACACCTCCGAGCGCGAAAGCCTGCTGGCTAACCTGCAAGAAGGTCAAGAAGTTAAGGGTATCGTCAAGAACCTGACCGACTACGGTGCATTCGTAGATCTGGGCGGTGTTGACGGCCTGCTGCACATCACCGACATGGCGTGGAAGCGCGTTAAGCATCCTTCCGAAATCGTCAACGTTGGCGACGAGATCGCTGTCAAGGTTCTGAAGTTCGACCGCGAGCGTACCCGCGTATCCCTGGGTCTGAAGCAGCTGGGCGAAGATCCCTGGGTTGCTATCGCCAAGCGTTACCCGGAGACCACCCGTCTGTCTGGCCGCGTGACCAACCTGACCGACTACGGCTGCTTCGTTGAAATCGAAGAAGGCGTTGAAGGCCTGGTACACGTATCCGAGATGGATTGGACCAACAAGAACATCCACCCGTCCAAAGTTGTTAACGTTGGCGACGTGGTTGACGTGATGGTTCTGGACATCGACGAAGAGCGTCGTCGTATCTCCCTGGGTCTGAAGCAGTGCAAATCCAACCCGTGGCAGCTGTTTGCCGAAACTCACGCCAAAGGCGACCGTGTTTCCGGCAAGATCAAGTCCATCACTGACTTCGGTATCTTCATCGGTCTGGATGGCGGCATCGACGGCCTGGTTCACCTGTCTGACATCTCCTGGAACAACCAGGGCGAAGAAGCCGTGCGTGAATTCAAGAAAGGCGACGAGATCGAAGCCGTTGTTCTGCAAGTGGATCCGGAGCGTGAGCGCATCTCCCTGGGTGTCAAGCAGATCGAAGAAGACCCGTTCAACAAGTACCTGGCTGACAACAAGAAAGGTGCTATCGTGAAGGGTAAGGTTACCGAGGTTGATGCCAAAGGTGCCGTTATCGAACTGGCTGATGGCGTAGAAGGCTACCTGCGTGCCTCCGACGCTGCTCGTGACCGTGTAGAAGACGCCACTCTGGTGCTGTCTGTTGGTGACGAAGTTGAAGCTAAATTCATGGGCGTTGATCGTAAGAACCGCACCGTAAGCCTGTCTGTCCGTGCTAAGGACGAGGCTGATGAGCGTGTTGCTATCGATAACCTGAACCAACAAGAAGAAGTTGTGTTCAGCAATGCTATGATGGAAGCGTTCAAAGCCGCCAAGGGTGAGTAATCCTTGATGCAAGAAAAGGGCGGCATTGCGCCGCCCTTTTTTATCCTGGCAAAATGAATATTGCATGTGATCGGGGAAGGAGATTTAACGTTATGACCAAATCAGATCTCATCGAACAACTGGCAGCCAGCCGCATGCATATGCCGGCCAAGGATGTCGAAGCCGCCATCAAGGAGATCCTTGAGCAGATGGCGTCGACCTTGCAAAACGGCGACCGGATTGAAATCCGCGGATTTGGCAGTTTTTCACTGCACTATCGTGCGCCCCGTGTGGGCCGCAACCCCAAGACTGGGGACAAGGTTGAACTGACCGGGAAATATGTCCCGCACTTCAAACCAGGCAAAGAGTTGCGCGAGCGCGTCAACATCATTGAATAATGCAGAAATCGGCATACCTCGGGTATGCCTTTTTTCTTTTTGGCACCGATTCCTGTGCCAATCGTCTTGTTTCTTAAACTCTTTTCCCATTCACTCTAGAGTCTGCCTGCGATTTTAAGGATAATCAGCCTCTCATTAGATACTGACAGGGAGCTCTTATGAAGCGTATTTTGGCCCTCATTCCGCTGGTGCTGGTGTTTGTTCTGACCCTGGCGCTGGGCTCACAAAATGGCCAGCTGGTTCAGTTCAATTACCTGATCGCTCAGGGTGAGTTTTCGCTTGCCATGCTGTTGGGCTTCTTCTTCGCTGGCGGTTTTTTGCTGGGCTGGCTGGTATTCGGCCTGCTGTTCCTGCGCTTGAAAATGCAAAACCGCACCCTCAACCGCACCATGCGTCGTCAATCCCGCGAGTTGGAGCTGGCCCGGTCACCGGGTAAGGAATAATGTTCCTCAATGCTTGAACTGCTTTTCCTGCTGTTACCCATCGCCGCCGGTTATGGCTGGTACATGGGTCGCAGGAGTGTTCGCCAGGACACCCAAAAACAGAGTAACCAGTTTTCCCGCCAGTATGTGGCGGGCCTCAACTATTTGCTGTCCGATGAATCCGACAAGGCGGTGGATCTCTTTATCCAGCTGCTTGAGGTGGACAGTGAAACCATCGAAACACACCTCTCCCTCGGCAACCTGTTTCGCCAGCGTGGGGAGGTCGATCGTGCCATCAAGATCCACCAGAACCTGGTAACCCGCCAACTGACCCGGGAGCAGCGTCAGCTTGCCCTGCAGGAGCTTGCGCGCGACTTTTTGGCTGCTGGTCTGCTGGACCGAGCGGAAGCGCTCTGGAATGAGCTGTGTGATGACAGCGACTATGAAGAGACGGCGCTGGCACAGCTGTTGATCATCCATCAGCAGTTGCGGGACTGGGATAAGGCCATCGATGTCGCGGTTCGTCTGCAAAAATTCCAGGGCAAGAAGCTGGCCGACCCCATCTCCCATTTCTATTGCGAGCAAGCCGAGACCGCGCTGCGTGAGGGCAATAAAGGGGAGGGGCTGGCCAAGCTCAAACGGGCGCTCAGTATCAATCCGGCATGTGCCCGGGCCAGTTTGCGCCTCGCTGAGCTCGCCATGGCAGAGGGGGAGTATGAGCAGGCCAGCAAGGAGCTGCTGCGGGTGTTCGAGCAGGATATCGACTTTGCCTCCGAGGCAATGCCCAAATTGCTCGAGTGCTATCAGCAGTTGGGGCGTACGCCTGCGTTGATCCCGCTGCTTGAGAAGGCAGTGGAAGATCACGCCGGTGTCAGCGTGACCCTGGCCCTTGCCAAGCTGGTTGAAGAGCGTGATGGCCTGAGCCAGGCCCGTTCGCTGGTGTTGCGTCAGCTGCGTCGTCATCCGTCGATGAAAGGTTTTTACCAGCTGGTGGGTTTTCAGCTGGCCAGTGCGGAAGAGGGGCCTGCCAAGGAGAGCCTCGAACTGCTGCAACAGCTGGTCGGCGAGCAGATCAAAATCAAGTCAACCCACAAGTGTCGGCAGTGCGGCTTTGCCACTCACTCGCTGTTCTGGCAGTGCCCGTCTTGTCGCCAGTGGGGTTCCATCAAGCCGATCCGTGGTCTGGACGGTGAATAACAAGCAATAGGATGTGAGATGCAAGATCCCAAAGTACTGGTAGCGCTGGATTATCAGCACGAGGCAGATGCCTTAGCGTTCGTTGAACGTATCTCTCCGGCCCAGTGCCGTCTCAAGGTAGGCAAGGAGATGTTTACCCTGTTTGGCCCGCAGTTTGTACGCCAGCTGGTGGCCAAGGGATTCGATGTCTTTCTGGATCTGAAATTTCACGATATTCCCAATACCGTTGCCAAAGCCGTGGCAGCCAGTGCCGAGCTCGGTGTCTGGATGGTCAACGTGCATGCCAGTGGTGGTGAGCGGATGATGCGTGCCGCCAAAGAGGCGCTGCTGCCTTATGGCGACAAGGCGCCATTGTTGATCGGGGTGACCGTACTGACCAGCATGGAGCAGTCCGACATGATCCCTCTTGGTCTGGATGTGAGCCCTGCCGAGCAGGTGATCCGGCTGGCTACCTTGACCAAGACATCCGGCTTGGATGGGGTTGTCTGCTCTGCCAACGAGGCCCATGAGCTTAAAGCCTTGCTGGGCGAAGATTTCAAGCTGGTGACCCCGGGTATTCGCCCGACCGGTTCAGCGGCCGGGGATCAGCGCCGGGTGATGACACCGAAAGCGGCGGTCGAGGCGGGGTCCGATTATCTGGTTATCGGTCGCCCCATTACGCAGGCTGCCGATCCGGCCGCCATGCTGGCCAGCATCAATGCCGAGCTGGCTGGTGCGTAACAGGCTCACTCAGTGATACGCGGTGCAGGCCGAGCAACAGGCCTGCACCGGCCCCGATAAGATGAGAGCCGATGTGTACCCTGGCATTGATCAGGGTGGATATCGGGCTCTCTCCTGCGTTGTAGAAGTCCATCGCCAGCTTGAGTCCCATCCCTGCCAACAGTAGCCAGCCCGATGTGCGGCGTCCGTGGCGAATATCCTGCATTGCCCCCCAGACAAACAGGCCATGCAGCGAGCCGGATAGCCCCATGTACCATTGGGTCTGCGGGCACCACCACCAGATCCCCAAGCCCACTGCCAACCAGAGCAGCAACATCAGCAGCGGCAGGCGAGCCCCACCCAGATAGTCGCGAAACAGGCTATAGAGGATGGCGAGGCCGCCCAGATTGAGCAGCAGGTGCCACAGATTGGTATGAGCCAGATTGCCTGTTATGATCCGCCACCCTTCGCCCCCGGCGATCAAGGGCCGATCGAAGGAGAGCTGAAGATTGGGAACGGTAAAGAAGAGTAGCAAGCTGGTGAGAGAGAGCGTGATAACCCAGAGCAATCCAGATTTGTCTGACAACATGAAACAGTCCAACGACAAGAACAGTCGATACTGTACACGTTGCACCCGAGCCCTCAAAGCCTGCCTGTGCAATTATATTGTGCCGGTTGACAATCACACGCCCCTCTACATCTTGCAGCACCCCAACGAGGTGGCACATCCCAAGGGGACTGCCGCGCTGCTGGCGGCCTCTTTGCAACAGTGCGAGATCCATGTGGGGGAGGACTTTTCCCGCGATGAGTGGCTCAATGTGCTGCTGGCTGACCAATCCCGTCGTTATTATTTGCTCTGGCCGGATGAGGATGCCATTTCGCTGACCGATCTTCGCCAACAGTGGGAGAGTGAATCCTCTGGCTCTGCATCCGTCGCCTTTATCTTGCTTGACGGCACCTGGCGCAAAGCCTATCGCATGTTGCAGAGCAACCCGGCACTGGCCCGCTTGCCCCGCATCGGCATTGGTGCCATTGCCGGTCAATATGCCATTCGAAAGAAACCCTTTCCCGATGCCCTCTCTACCATAGAGGCGGGCTATCACCTCTTGTCCCGGTGGGAGGGGAGGCCGGAGCACTATGCGCCCTTGCTGACCCTGTTTAACCGGTTGAATACCCAGTGGCAGGACTTTGCCGAAGGCCGCCGCTCGTGACAATTCAAGGAGTTATCAAGATGAAAAAAGTAGTCGTGGTTTTCAGTGGCGGTCAGGACAGCACCACCTGTCTGGTACAGGCATTGGCCCGGTATGATGAAGTGCACGCCATCACCTTCGACTATGGCCAGCGCCATCGGGAAGAGATCGACACCGCGCGTCGTCTGGGCAGTGCTCTGGGGATCGCCGCCCACAAGGTGATGGATGTGACGCTGCTCAATGAGCTGGCGGTCTCTGCCCTGACCCGTGACGACATCCCGGTCAGCTGCGAGCTGCAGGATAATGGCCTACCCAACACCTTCGTGCCGGGTCGCAATATCCTGTTCCTGACCCTGGCTTCCATCTATGCCTATCAGGTGGGCGCCGAAGCGGTGATCACCGGTGTCTGCGAGACCGACTTCTCCGGCTATCCCGATTGCCGTGACGAGTTTGTCAAGGCCCTCAATCAGGCGGTGTCGCTGGGGCTGGATCGCGGCATCCGTTTTGAAACTCCCTTGATGTGGCTCGACAAGGCCGAAACCTGGGCACTGGCGGATCACTATGGTCACCTCGACACGGTGCGCCAGCAGACCCTGACCTGCTACAACGGCATTGCCGGTGACGGTTGCGGCACGTGTCCTGCGTGTGAACTGCGCAGTCGCGGTCTGAACAACTATCTGGCCGACAAGGCGGGTATCATGGCCAGACTGTTTGAGAAAACCGGGCTGGGCGAGAAAAGCGCAGAGTGAGCCTGCGTCTTGCCGTGGCTTGGGGTATAATCCGCGACTTTTGCAACAAGCCGTGATCGAGATGCACTACCCAATCAACGAGATTTTCCAGACCATCCAGGGGGAGGGCATCTTTACCGGCCTGCCCGCCATCTTTGTTCGCCTGCAGGGTTGCCCGGTGGGCTGCTCCTGGTGCGATACCCGTCATACCTGGGTTGTTGATCCGGCTCGTGAAGTGGGTAAGGCGGCGGTACTGGATGGTTCCAACGAATCCGATTGCTGGAGCCAACTCAGCACCGCGCAGATTATCAAGAGCTTTGGCGATCTGGGTTATCAGGCACGCCATGTGGTGATCACCGGTGGCGAGCCCTGCCTCTACGATCTGCACGAACTCTCGTCAGCATTACTGGCGGCGGGTTATCAGGTGCAAATTGAAACCAGTGGCACCAGCGAGATCAATACTCATGAGCAGACCTGGGTAACAGTCTCCCCCAAGATCGGTATGAAAGGGGGGCTGCCTGTGCTGGTCTCGGCGCTGGAGCGGGCCAACGAGATCAAGCATCCGGTGGCCACCGAGCACCATATTGAAGAGCTGGATGTGCTGCTGGCGACCGCAACTCTGCGCCCGGACGTGGTCATTGCCTTGCAGCCGATCAGCCAGAAACCACGGGCCACCCAATTGGCGATGGATACCTGTATCGCGCGTAACTGGCGACTCTCAATCCAGACTCATAAATATCTGGATATTGATTAATATGGATTGGCTATCCGACGAACAGGTACTGCTGACTCTGACTAACAAGATGCCTTACGGTAAATATCAGGGGCGGCGTATCATCGATATTCCCGAGCCCTATCTGGTGTGGATGGCGCGCAGCGGTTTTCCGGCGGGTAAATTGGGCCAGACGCTGGCGTTGGCTTACGAAATCAAACTCAATGGACTCGAGTCCATGATTATTCCCATTATTAACAGGATGTCGGTATGAGAATATATACGAGGCAGGGCGACAAGGGCATGACCCGGCTGGCCGATGGTATCCCATTGCCCAAGGATCATTTGCGGGTCGAGACCTACGGTTATATCGATGAGCTCAACTCCCATATTGGCTTGCTGATTTGTGACGTGCCATCGCAAGAGGTCGGCTTATTGGCTGATTTACAGCTGTTGCAACAGGAGTTGTTTGATCTGGGGGGCGAGTTGGCATTCTCCAGCGACGCCCAGAATGAATCAATTTGGCAAGTTAATGCTGCCTGGACCACTCGCCTTGAACAGCAGATAGATCGTTATAGCGAGCCATTGCCACCGCTGCGCCAATTTATATTGCCGGGTGGTTCCCGTGCCGCGGCGCAAGCGCATGTGGTGCGTACTCTGGTGCGTCATTGCGAGCGCTTGCTGCTGACCTTGAGCCGGGAAGAGCGGGTCAATCCCGAGGTGCTGCCCTATCTGAACCGGATGAGTGACTGGTTCTTTACCGTTGCCCGCTATCTCATCTGCGTGGCAGGGGATCGTGAAGTGCTGTGGGTCAAGGCAGCAGATCGTCCGCAATCGGCTATCTGATATTTCACGTTTAAGCGGCAATAAAAAACCTCGCCTTGGCGAGGTTTTTTATTAGCAACGCAAGCGCTGTCAGATAGCAAAATCTTCCAGTGATTTGCCTGCTGCCACTGCGCTGGCAATGACTGAAGGCATACGGCCCTGGCCGGTCCAGGTTTTCTCTACGCCATTATCCTGATAGCGATATTTGGCAGGACGTGGCGCCCGCTTGGCTTTTTCTGATTTGCCGGGGTTGGTAGCGACAGCGCTTACCAATTCTGCCGGGTCAATACCGGCGGCTTTCAGCATTTCGCTATATTCGTTAATTTTCCGCAGATGCTCTTCACGGGCCTGACGCTCGGCAGCTTCATCCTGCTGACGTTCAGCAACGATAGTAGAGAGTTTTTCCAGTGCCTCTTCCAGTTGTTCCAGAGAAAGCTCGCGGCAGGTCGCACGCAGACTGCGGATATTAAGCAGTACCTTTAAAAATTCATTCATAGGAGTTACCACGTCGAGTCAGAGAAAAATATTATGTTCCAGCTGATTCTTGCTTGGTGATTTAAATAAGTCAAGCCGGGTTAAATATAATATCCGTGGGGAACATCAATATAGATATTTAATATGGCCAGCAATAGGCTTGGTGATTGGATGCCAATGAAGCCGTAGTAGGTGAAAATAGCGCCAAAGCTGGCGTTGTTGCATCATTTGACTACCATTTTTCGACCTTGATATGTTTATCGTGACTATTTAATCAAAAAACTTGCTATAAGCTGCCATCTCGATAAAATGTGCGGCGAATACCTTTAAGTAGAGGCGCGCTGCCTATGAGTATTTGTGCGGAGGGTGATGCCTGTGATGCACAAGGAAAGGAGTCAGCGCCGAAGTGGCCAGGCCATCATACCGGGCTGCTGGTTCTGCATCTAATAGGTGCAGGACTGCCATAGTCATCCACTATGGAGCGCTACCTGAAGGGGCTGAGGAGTATGACCTCCCCATAGGTTTTGTTTCTTTAGATCCTCTCGGTAGATCTCCACCTGTAATCTTTAGGTGCAAAGAGATCATGGACATTAGTCATTTCGCCGACTCCGGTTGGTCCGTTCTTCCCCCCCTGTTGGCTGTCGCGCTGGCGATCATGACCCGCCGCGTGCTGCTGTCCCTTGGTGTGGGCATCGTCACCGGCAGTTTGCTGCTCAATCAGTTTTCACCCCTCGAATCCCTGCATTACATGTTGAATACCGTGCTCAAGATCTTCTGGGTCGATGGCGCGCTCAATCGTGACAATGTCAACATGATCCTGTTTATGCTGCTGCTGGGTGGCCTCATCAGCCTGATGAGCGTCTCCGGGGCGACCCGTGCCTTTGCCGAGTGGGCCGAGCGTCGTGCCAAGACCCGCAAGGGCGCCAAAGCCCTGACTGGGATGATGGTGTTTGCCTTCTTTATTGATGACTTCTTCCACAGCCTGTCGGTGGGTGCCATCTGCCGTCCGGTCACCGACCGCTTCCAGATCTCCCGTGCCAAATTGGCCTATCTGCTGGACTCCACCGCGGCGCCGGTCTGCGTGCTGATGCCCATCTCCTCCTGGGGGGCTTATATCATCGCCCTGGTTGGCGGCATCATGGCGGCCCACGGTCTGACCGAGCAGAGCCCCATCGCTGCGTTTGTCGAGATGATCCCGATGAACCTCTACGCCGTCTTCACCCTGATCATGGTGCTGGTGGTGATCGCCTGTCAGCTGGATATCGGCCCGATGCGTCAACACGAAGCGTGGGCGCTGGAAGGCAAGCTGTGGGATGAGTCCAAGGGCCGCCCCATCGGTCTGGATATGGAGAGCCCGGAGGAGAGCAACGGCGGCATGATCGACATGGTACTGCCGATCCTGACTCTGACCGCCGCCACCATCTATTTCATGATTGATTCCGGTGCTGCGGTGCTGAGCGAGAAAGGGCTGCCATTCAGCGTGCTCGGCTCGTTCGAAAATACCAACGTCGGCTCTTCGCTGGTCTACGGTGCCCTGTGCAGTCTGGTGGTCTCCATCGGTCTGGCGATGCGCCTGAAGCTGGGAGCCAAGAACTGGATCAAGGCCGCGCCGCAAGGCGTCATGGCCATGCTGCCAGCCATCAACATCCTGCTGTTTGCCTGGACCATAGGTGCCGTGGTGCGCGACGTGGAGACCGGCAAGTACCTGGCTTCGCTGGCTAACGGCAACCTGCCGATCGAAGTGCTGCCTGCCGTGGTCTTTATCCTCTCCTGTGCCATGGCGTTTGCTACCGGTACCAGCTGGGGTACCTTCGGCATCATGCTGCCGCTGGCCGGTGACATGGCCGCCGCCAGCGACATCAGCCTGATGCTGCCGATGCTGGCTGCGGTACTGGCTGGCTCGGTGTTCGGGGATCACAGCTCACCCATCTCCAGCACCAGCATCCTCTCTGCCACCGGTGCCGGTTGCCATCACATCGATCACGTGATGACCCAGCTGCCCTATGCACTGGCCATCGCCTTCGGCGCGGCCATCGGTTACCTGGCGATGGGCTTGATGCACTCCAGCCTGGCCGGTTTCAGTGTCAGTGCCCTCTGGTTCGTGCTCTTTACCGGCTATCACCTGAAAAAGGCCAAAGCGCGGCCAGTGCTGGCCACCGCGTAACATTTATAGAGCAAGGGGCCCGCGGGCCCCTTGGTTTTGTCAGGGGCTTTGGTTAGCATGCGCCCCATAAATTCAGTTTCGGAACAGTATCATGGCTTCACTGCACTACAAATTTGCCACCATGAATTCAGGCAAATCCACCCAGCTCATTCAGGCGCACTTCAACTATCTGGAGCGGGGCATGCATCCTCTGGCGATGACGCCAGCCATCGATGACCGTTTCGGGGTCGGGGTGATCAGTGCCCGGGTTGGCCTTGAACTGAAGGTGGACGTGTTCAGCGACAGCTGTGATCTGTTTGAAATGGTGAAAGCGCGCCATGCGAAGAAACATATCGATGTTTTCATCGTGGACGAGGCCCAGTTCCTGACCCGTGAGCAGGTCTACCAGCTGGCCCGCATCGTCGATGAGCAGGATATTCCGGTGATGGCCTATGGCCTCAAGACCGATTTTCGCGGTGAGCTGTTCCCCGGTTCCTACCATCTGCTCTGTCTGGCCGACAAGTTTGAAGAGCTGAAGAGCATCTGCTGGTGTGGCAACAAGGCTCACATGAACTCCCGGGTCAACGAAGCGGGGCAGGTGATGCGTGATGGCGAACAGGTGGAGATCGGCGGCAACGATCGCTATGTATCGCTTTGTCGCAAACACTATCTCGAAGGTCGGGCCTACAAGTAAGTCGGCTGCGATATTTGAATCGTCGAGCAGGGCGCCAATCTGGCGCCCTTTTTATTTTCCTGCTTGCTTCTCTGCGGTTCAGTCGATCTCGATATCCACCGGCGCAATGATGGGGTCGGCCACCGGCAGGCGTTGAAATAGCTGGCGAAAATGGTGCTGTACCCGGCCGATATCCACCAGCGACATGCCGGAGGCAAAACCGAACCAGACATAGAGGCCGGTGAGATCGCGAAACATCGGCGGCAAATAGCGGGGGGCGGCGATCAGCCCCTCCAGATAGTGTTGATAGAGTACCGGAATATCATCAAGCGTCACCTTGCCGACAAACAGCATTGGCAGGATCTCGGGCACCCCTTCCAGCACGGCGCTGCGGATAAAGTTGACCGTCTCCACATAGCCACGCACGTAGGAGAGATCCTTGGTAAAACAGGCGCCGCCGCCCACCATGCCGCCACGAAAGACCCGCTGGGTGATCTTGTAGGCGTCGTGCTCGCTGGTGCCCTGCTGTACGAAGTGCTTAAACACCTCGATAAAATCGGCGCCGCGCTCGGCCATGTCGATGGCCATCACCCGATCGGAGATGCGCTTGGCCCGATCCGGAAAGGAGCTGAAGGTGAGGGTCTCTATCAGGACAGCCAGCCCCTCCTGACAGGCGGTGATCCGCGGTGAACCGGCGCTCAGCCAAGTGGCATAGGGCTGCTGGCGACCGTTGAGGGTGGTGCCGACATGGACCCACCCCTCGTGCACCTCCAGCACCTGCAAGTCCAGCTCGGAGAAACGGGCGTGGGAGTTGAGCTTGATGTAGTCGCCACCGGCAGCGGCATCGGAGACAATCCCATCGCTCAGCTTCACCTGCACAGTGCCGTCACTGAAGTAGCTCGACAGCTTGCCCTGCAGTTTGGCGACCGCGGCCTCTCCTTCGAACTCCTTGGGGTAGGGGCGCACCAGATGGCGGGCGCCGGGCAGGGAGAAGATATCGCACAGGCGGGCGCCCAGCTCCTTGAGAGTCTTGCGATCCCCGCGCAGGTGATCGCTGGCAGAGCCATAAAGCAGCTGGCTGTAACGCTGAAAATCGGGTTGGCCGCGCTGGCGCAGCATCTCGATCACCACCATGTACTGATCGACCGTCTCTTGCAGGATCCGGCCAAGATCGTCCTGTGGCCCCAGTTTTCTGCGGATCCTGTCCCGCAGCTCCTTGAGTTCCAGATACTTGTTGCGCGGATCGAAGCCGAGGGGGAGGGCATCATAGAAGTGCCTGTCGATAGCGGGCAGCTCCCTGCCACCGCTTGCCAGAAAGCGATCCTGCAGATGGCGTGGCCATTTGATGGCATCCAGAATGCGGATGGGTTTTTGCAGGGTGAGCAGCTCATCCGAGAGTGATTTCAGATGAAGGCGATACTTTTCTTGGATAGTCATGGGGCCCCCTGTGGGGCAAGCGTCGTCGTGGATTTGGCTGAGTATATGCATAGCTCTTGCCAAAAAGAAGCGAGCCGCAGGGTTATTGGGTTGGCGTGCTTTTTGTTGATAGCAAATTGGTTTAGACTGCGCCCCTTGATCCCAATCTTGTCGTGGAAATGATGAATATCCCCAGCTCCGAAATGATAATGCGTTGGTTGCAACAGGCTCGTATCGAGCACTATGTCTGCGACCAGTGTCACGGTATCCACATTGTCTCTTTGCAGTCGGTCGATGGTATTCAGGAGAGCCGGATCTTCGTGGAAGAGGAAGGCCTGCTGTTCTCCTCCGAGCTGGAAGTGCGCCCCTCCGCAATGCTGCCGCTGGTTGCCGAACTGGGCCGACTCAATATGCAGTACCCCTCCCTCAAGGTGTTCCTCGATATCATCGATGACAACCTGCCGCGGCTGGTGGTCGGGCACACCGTCTTTACCAAGGCCGGACTCAGCGTCGAGCAGTTCCTGCTGTTCGTGCAAAGCACCATCGCTGCCACCCACGAACTGGTTGCCGAATGCGAACGTTCCGGCTTCTTCAACCTGCCGGAAATCCAGGTTGCACCGGAATCTGTGCATTAAGTGTTCGAACGGTTCGCCAGGTGAAAAAAGCCGTTGACGCGGGCGGGGCTTTCCCCTAAATTACGCCCCGTTCCAGCGCAACAGCGCAGCGAACACCGTGTTGGCTGAACACGTTAAACCACAGACCAAAATTTGGTGAGGTGTCCGAGTGGCTGAAGGAGCACGCCTGGAAAGTGTGTATACGGCAACGTATCGAGGGTTCGAATCCCTCCCTCACCGCCACATTGCAAAGCCCTGATGGAAACATCAGGGCTTTTTGCTTTCTGGCGCAATCCCCGCGTGGTTGCTGGCATAGGAATGCAAATCCTCATTGTTGATAGCCCAGCATCTGGCTGAACCTCTTGGGCAATCGTAGTGAAAAGCCTCGGTGACTTTGACGCCACGGCCAACCCATTGGTCGATCCTTTTAAAGTTTCCGCCCAATTCAGTACAAGGGCCTCTCGCAAGAGAGGCCCTTTTCATTGCTCGCTGATTTGCCCTGCTCGGTACTTAAAAGGCATTCCGTGGTGATACCGATTAATGCTCCACAGTCAGCGGATCCGGGGGCAGGTTCAGATGCTTGGTGATGGCCTGATAGAGCTGGGGGTAGTTATCGTCAAAATGGTGTCCTCCCGGCAGGGTGACGCTGATGACGTTAGGTTGGTTGAGACGGGGGCAGAGGCGGTCGCCGTCATCGTCATCGGCTCCTTGCAGGCAGAGCATCGGTAGATCGCGGATGGTCTTCACCTGCGGTTCGGTCGGATAGCTCCGCGCCTTGTGGGTCAGCATGTCGCTGACGTGGATCTCGAAATCCGAGCTGGTGGAGGGGGAGAGCATCACGGCCCCGACCAGCCCCTGACGATAGTGCTCCGGCAACCGGTTGATGACGAAGGGGACAATCTCGGCACCAAACGAGAAACCGACCAGCAGCCAGCGGGGGCGCTGCCAGCGAGTCTGGTAATCATCGAGGATCCGCTCCAGATCGGCGGTCACCTGCTCCGGGGTTTTCTTCTTCCAGTAGTAGGTGAGGGAGCTCCAGCCCACGACCGGCATGCCGTTCAGCTGAAACTGGGCGCTCAGCCCCTTGTCGAGGGCCGCCCAGCCACCATCGCCGCTGAGAAAGATCACCATGGGGGTGTCGGATGACTGCTTGACCGGCAGCTCAATCAGGCTCAGGTCATCCTTGACCGGGGCGGCGTGCGCCGCAAAAGATGAAACGGGCAGTACGAGACTGAGTAACAGCAAAATCAAGGCTCTCATTGGCCATGCTCCTATTTCTTGAGCAGCCCCAGCGGGCCGCGGCTAATCAGGGTGATCAGGTGAGTCAGGGTTCTGGGCAGTACCAGCTTGCTGCTGCAGAGCAGGTAGCGGGGTTCCCAGCGGGGCGAAAATTTCTCCTTGTAGCGTCTGAGCCCCTGGAAGTTGTAAAAGCGGCTGCCACGGACGAACAGGGTATTGCCAAGGCGGGCCCAGTAGCTGCCGAGCGGGTGATCGTTGAACCCAGACATGGGGGCCATCCCCAGATTGAAGCTGGCGTACCCCTGCGCCTTGCCCCACAACAGCAGTTCGACAAAGAGAAAATCCATGATGGGGGCGGTGCCGGTATCCAGGCTGTAGCGCATCAGATCGATGGAGAGCGTCTCCTTGTTGTCGCTCACCCAGAGGTTGGCAAAGCCGACGATCTGCCCCTCGTGCCACACCAGCGCAGCCGGGCTCAAGGTCAGGTAGTCAGGCTCGAAGCGGCCGACCGAGAAGCCCTTCTCCTTGCCCATCTTGCTCTGCAGCCAGGTATCGGAGACGGTCTGCAATCTGGGCAGCAGGGGGGCCACGGCACTGGCCTCGACCACCTCGAAGGTCAACCCTTCCCGTTTGCCCTTGGCGTGGCTCTGGCGCAGGTTGCGCAGGCGGCTGCCCGCCAGATCGAAGGTAGCCAGATCGACCATCGCCTCTTCACCGAGCTTGAAGGGGATCAGCCCCAGCTCTAGATAGAGCGGAAGATAGCGGGCCGACACCTGATAAAAGACCGGATTGGCGTCGTGCTCGTCGCACCGCTCGCGAAATTGCCAGAGCAGCTCTTCGATCTGCTCGGGGTGGCCGATCGGATCCCCCATCACAATCCAGCTGTTGCCCTCGATGCCATACATCAGGAAGGCGTCGCCGGCGGGATGGAACAGCAGGGACTTGTCCTGCAACTGGGCCAGATAGCCGTGGATCCCCCCTTCGCGCACCACCAGCTCGTGAGCGCGCGCCAGCGTCTCCTTGTCCGGCTTTTCACCGACCACGCGCAGCGGTGCAAGCAGCTGGGCAACCCCGGCCACGGCCAGCACGGCCACCACGCTCCCCATGGCGCGCAGGCCGCGGGCAGCCCCGCCGTGGGGCGAGAAGTGGAACCAGAGGGCGTGGTCATACTCCACCTGACGGTAGGAGAAGAGCAGCAGCCACAGGGCTCCCAGCAGCACGGCGCCGACCGAGATGAGCCAGCCCGGGGTGTACTGGGGATAGAGCAGCGACCCCTTGCGATAGAAGAGAGAGCGGCAGGGGGTCATGATGAGCAGGAAGCTGCCGAGCAGCAGGGCTGACTCCCAGTCTCCCCCCTTGAGCAGGGAGAAGGCGATACCCAGAGCCAGCAGCAGCTGGGTGATGCGAAACGCGGCGTCGTGACGGCGATAGAGGCTGCGAGCCAGCAGGATCAGGAGGATACCGCTCACGCTGCCGAGCACGTGGGAGAGCTCCAGCAGATGGAGCGGCAGCACTTGCAGCCACACCTCGATGTGGCTGCGCATGGTCGGGATCATGCCCGAGCAGAGCAGCAGGCTGCCGGCGGCGAAGGTGCCCATGCTGATAAGGGCAGGCAGAAATTCGCGCACCGCGCTCATCAGCCCCTGTAGCCGCTGCCAGCGCGCTTTTTGTTGCAACATCTCCTGACTCGCAAAGAGCAGCAGGGCACAGAGAAAGGGAAGCAGATAATAGATGCAGCGGTAGAGCAGCAGCGAGGCGAGCAGCTTGTCGGTTGGCAGGTAGTTAGCCAGCAGCAGGCTCATGCTCGCTTCGAACACGCCGATCCCGCCCGGCACGTGGGCCAGTACTCCGAGGAAGCTGGCCAGCACGAAGGCACTGAGCAGCACAGGGTAGGGGACGCTATATGCGGGCAGCAGCACAAACAGTACGGCGGCGGCGGCCATCCAGTCAGCCAGCGCGACCAGCAGCTGCGACAGACGAACCTTGAAACCGGGCAGGGTCAGGGTGTGTTCGCGCCAGGAGAGACGGTGTGTGGGCCAGCAGAGGTAGCAGGCCACCAACAGCAGAGCCATCATGCCCGCCAGCCTGAGCAGGGTATCTGCCCACTGCGGCCAGTCAGGCAGCAGCTGTGATACATCGCAGGTCAGTAGGGCGCCACCTCCCCACGCCAGCAGGCCGAGGAAAAAGGTGATGGAGCAGAATAGCACCACGCGGGCCACTTCTCCGGTGGCGAGCCCCAGTGCGGAGTAGAGGCGATAGCGTACCGAGGTACCGGTCAGCAGGGCAAATCCCAGGGTGTTGGAGAAGGTGTAGGCGATAAAGGAGGTGATGCTGACCTGTTGCCAGGGAAGGCGCTTGCCCAGCGCATGGAGCGCCAGCATGTCATAGCTACAGAGACAACCATAACTGAGCAGGGTCAGCAACAGGGCGCCCGCCAGTCGCGGCAGGGGTTGGGACCAGATAGCCACACGAATATCGTGCCAGTGCCATGCCTGAGTCAGGTGATACAGCACGGTCAGTGCGGTGCCGAGCAGCAACAAGCTGCACAAGGGGCCTAGCCATTTAAGCAGATGACGCCACATGCCATGTTCCTGTGGTCATTGACCGTTTCCCGCAAAGGGGGAGCCGGGTCGTGGATCCGGTTTGGACGAGGGAGGTGCTCGTCAGGAAAATTTCGGGAAGAGATGGAAAGGGAGGCGTCAGCCTCCCTCTGTGCTATCCAGTGACCGGTTGGATCACTTGGTTTTCGGTGCGACTTTGACGGCAGGGGTCTTGGCGTGGGTGGCTTTATGGTGTTTTTTCACCACCTTGGTCTGGGTCGCCTGCGGCGCGGCTGTCTTGGTCGGGGTGGCCGCCATGGTGAAACCGGAGGTGAGGGCGAAGACGGCAGCCAGGGTCAGGGGAATGATCTTTTTCATGTTCAATTTCCTTATTCGGGTTGATGTTATGGAGCGTTCTCCATGACAGTCATCCTATGACGGTTGCAGCGGCCCTTCAGTGAGCGGTTGGTGACGGTTTGTATCCAAATGTACAGGCAGGGTGAGGCAGAAGCGGGCGCCGTGGTCACTGGCCAGCAACGCCACATCCCCCCCGTGATGACGGGCAATGCTGCGCACGATGGCCAGCCCCAACCCGGTGCCGCCGGTGCGACGATCCCGGCTCTGATCAAGGCGTACGAACGGCTCGAAGATCTGGGGCGCCAGCGCCGGATCGATCCCCGGCCCATTGTCGCTCACCTCCAGCAGATAGTTCTCCTGCAGCCGCGAGATGGAGAGGGTAACCTCGCTCTCGGCGTAGCGCAGGGCGTTGCTGATGAGGTTCTCCACCGCGCGCGTCAGCAGACGCTGATCGCCGCACCAGGGCATGTGGCGTGGCGGCAGATCGAGGGTGAGCCTCTTCTCGGGTGCCAGCGCCTGCCAGTCGCCAAGATGCGCTTGTGCCCAGTGGCTGAGTTCAAGCTCGTCGCGCTGCAACGGCAACTCGGGTCTATCCAGCCTGGCGTAGGTGAGCATCTCTTCGATCAGGGCGTCCAGCGCGCCCAGATCTCGCTCCAGCGCCTGCTGCTCCTGCTCGGCAGGGGCTGGAGCGAGCATGGCAAGCCGATAGCGCAACCGGACCAGCGGGGTGCGCAACTCGTGGGCGATGGCATCGGTCAGTTGCTTGCGGCTGGCAATCATGGCCTGCAATTGGGTCGCCATTTGATCGAAGGTGCGTCCCACCCGGGCCAGACTGCTGCCCGGTGGCAGATTGGTTCGGCAGGAGAGATCCCCATCGCCCACGCGACGTGCGGTTTGCTCCAACTGTTGCAAGCCGCGCCAGTGGGGACGCAGCCACAGAAGGATGGGCAGGCCGAGAGAGAGGCCGATCACCAGCAGCAGCCCCACATCGACCCAGTGCAGCTCATGCAGGTAGGAGAGGTAGGGTACAGGGCCGACAATCAGCACCCGGTCGGTATCGGGGATGCGCTGCAGGAAGGTGTCATCCTCCTCGACGATGACAATGTTGCCGGCAGCCAGAAAGGCCTGATCCTCGCTGGCCAGCGGCTGGCGCACCAGCTCGCCGATCTTGAGGGGGAGGGTAAACTGACTGCTCTGCTCGGCCAGTCGATCGGACCAGCGCTCTGGCGGGGTTCTTGCCAACTCGCCGGTCAACAGGCCAAGAGAGCCCTGCATCATGCGTTCGAGATAGCGATCACCCGCCCGTTCGGCGGTCACCTGATAGACCACTCCCACCAGCAGGATGGCCAAGGTGAAGCAGCCGATCAGCAACAGATAGAACTGGATAAAGAGACGGCGCATGGCGGTGCTCCCGAAAGAGGGTTATTCCCAGGCGTGGGGGACGAAGAGGTAGCCTTTCTGGCGCACCGTCTTGATCCGGGTCGGGTTGTCGGGGTTATCACCCAGTTTGCGGCGCAGGCGGGAGATGGCCACATCCATGCTGCGATCCTGACCGTCGTACTCCCGGCCGCGCAAGCTGCGAAAAAGGGCTTCCCGACTCAAGATTTGGCCCGCGTGGCAGGCGAGCTCCCACAGCAGATCAAAGTCGGCGGTCGAGAGAGCAATGCTCTCGCCATCGAGGCGCACATCTCGCCCCGGACCATCCACCCGCAGCAGACCAAATTGCAGTTGCTGGGGAACGCTGCTGGTGGCGGCCGGTTGGGTTGATGCTTGCTGGTGCTGGCGAAACTGCACCCGAAGTCGGGCCAGCAGCACCGGTGGTGGTGTCGTTTTGAGGATGTAGTCGTTGGCGCCCAGCTCCAGACTCAGGATCTGGTTCATGTCGCTATCCAGCGAGGTGAGCATTACGATGGGGCCGTCGAAGCGTGGCCGCAGATCCCGACAGAGGGACATGCCATCTTGCCCCGGCAACATGATATCGAGCAGCACCAGATCGGGCTGTTCGGCCTCGACCCGGGCCAGCGCCATGTCCCCTCTGGGCTCGAGGATCACGTCCATATCGTGGCGACCGAGCCAACTGCTGATGAGCTGGCCAATCTCGGGATCATCTTCGACAAAAAGAATGCGTTGCATAGAAAAGCTCCAACGGGAAGCAGGAGAGAAGAAGAGCGATCAGCATATCAATGGCGCCTGGGAAATACAGAAAAAGAACCAGACAGGCTGATGTGTGGGGGAGTGTGGCTGTGTGTATCGATGGGGAGGCGCACATCGTGACAAATGGGCAGAGCCGCGTTTATCGATCTAGAGGATGATGGCCTTGCAGACAAGGTAAGGCGCTGTCGAGCGCAAAAACAAAAAAACCGGCCAAGGCCGGTTTTTCGCGGAGCAGACCAGAAGGTCACTGCACCAAGTCAATGGACATCACCTTGCGGCGATTATCGACAGAATAATGGGGTGGCTGATGGGGCTCGAACCCACGACAACCGGAATCACAATCCGGGACTCTACCAACTGAGCTACAGCCACCACTGAAATTTTCATCAACGCTCGCCAATCCAGAAGGATTGGGGAACATCAATGGCGCGCCCTGCAGGATTCGAACCTGCGACCCACGGCTTAGAAGGCCGTTGCTCTATCCAACTGAGCTAAGGGCGCTTTGTATCAACACGTCTTGAGGACGAGTCGATGAACATGGTCGGTGATAAAGGATTCGAACCTTTGACCCTCTGGTCCCAAACCAGATGCGCTACCGGACTGCGCTAATCACCGAAAATCCCTGACCAGCATATCGACATGAGTCGTACTGGGCAACGGGCGGGCATCATAGCCAAGCGTAAGGGCCAGCGTCAACGACTTTTTCCCCCAGTAAATTCAAGTGCCTACTTATTGCCCGCTACAGGTATGGCGTGCGTCTGCCGCTAACATCCCGGCTAAAAAAATGCGACAATGCGCGGCAGTTGAACACATGGTGAGTGGAGAACGATGTCTGCCAAAATCATAGATGGAAAACAGGTTGCGCAAACGATTCGCAGCCAGGTCGCGGCGCAAGTCCAACAGCGGTTGGCGGCAGGGAAACGGGCTCCAGGGCTGGCAGTCATTCTGGTGGGGGCGGATCCCGCCTCTCAGGTCTATGTCGGCAGCAAGCGTCGGGCATGTGAGGAGGTGGGGTTTCTCTCCCGCTCCTATGATCTGAGTGCAACCGCCAGTCAGGAAGAGTTGCTGGCGCTGATCGACCAGTTGAATGCGGATAGCCACGTAGATGGCATTCTGGTTCAGCTGCCGTTGCCGGATCACTTTGATACCACTCAGGTGCTGGAGCGGATCCAGCCTGACAAGGATGTAGATGGATTTCACCCGTATAACGTCGGCCGTCTGGCCCAACGTATTCCGGCGCTGCGCCCCTGCACTCCGAAAGGGATCATGACGCTGATTGAAACCACCGGTGTCAAAACCCATGGTTTGCACGCCGTTGTGGTCGGTGCTTCCAACATCGTCGGGCGTCCCATGACCCTCGAATTGTTGCTGGCGGGCTGCACAACCACGACCTGTCACCGTTTTACGCGGGATCTGGAAGAGCAGGTACGCCGTGCCGATCTGCTGGTTGTTGCGGTCGGCAAGCCCAACTTCATACCTGGCGAGTGGATCAAACCGGGGGCATTGGTGATCGATGTGGGCATCAACCGCCTGGCTGATGGCTCGCTGGTCGGGGATGTAGAGTTTGAGACGGCGCGCAGCCATGCCTCCTTCATTACCCCGGTACCCGGTGGCGTGGGCCCGATGACGGTCGCCAGCCTGATGGAAAATACCCTGATCGCCTGCAGTGAATATCACGACTGATCATGGTTGGTGATAACCCTGTGATCCCGTGAGGAGGCAGGGTTGGCCAGAAATCTGACAATAAAAAACCGGTTGCTCAGAGAGGAACCGGTTTTTTATTTATCCAACGGGTGTTATTTACATATTTTGTGCTTCGTTTGGCACAATCACAGAAGCGTGATTTCCTTTCGGCCCCTGTTGCAGTTCAAAATTGACAGCCTGACCCGCTTTCAGGGTCTTGTAGCCCTCCATTTGAATCGTGGAGTAGTGAGCGAAGATATCCTCACCGCCCCCTTCCGGACAGATAAACCCAAATCCTTTTGCGTTGTTAAACCACTTAACTGTGCCGGTTGCCATACTTCTACATCCTTTTATTGATTACCCAGAAGTCGTTGAGTAACCTGCGCCAGCCCTTTATAACTAGGGACATGGGCCCATAGCAGACGGGCACAGATTAGCAAGTAACCAATCTAGTCTAACTTTTGAGCGAGTCAAGAAGTTGTTAACAGCTGATGTGATCTGGTTAACAAGTCTATTGACAACCTTGTGTTAGACGGTAGTAATCTAGAGGTACCAAAGCGCGATTATGAGCAAGCAGAAAGAACTCTTTGCTAATGAAGAGATTGCAGAAGCAGAGAAAACAAAGCTGCAGCCGCCACCCATGTATAAGGTTGTGTTGAACAACGATGACTACACGCCCATGGAGTTTGTGGTGGAGGTGCTGCAAAAGTTCTTTGGTATGGATTTGGACAAGGCGACTCAGGTCATGCTGAGTGTGCATTATAGTGGTAAGGGTGTCTGCGGCATGTTTACCGCAGAGATCGCCGAAACCAAGGTTGTCCAAGTCAACACCTATGCACGTAACAACGAACATCCACTGCTCTGTACTATGGAAAAGGCTTGAATCTGATGACTTGATGGCGAGTGTGACACCACATTGTAGCTGTACTAGGGGAGGTGCCTATGTTGAATAAAGATCTAGAAAAGACGCTGAACGAGGCTTTCAAACTGGCCCGTGACGAGCGCCACGAATTCATGACCGTCGAGCACCTGTTGTTAGCCCTTCTGGATAACAGTTCAGCCCATGAGGCGCTGAGCTCTTGTGGTGCCGATGTTGAGCAGATGCGCAAGGAGATCCGCGCATTCATCACCCAAACTACTCCGCTCATACCGCGCGACGATGAAGATCGGGAAACCCAGCCGACTTTGGGCTTCCAGCGCGTGTTGCAGCGTGCAGTCTTCCATGTGCAATCCTCCGGCAATACCGAAGTCAGTGGTGCCAACGTGCTGGTCGCTATCTTCAGTGAACAGGAGTCACAAGCTGCCTATTTCCTGAAAAAAGCCGAGATCAGCCGTCTCGACGTCGTCAATTTCCTCTCCCACGGGGTGCGCAAGGATAACAAGCCGGATCTCGGCAGCAATAACAATCCCGAGTCTGATGATGATGTTTCGGCCGCCCAGATCGAAAGCTTTGCCACCAACCTGAACCAGCTGGTGCTGGAAGGGCGCATCGATCCGCTGATTGGTCGTGATCAGGAGCTCAACCGTACCATTCAGGTGCTCTGCCGCCGTCGCAAGAACAACCCGCTGCTGGTGGGTGAAGCGGGCGTGGGTAAAACCGCCATTGCCGAAGGGTTGGCCTATCGCATCGTCAAGGGGGATGTCCCCGAGGTGATTGCGGGCAGTACCATCTATTCGCTGGATATGGGTTCTCTTCTGGCGGGCACCAAATACCGTGGTGATTTCGAGAAGCGCCTCAAGGTATTGCTCAAGCAGATTGAGCGTCAGGAAGGGGCCATCCTCTTTATCGACGAGATCCACACCATCATCGGTGCCGGTGCGGCATCCGGTGGTCAGCTGGATGCAGCCAACCTGATCAAGCCGCTGCTCTCCAATGGTTTGCTCCGCTGTGTGGGATCCACCACTTATCAGGAGTATGCCCAGATCTTCGAGAAAGACCGTGCGCTGGCCCGTCGCTTCCAGAAGATCGATATTGTCGAGCCGACTATCGATGACACCACTCGCATCCTGATGGGGCTCAAGAGTCGCTATGAAGCCCACCACGGCGTGCGCTATACCGCCAAGGCGATCCGTGCAGCTGCCGAGCTTTCTGCCAAGTACATCAATGATCGTCACTTGCCCGACAAGGCGATCGATGTGATCGATGAGGCGGGTGCCGGTCAACGGTTGCTGCCGGCGAGCAAGCGCAAGAAAGTGATCAATGTGCAGGAAATTGAGTCCATTGTTGCCAAGATCGCCCGCATTCCGGAAAAATCAGTCTCCTCTTCAGATAAAGAAGTACTGAAGAACTTGGAACGCAATCTGAAGATGGTGGTCTTTGGTCAGGATAAAGCCATCGAGGTGCTGACCGATGCGATTCGCCTCTCTCGTTCAGGTTTGGGTAACGAGCGTCGCCCGGTTGGTTGCTTCCTCTTTGCTGGTCCGACCGGGGTGGGTAAGACCGAGGTCACCCAGCAGCTTGGCAAGGCGCTGGGTGTCGAGATGCTGCGCTTTGATATGTCCGAGTACATGGAACGCCACACCGTATCTCGTCTGATTGGTGCGCCTCCCGGCTATGTTGGTTTTGAGCAGGGTGGTCTGCTGACTGATGCGGTGATCAAGCATCCTCATTCCGTTGTGTTGCTTGACGAAATTGAGAAAGCTCACCCGGACGTATTCAATCTGCTGTTGCAGGTGATGGACAACGGCACCCTGACCGATAACAACGGGCGCAAGGCGGATTTCCGTAACGTCATTTTGGTGATGACTACCAACGCCGGTGTGCAGGAGACCCAACGCAAATCGATTGGCTTCCAGCAACAGGATTTGAGCCACGATGCCATGGCGGTGATCAACAAGACCTTCAGTCCGGAGTTTCGTAACCGGCTTGATCACACCATCTGGTTCAACCATCTCGATATGACGGTGATCCATCAGGTGGTCGACAAGTTCATTGTCGAATTGCAGGTTCAACTGGATGCGAAGGGAGTTTCTCTCGAGGTGTCCGAGCGTGCCCGCCACTGGTTGGCAGAGAAGGGATATGACAGAGCCATGGGCGCCAGACCGATGGGGCGGGTGATCCAGGAGCACCTCAAGAAACCCCTGGCCAACGAGATCCTGTTCGGTTCACTGGTTGACGGGGGAATTGTGAAGGTTGAGTTGGTAAATGACAGCCTCAGCTTTGATTTTCAGGTCAATGTTGAAGCTGTTTCCCACTAAGCGTCAGTGATCAGAAAACGACAAAAAACCCCAACCGAAAGGTTGGGGTTTTTTGCTGAATTCCTGGCTTAGCGAGAGCGGAAAACAATACGTCCCTTGGAGAGATCGTAGGGAGTCAGTGCTACCGTTACTTTGTCTCCAGTCAGGATACGAATGTAGTTTTTGCGCATCTTGCCTGAAATATGAGCGATAACCACGTGACCATTCTCCAGTTCCACACGGAACATGGTATTGGGCAGGGTTTCGAGAATAGTGCCCTGCATCTCAATACTGTCTTCTTTAGCCATTGAATCCTCTTGATAAGCCACAACAAAAAACCGCTGGATCATGCCGGATTTAAGGCTATGTGTAAAGTTTACTCGGGCTTGGTGTCGATATTTTTCCATTCCCCCTGAATTAACAGCTCGTGAGGGAGGTAATTGCGTTTGTAATTCATCTTGCGACACGCCTCTACCAGATAGCCAAGATAGAGCCAGCTTCGCCCGGTTCTCCTGGCCAGATCGAGCTGGCAGAGGATGGCAAAGGTGCCCAGGGAGCGATCGGCATAATCCGGATCGAAGAAGGTGTACATGGCACTCAAGGAGTGGGGCAGCAGGTCTGTGGTGGCGACACCGATCAGGTGGCCATCTTTGCGCATCTCCAGGTAGAGCGGCGGCATCCAGTCACAATGGAGAAACCCGCGATACTGGCTGCGGTTGGGGGGATACATGCTGCCATCGTGATGGCGTTCGCGGATATAGCGTTCGTAGAGCAGGTAATACTCGGGCTTGTCATCGTAGCTCAGGACGATCTCGATATCCCTGTTGAGCTGGCGGATCCGCTTCTGGCCGCGGCTGGGACGAAAGCGTTCGCTGTGAATACGAAGGGACTGGCAGGCATGGCACGCCGGGCAGTGGGGGCGATAGATGTCGTTGCCACTGCGGCGAAAACCGGCAGTCAACAATCGCTCGTAACCGTTGGCGTTGAGCAGATTGTGATCCATGAGCACCAGCAACTGCTCCTGTTCATGATCCAGATAACTGCAGGGATGCTTGGGAGTCAGCCCTACTTTGAGGATCACTTCTTCAGTCATAAGCTGATCTCCCCCTCTTGCCAGCAGGAAGCCAACAGTGGTTGATGGCCAAGGCGCGCCAGCTCTGCCAGAAAACGGGCCCTTGGCCACTCCTCGATACCCAGGGTCGCCAGAAACGGGTTCTGCATCTGGCAATCGATGAGGGCGCCGTGATGGCGGGCGAAGTGGCGACAGAGTGCCACCATGGCAAGTTTGGCGCCGTTATCAATCCGGCTGAACATGGATTCACCGCAAAACAGTCGGCCGATAGAGAGGCCATACAGTCCCGCTTGCAGCTCTCCCTCCTGCCAGATCTCGATAGAGTGGGCATGACCCAGCCGGTGCAACTGCTGGTAGGCCTCGATCATGGGTTGGCTGATCCAGGTGCCATCGGCAGTGCGACGAGGGGCGGCGCAGGCGGTAATGACTTCATTAAAGGCGCGATTGACGGAAATATCGAATGGGGTACGGCGGATAATCTTCTGCAGTGTCCGTCCCACATGGAGTTGGTCTGGGCGGATCACTCCGCGGGGGTCCGGTGACCACCACAGGGTCGGCTGGTGGGGTTCATTCCACGGGAAGATCCCCTTGTGGTAAGCTGCCAGCAATCTGGCAGGGGAGAGATCTCCGCCGATCGCCAGCAAGCCGTTGGGCTCTTCCAGCGCATGGCTGGGGTCGGGAAACCAGCAAAGCTCATCATCCAGTTGGGTAAGATAGCGAGACATAAGGCAACGAGGTTCATAGATGAAGGCCATTATCCTGATAGTATCCAGCTTGCTCTGCTTTGTCACGGCGCCCGCCGGGGCGGAGGTCTACCAGCGCAATACCGCGCGGCCGGTCAATCTGGTGGTGTTTGGTCAGGTCGAAACGGTGCGCAATATTACCCAGCGCCAGATCCTGGAGTCAGAGCACTCTGGCTGGAAGACGCTGGGGGGGGCTGTGTTGGGCGGCCTGCTGGGGAACCAGTTTGGTGGCGGTCATGGCCGTGAAATCGCCACCGCCGTCGGCGCGCTCGCAGGTGCTGCGGCTGCGCAGCAATACCAGTCCGAGGGAACCGTGGTGGAAAACAAGTTGGTGGAGCTGCTGATCCGCAACGAGCAAAATGCCCTTATCAACGTGATCCAGGATTATGATCCCGCCATGGTCTTTGCCAATGGGGACAAGGTGCGCATTCTCTACTTCGATGATGGGGTGCGAGTCGACAAGACTTACTGACTTTCGATTGTCATGGTGATGGGGAGACTGTGGCAGGGAAGGAACCCGCAGACTCTCCTGTCGGAAAGTCTGTCGGGCGGTAATACACGGGACTGATGCCCTGAGGATTCAGATAGCTGTCTCTTGAGAGACTATCTTATCGCGACCGGTGTTCTTTGCCTGATAGAGCAGCCGATCCGCTACGCTCAGCGCCTCGTCCATGGATATCCGCCCGACGCTGATCACGCCGTAACTGGCGCGAACAAAGAGCGGGTTTTCCGGTGACAAGGGTTGCTGGCGCAGCTGCTGACGCAGCCCTTCAAGACGCTTGATCAACACGGGGACGGTACAGTGAGGCACCATCATGGCAAACTCCTCTCCGCCAAACCGGGCGATCATGGCATCGGGGAAGAACTGGGTCAGTAGCCGGGTCAGATGGCAGAGCAGTTGATCGCCGATGGCATGGCCCCAGTGATCGTTGACCTGCTTGAAGTGATCCACATCGAGCACACAGAGTGCAAGAGGCGTCTGTTGGCGCTGATGCTCTTCAAACCATTTTTGCCCTTCGTTGAACCAGTAGCGCCGGTTGTAGAGACCGGTCAGGTAATCACGATTGGCTGACTCCTGAATGCTGTTGAACTGCTCGAGCGCTTCCAGATTGTGGCTGACCCGACACTGCAGCTCTTCCGGCTCGAACGGCTGGTTGAGAAAGTCGTTGGCGCCTTGCTTGAGGTAGCGAGCAGAGAGACCGCGCTTGTCCGAGACCGAGATCCCGATAATCGCGAGCTGCTGCTTGCTGTAACGCTCTCTCAGCATCCGCACCAGACTGATGCCATCGATATCCGGCATATAGTAGTCGACCAGTGCCAGCCGGATGTCCGGGTGTTGCTCCAGCATCGCCATCGCTTCACGGGCATGACTGGCCTCATGCACCTGCAACAACTGCTTGCGCAACTGGGCCATGGTGCGGTGACGGGAGGTGCGTGAGTCGTCGACTACCAGCACTTCGATCGACTGGTTGAGATAGAGGCGGTGCACCAGACTGACTGCATATTGCAGCGAGTGGCGGGAATCCTTCATCACATAGTCCAACACGCCGGTTTCCAGCCAGGCGGCACGTTTATCCTCGCTGATGTCGGCAGTGAGGATCACCACCGGCAAACCTCGAGCCAGCAGCTCGTTGACCGCTTCGCCACGGGGCGCATCCGGCAAGGTTAAGTCCACCAGCGCGACCACATACTCCTCGCCCCGACAGTGACGGGCGCCTTCGAGGGTATCGAAGGCATCGATCTCGAGGCCTGTCTGCTGGGCAATGGCCTGAGTCAGCATACGGCGGATGGTCAGGCTATCTTCGACAATCAATATCTTCTGTTTCATTAGACTCCTTTAAATAAAAAAGGCATACCGACTGGTATGCCTTATATCACAACTGCGCTTGTTTATTGCGCGTCGAGGTAGCGTTCGGCATCGAGGGCTGCCATGCAGCCGGTACCGGCAGAGGTGATCGCCTGACGGTAGTTGTGATCGGCCACATCGCCAGCAGCGAAGACTCCTTCAATGCTGGTCTGGGTGGCAAAACCGTCGAGGCCGCCACGTACCTTCAGATAGCCGTTTTGCATCTCAAGCTGGCCATCGAAGATCTGGGTATTGGGCTGGTGGCCGATGGCGATGAAGACGCCCATCAGCGGTAGCTCGCTGGTGCTGTTGTCCTGAGTGTTGCGCAGGCGCACACCGGTGACCCCCATCTGATCACCCAGCACTTCGTCCAGGGTCTGGTGGGTGTGCAGCACGATGTTGCCGCTCGCAACCTTGTCGTGCAGACGCTTGATCAGGATCTTCTCGGCACGGAATTCGTCGCGGCGGTGGATCAGGTGCACCTTCTTGGCGATGTTGGCCAGATACAAGGCTTCTTCAACTGCGGTGTTGCCACCGCCGATCACCGCCACTTCCTGATTGCGGTAGAAGAAACCGTCACAGGTGGCACAGGCAGAGACGCCGCGCCCTTTGAAGGCCTCTTCGGAGGGCAGGCCCAGATACTTGGCGGAGGCGCCGGTCGCAATGATCAGGGCATCGCAGGTGTATTCGCCGTTGTCCCCTTTGAGGCGGAACGGGCGCTGAGTCAGTTCGACACTGTTGATGTGATCAAACAGGATGCGGGTATCGAACTTCTCCGCATGCTCTTTCATGCGTTCCATCAGGGCCGGGCCGGTCAGGCCTTCCGGATCACCTGGCCAGTTTTCCACTTCGGTGGTGGTGGTCAGCTGACCCCCTTGCTGCATGCCGGTGATGAGCAGGGGATTGAGGTTGGCGCGGGCGGCATAGACGGCCGCGGTGTAACCGGCCGGGCCTGACCCTAAGATCAGCAATTTGCTGTGAGTGACTTGGCTCATGATGTCATTTCCGGGATGTGATGAGTTTGCGCGATTGTAGGTAATTCGTGATCCGGGGTCAAAGGCTGGTGAGTCGATTGCACTAATCGTGTTCACAAGGGGTGACATGCAAAATAAAGGAATAAAAAAACCGCCCATCGCGGGCGGATTTTCACTCATCTCCAACTGGCGCAGGCCAGAGCAGATCAGTTCAGCAGGGTCAGGGGATCCGTGTAGGCAAGGCCATGTGCCACGGCCACTTCCTTGCAGGTGAGCTTGCCCTCCATCACGTTGAGCCCGTGCAACAGGTTGGGGTCGCTCAGCAGTGCCTGACGATACCCTTGCTGGGCCAGCTTGATAATAAAGGGGAGGGTGGCATTGTTGAGCGCCACGGTCGAGGTGCGGGCCACCGCCCCCGGCATGTTGGCGACACAGTAGTGCACCACCTCATCGACGATATAGGTCGGATCCTGGTGGGTGGTGGCGTGGGAGGTTTCCACACAGCCGCCCTGATCGATGGCCACATCGACGATGGCAGAACCCGGCTTCATGCGCGCAATGTGGTCACGGCGGACAAGTTTTGGCGCAGTGGCACCCGGTACCAGCACGCCGCCGATGACCAGATCGGCCGCCAGCAGATGGCGCTCCAGCGTCTCGCTGTTGGAGTAGACCACCTTGGCCGCTCCCTGGAACTCGTTATCGAGACGGCGCAGGGTATCGACGTTGTTGTCGAGGATGGTCACATCCGCGCGCAGGCCAATGGCCATGCGGGCCGCATTGGAGCCGACCACGCCGCCACCGATGATCACCACCTTGGCCGGTTCGACACCGGGTACGCCGCCAAGCAGAACACCGCTCCCACCGCGCGATTTTTCCAGCGCCTGGGCACCCGCCTGAATAGACATGCGTCCGGCCACTTCCGACATGGGGGCCAGCAGGGGCAGGCCCCCACGGCCGTCGGTGACGGTTTCATAGGCGATACAGATGGCGCCGCTTTTCAGCAGGGCTTCGGTCTGGGGCAAGTCTGGCGCCAGATGCAGATAGGTGAACAGGGTCTGACCCGGACGCAGCATGGCACATTCGACAGGCTGAGGTTCCTTGACCTTGACGATCATCTCGGCTTTGGCGAAAACCTCTGCTGCAGAGGCCAAAATTTCGGCTCCAACAGCGATATAATCTGCATCGCTGAAGCCAATGCCGTTTCCGGCACCGCTTTGGACGAAAACAGTATGGTTTCGTGCTGTCAGTTCACGTACACTGGCCGGAACCATGCCTACGCGGTATTCATGGTTTTTTATCTCTTTAGGTACACCGATAATCATGCTATCCCTCGTCTATAGATTGGTGTTTCATGTTGCCAAAATGTTAACCAACATTTGCGCCTAGTATATTCAGGTATTGACAGGATTTGTGACCATAATTATAAAATGACTGGTGATTCTTACCAAAAAATAGCCAAAGGATGGAATAAAATGATGGAAGCTAAGAGTCGGCTAAAGGATTTGGACAGGATTGACCGCAACATTCTTAATGAACTGCAAAAGGATGGCAGGATTTCGAATGTTGAGTTGTCCAAGCGAGTTGGCCTGAGTCCTACACCGTGTCTGGAACGGGTTCGTCGCCTCGAGCGACAAGGTTATATCGAAGGATATGCCGCTATTCTGAACCCTCATTATCTGGACGCATCTCTGCTGGTGTTTGTAGAGATAACCCTCAATCGCGGGGCGCCTGATGTGTTTGAACAGTTCAACAAGGCTGTTCAGGTGCTCGAAGAGATCCAGGAGTGTCATCTGGTTTCCGGTGACTTCGACTATCTGCTCAAGACCCGAGTCAGCGACATGTCGGCTTACCGCCGTCTGTTGGGGGAAACCCTGCTGCGTCTGCCCGGTGTCAATGACACCCGCACCTACGTGGTGATGGAAGAGGTCAAGCAGAGCAGTCGTCTGGTGATCAGCACCCGATAAAGCAGGTTATGCCGTGGTATCTTTTCCATATGAGACACCATGACAGTCAGAAACGAGCGGCCGGTCCGCTCGTTTCTTCTTGTAAAGATAATTGCAAATATGGCCCCGTCCCATCAGGCTCTGGCTGACAATCGATGGGCTTTTCGGGGATACTAGGCCCCCTTATTTCCTGCATTACATGTTTTCAGAAAGGAGCCGGAGTTTGGCCGATAAAAAGCTGTTTACTCCTTTATCAGGTACACAACGGATCTTCGAAGCCGTCTTGATCGCCATCACCCTGATGGCTGCTTATCTTCTGCTTGCCCTGTTGTCCTATCATCCCGCTGATCCCGGCTGGTCCCAGACCTCCTGGCAAGGGGAGGTGAAGAACCTCGCCGGTAGTGCCGGTGCCTGGCTCGCCGATATCACCATGTTTACCTTTGGTGCCTTCTCCTATCTGGTGCCGCCGCTGGTGGTGCTGCTGGGCTGGAGTCTGTTCTGGCGCCCGAGCCGTCTGCTCGATGTGGATTACCTCACCCTGGGGGTGCGGATCATCGGCTTTATCCTGACCGTGCTCGGCATGTCGGCCATTGCCAGCATGAACTTCAACGATATGCAAAACTTCTCCGCCGGTGGTCTGGTGGGGGATGTGATCGCTTCTGCAGTGGTGCCGCTGTTTGGCGGCGTCGGGGCCAACCTGATGCTGCTCTGCTTCGTGGCAACCGGCATCACCCTGTTTACCGGCTGGTCCTGGCTCACTATTGTCGAGCAGATCGGTGCGGCCTGTACCGGTTCGGTCAGTGCTGTTTACCACTTCCCGACCACCCTCGGCCGCTGGCTGACCGGTGGCTGGCGTCAACCCCGCAACGAGGGGCCGGATCCCTTGCTGGAAGGCGGGGTAGGGGCCATCGCGTTTGATGACGAGGAAGATGAGCCGCACACCAGCTGGACGCGCAAGCCCAAGGCCAAGAACCAGAAGGCTGCAGCCGAAGAGTGGCTGCCGGAACTCGACGACGATACCTTCGAGTTCGACCCACAGTTTGATGATGAAGATGATGAGCCGGCTCCGGCTGCCAAACCGAAACGTGCGGTGGCGGCTGCCAATGGGCGCCGCCAGCCGCTACTGGCTGTGGCCGATGACGAGGACGATCTGGATCTGCCCTGGGCCGAAGGGGACGACGAGGTCGCCGCGCCGGTAGCCGTCGCTCCGACCAAGCCCAAGCGTCGTCCGCAGTCAACAATGCCGCCGTTGCCGAGTATCGAGCTGCTGGACAGACCGCCAGCCAAGACCCAGATGATGAGCAAGGACGAGCTGGATCGCATGGGCCGTCTGGTGGAGGCCAAGCTTGCCGACTACAACGTGCAGGCCAAGGTGGTCGGTGTCTATCCGGGCCCGGTCATTACCCGTTTCGAGCTGGATCTGGCGCCGGGCATGAAGGCGAGCAAGATCACCAACCTCTCACGCGATCTGGCCCGCTCCTTGTCTGCCAGCAGTGTGCGGGTGGTTGAGGTGATCCCGGGTAAAACCTATGTCGGTATCGAGCTGCCCAACCGGGTGCGCCAGACCGTTTACCTGCGTGAAACCCTCGACTGCAATGCTTTCCGCGATAGCCGCAACCCGCTCACAATGGGCCTGGGTCAGGACATCGCCGGCGAGCCGGTGGTGGTGAACCTGGCCAAGATGCCGCACCTGCTGGTGGCCGGTACCACAGGTTCCGGTAAGTCGGTAGGGGTCAACACCATGATCATCTCGATGCTCTACAAGTCATCCCCAGATGATCTGCGCTTCATCATGATCGATCCCAAGATGCTGGAACTCTCTGTCTACGAAGGGATCCCGCATCTGCTGACCGAGGTGGTGACCGACATGAAGGATGCCGCCAACGCCCTGCGCTGGTGTGTGGGCGAGATGGAGCGTCGTTACAAGCTGATGTCGGCGGTCGGGGTGCGTAACCTCAAGGGTTACAACGACAAGGTGCTGGCCGCCATCGAGGAGGGGGAACCCCTGCTGGATCCGTTGTGGCGCCCGGGTGACTCCATGGATCAGATGCCGCCGGAGCTGGAGAAGCTGCCCCACATCGTGGTGGTGGTGGACGAATTTGCCGACATGATGATGATCGTCGGCAAGAAGGTGGAAGAGCTGATCGCCCGTATCGCCCAGAAGGCGCGGGCCGCCGGTATTCACCTCATTCTGGCGACCCAGCGTCCGTCAGTGGATGTGATTACCGGTCTTATCAAGGCCAACATCCCGACCCGTATTTCGTTCCAGGTATCGAGCAAGATCGACTCCCGTACCATTATCGATCAGGGCGGCGCCGAATCCCTGCTCGGTATGGGCGACATGCTCTACATGCCGGCTGGCACCTCCAACCCGACCCGGGTACACGGTGCGTTCGTCGATGATCACGAAGTGCACAAGGTGGTGGCGGACTGGAAACTGCGCGGCGAGCCGAACTACATCGAGGAGATCCTCTCCGGTGAGTCGGGTGGCGAAGGTGGCAGCGGCGAATATGGCGGTGGTGGCGATGAAGAGCTCGACCCCCTGTTCGACGAAGCGGTCGCTTTTGTGGTGGAGTCCCGCCGTGGCTCGACCTCCAGCGTCCAGCGCAAGTTCAAGATTGGTTACAACCGGGCAGCCCGTCTCATCGAGCAGATGGAGAATCAGGGCATCGTCAGCTCACCGGGTGGCAATGGTCAGCGCGACGTGCTGGCACCGCCGCCGGTGCGGGACTAAGCCTCACCGTTTCATACTATCCCTGGCCATGCCCTCCGCGGGCGTGGCCTTTTATCGAGAGCGTCTTTATGAAGAGCGTGATGAAAAAACAACTGTTGATGGGTACCGTGCTGCTGATGGCCAGCAGCCAGGTGTGGGCCGATGCGGCCAGCGATCTCAAACAGAAGCTGGCGGGGGTGAGCCTCTTCTCCGCCAAATTTGCCCAGACCGTCTATGACAGCAAGGGCAAGGAACTGCAAAAGGCCAGCGGCGATCTGCTGGTGCAGCGGCCAAACCGTTTCAACTGGCACACCACCTCGCCGGACGAGAGCCTGATAGTTGCCGATGGTCAGGATGTCTGGGTCTATGATCCCTTCGTCGAGCAGGTGACCGCCCTCAAGCTGAAAGATGCGGTGCTCAACACCCCCTTTATTCTGATCGCCGGCAATGACGACAAGTTCTGGAAGAACTATGACGTGACCCAGCAGGGGGATGTCTACACCGTCACCAGCCGTAACAAGGATGAGCTGATTGCCTCCTTCCGTGTCACCTTCGACAGACAAGACAACATCAGTCGTTTCGATGTGAAAGAGGCGCAAGGGCAGTGGAGTGAATTCACCCTGAGCAGCTTCAACCGCAAGCCGGTGCTCAAGGGCAACGAATTTGTTTTCAAGATCCCGAAGGGGGTCGAACTGGACGACCAGCGCTAATGAGCAAGCGGTCGTTGGATTGCTTGCCACTGCGCCAGTCAAAGGCGAGTGGCGTGACGCTGGGTGGTCAATACAGATGAGCAACTTGTCGCTGGATTTCTCATCGGACTTTCGTCCGCTGGCGGCCCGGATGCGGCCGCAAAACCTCGACCAGTATATCGGTCAGCAACATATCCTGGGGGCTGACAAGCCCCTGCGCAAAGCGATCCTGGCGGGTCACTGCCACTCCATGATCCTGTGGGGGCCACCCGGTACCGGTAAAACCACGCTGGCGGAGCTGGTGGCTCACTACTGTCAGGCGGAAGTGGAGCGACTCTCGGCAGTGACCTCAGGCATCAAGGAGATCCGCGCCGCCATCGACAAGGCCAAAGAGAACAGCTGGCGCGGGGTGCGCACCATCCTCTTCGTGGATGAAGTGCACCGCTTCAACAAGAGTCAGCAGGATGTGTTCCTGCCTCATATCGAAGATGGCACCATCACCTTTATCGGTGCCACCACCGAAAACCCCTCGTTCGAACTCAACAACGCGCTGCTCTCCCGTGCTCGGGTCTATCTGCTCAAGCGACTTGAGGAGAGCGACATCCTCGCCATGCTCGATCAGGCGATGACCGATCCCCGTGGTCTCAATGATCCGGTGCTCACCTTTGCCCCCGGGGTGAAGGAGGCGCTGGCCAAGGCGGTGGATGGGGACGGGCGTAAATCCCTCAACTATTTGGAGCTGTTGGCCGACATGGCCGAAACCGACAGCACAGGGGCGAGGGTGATCGACAGCGCGCTGCTTGCCGCCGTAGCGGGGGAACATGTGGCCCGCTTCGACAAGGGGGGGGATCACTTCTACGACCTCATCTCGGCGGTGCATAAATCTATCCGCGGCTCGGCACCGGATGCGGCACTCTACTGGTATGCCCGCATGGTGAGTGCCGGCTGCGATCCCCTCTACATTGCCCGCCGCTTGCTGGCCATCGCCTCGGAAGATGTGGGCAATGCCGATCCCCGTGCCATGCAGGTGGCGCTATCTGCCTGGGATTGTTTCCACCGCATCGGGCCGGCGGAAGGGGAGCGGGCCATCGCCCAGGCGATCGTCTATCTCGCCTGCGCCCCGAAAAGCAATGCGGTCTATACCGCCTGGAAGGCGGCGCTTCATGATGCCAAAAACCTCCCTGACTTCGAGGTGCCGGTGCACCTGCGCAATGCGCCGACCCGGCTGATGAGCGATCTGGGCTATGGCGCCGAGTATCGCTATGCCCATGACGAGCCGGGCGCCTATGCCGCGGGGGAGGAGTATTTTCCCCCCGAGCTTGCCGGCAAGCAGTACTATCAGCCTACCGATCGTGGCCTTGAAAAGCAGATCGGCCAGAAGCTCGATTATCTCCACGAGCTGGATCGACAGAGCTCGCAAAAACGGGGCCGATAGCCCCGCTTGTTTGTCAGCAGAATGAAAATTGGTCAAGTACCGGAATAATTGGGGTGTTTGACCGCACAAGTCGGCAAAAACGACCCAAATAGTCCCTGTTCGGGCAGGGGGGCGGTCTGCTACACTGCCCCTCTGACCCCGTTGGTTTCGGCCTGATACCATCTTCTTGATTTCGAAGGCCTGACTCTCAAGGCGACGGGGGCCAACCGATGTTAACTTCCGGATCTGTTTTTTAGCCCGTCATGATGACTCAGGCCCAGATCCCTTATTAAAAAAGTAGGTAACCCATGCTGGATCCCAAATATCTGCGCAGCGACATCGATGAAGCTGCCGCTCGTCTGGCGACACGTGGCTACGTTCTGGACGTAGCGGCTGTCAATGCTCTGGAAGAGAAGCGCAAGGATCTGCAGTCCCGTACCCAGGAGCTGCAGGCCGAGCGCAACGCCCGCTCCAAGTCCATCGGTGAGGCTGCCCGTCGCGGTGAAGATGTTGCCCCGCTCAAGGCTGAAGTGACCAAGATCAACGACGAGCTGGAGACCAGCAAGGTTGAGCTGGATGCCCTGCTGGCCCAGCTGAAAACCATTGCCGATGCCATCCCCAACCTGCCGAGCGAAACTACCCCTGTTGGTCGTGACGAAAACGACAACGTGGAAGTGCGTCGCTGGGGTACCCCGCGTCACTTCGACTTCCCGGTACGGGATCATATCGATCTGGGTGAAGCGGCCAAGGGCGTCGATTTCAAGAACGGCGTCAAGCTCTCCGGTTCCCGTTTCGTGGTGATGAAGGGCCAGATTGCCCGTCTGCACCGCGCCCTGGCCCAGTTCATGCTGGATCTGCACACCCTGCAACACGGTTACACCGAGTGCTACGTACCTTATCTGGTCAACCCGGACAGCCTGTACGGTACCGGCCAGCTGCCGAAGTTTTCCCAGGATCTGTTCAATACCGGTATTGACGGCGAAGGGGAAGAAGAGGGCAAGGTGCGCAAGTTCTCCCTGATCCCGACTTCCGAAGTACCGCTTACCAACATGGCGCGCGACGAGATCTTCGACGAGCAGGAGCTGCCGATCAAGATGACCGCTCACAGCCCCTGCTTCCGTTCCGAAGCGGGCTCTTACGGTCGCGATACCCGTGGCCTCATCCGTATGCACCAGTTCGACAAGGTCGAAATGGTGCAGCTGGTTCACCCGGAGAAATCCTGGGAAGCGCTTGAAGAGATGGTGGGTCACGCCGAGAAGGTGCTGCAACTGCTGGAGCTGCCATATCGCGTGATGGCGCTCTCTACCGGTGACATGGGCTTCTGCGCGGCCAAGACTTACGATCTGGAAGTGTGGCTGCCGGCCCAGAACACTTACCGCGAGATCTCTTCCGTCTCCAACTGCACCGACTTCCAGGCGCGCCGCATGCAGGCTCGCGTGCGTGTCGATGGCAAGCCGCAGCTCATTCACACCCTGAATGGCTCCGGTCTGGCTGTAGGCCGTACTCTGGTCGCCGTGATCGAGAACTACCAGCAGGCAGATGGCCGTATCGCCATCCCGGCTGCGCTGCAATCCTACATGGGCGGCCTGACCCACATCGGGTAAGCGCTCGTTGCAGACGACAACGCCATGGCCATGCCATGGCGTTGTGCATTCTGGCGCCGCTCAACCGTTTTTATCGTGAATAAATCTGCGTTTCCGGCGCCTCTTTGAACATGTAACACAATTTTATCAAGCATTGCGCAATCGTTTTTGTTAGACTGCGCCGCAATTTCGCAGGACATCTTTTTCTATGGTCTGGATTGATTACGCCATCATCGGCATCGTCGGTTTTTCTGCACTCATCAGCCTGGTGCGCGGCTTCGTCAAAGAGGCCATGTCTCTCGTCACCTGGTTCGTTGCCTTCTTTATTGCCAGCCACTTCTATCCTGATCTCGCCGCCTATTTTACCTCTTTCTCCGATGCGCTGGTGCGCAACGGTCTGGCCATCGCGGCCCTGTTCGTGGCAACCCTGATCCTGGGCAGCGTGGTGAACTACGTGGTGGGTCTGCTGGTGGACAAGACGGGGCTCTCCGGTACCGATCGGGTGCTTGGAGTCTGCTTCGGCGCAATTCGCGGGGTACTGATCGTCAGTGCCCTGCTTTTTTTCATGGATACCTTCACCAGCCTCTCCCAGAGCGACTGGTGGGCGGCATCCAAGCTGGTGCCGGAGTTCAAGCCGGTGATCCAGTGGTTTTTCGGGTTCATGCTGAACTCATCCAGTTTTCTTAAACAGGTATAGTGACTTCGAGGTAGCAAAGACATGTGTGGTATTGTCGGTATAGTTGGCACCACCCCCGTCAATCAGGCCCTCTACGACGCCTTGACGGTGTTGCAGCACAGGGGACAGGATGCCGCCGGGATCGTGACCATTGATAGTGGAAACTTCCGGCAACGCAAGGCCAATGGCCTGGTGAAGGACGTGTTTGAAGTGCGCCACATGCAGCGTTTGCAAGGGAACATCGGCATAGGTCATGTCAGATATCCCACCGCAGGTAGCTCAAGTGCCGCTGAAGCCCAACCTTTTTATGTGAACTCGCCCTACGGCATGGTGCTGGCCCATAACGGCAACCTCACCAACGCCAAGGAGCTCAAGGAGCAGCAGTTCAAGGTCGCCCGTCGTCACATCAACACCACCTCCGATTCGGAAGTGTTGCTGAACGTGCTGGCCCACGAGCTGGATCGTTGTGACAAGATGGCCCTGCGCCCCGAAGATATCTTCGCCGCGGTGCGCAGAACCCATCAGCAGATCCGCGGCGCTTATGCGGTGGTTTCACTAGTGATTGGTCATGGTCTCATCGGTTTTCGCGATCCCAACGGCATTCGCCCGCTGATCCTCGGTCGTCGTCAGGACGAGCAGGGCCAGGTGGAGTACATGCTTGCCTCCGAGAGCGTGGCACTCGACGCCATCGGTTTCGAGACGGTGCGGGATATTGCGCCGGGTGAAGCCATCTACATCACCGAGCAGGGCCAGCTCTTCTCCGAGCAGTGTGCGGAAAACCCGCAGATGAGCTCCTGCATCTTCGAATACGTCTATTTCGCCCGTCCCGATTCGTGCATCGACAAGGTCTCGGTCTACGCCGCCCGCCTCAACATGGGTCGCAAGCTGGGTCAGAAGATTGCCCGCGAGTGGGAAGATCTCGACGTCGATGTGGTTATCCCTATCCCCGAGACCTCCTGTGACGTGGCGCTGGAGATCGCCCACACCCTGGATCTGCCATACCGTCAGGGCTTCGTGAAGAACCGCTACATCGGCCGTACCTTTATCATGCCAGGCCAGACCCAGCGCAAGAAGTCGGTGCGTCGCAAACTCAACGCCATCAGCTCCGAATTCAAGGGCAAAAAGGTGTTGCTGGTGGATGACAGCATAGTGCGCGGTACCACGTCCGAGCAGATCATCCAGATGGCCCGTGAAGCAGGGGCTGCCAAGGTCTACTTCGCCTCGGCGGCGCCGGAAATTCGTTTCCCCAACGTCTACGGCATCGACATGCCCACCGCCAACGAGCTGATCGCCCATGGCCGCGAAGTGGAAGAGGTGTGCAAGCTGATTGGCGCTGACGGCCTGATTTTCCAGGATCTGGAAGATCTGGAAGCCGCCGTGCGGGAGATCAACCCGGATCTGCGTCACTTCGAGACCTCAGTCTTCAATGGTCACTACGTCACCTCCGACGTGGACCAGTCCTATCTGGATCACCTCAACGCCCTGCGCAACGATGACACCAAAGCGGTGCGTGAGTGGCAGGAAGGCACCAGCAATCTGGAAATTTTTAACGAAGGCAGTTAAACGTTTGCGGTTTTGCCGGATGGGATAGCGAGATGGGGGCCAGTGGCCCCCATTGTCGTTTCTACCTCGCACCGCCAGAAGGGGTAGGGTGTATCTGTTTGAAAAACATCCGTTTATCTTGCCGGATATGGGCATGGCCAGCGGGATCCGCTAGCATAGGCGGCAACATATATGATCGATACGCTTTTAAGAGACGAGAGTTCAGATGGATGATCTGCTAGCCCCAGTGCGCCAGTTTTTGCAGTGCGAGACCCCGGATGAGTGGGTAGAGATGGCGCGGGATCCGGCCCGTTTACCGACCCTGCTCATCGATCACGCCAACTGCGAGACCAAGGCCGCACTCACTGCCCACAGTCTGGTGCGTCGCTACTGCCTGCCCAAGGGCAAGCGCCATCTGCTGCCCAAGCTGGAGTTCTATCGCGAGCTGGATGCCATTCCGGAGAAGGCCGAGATCCTGGGCAAACGCAGCATGGGGGAGTCTGATCGCACCGTCTTTTCCGAGCTGGAACGCAATCCGCTGCTGTTTCCCATGGTGCGGCTCATACAGGAGGAGCTGCATCACTTCGAGCAGGTGCTGGAGATCATGCAGGCCCGCGGCATCGAATACGGGCCGGTGACGGCCTCCCGCTATGCCCGCCAGTTGATGCAGCATGTGCGCACCCATGAACCGGCCACCATAGTCGACAAGATGATCATCGGCGCCTATATCGAGGCCCGCTCCTGCGAGCGGTTTGCCAAGCTGGCGCCCCATCTGGACGAAGAGCTGAGCCGCTTCTACGTCTCTTTGCTGCGCTCCGAAGCGCGTCACTATCAGGATTACCTGAGCCTGGCCGAACAGTACGCAGGGGAGGATATCAGCGAGCGGGTGGCCTTCTTTGGCAAGCAGGAAGCCGAGCTAATCTGCTCGCCGGATCCCCAGTTCCGGTTTCATAGCGGCCTGCCTGTCACATCTGACAGTTGTTGACGCACAGGGGGCAAACTACTATTGCCCTGTTCCTACTACGAGCGACAAGTAGTTACTTTTGAGCGCAATTCCCGGCCCTGAGCCGGGATCTTTTTTTCTGTCGTACCTCCTTCCTGCTTTTGGCGCTCTATGCTGAATCCCTGGCTATTTTTGCGTCTTCCCCTTGCGATGAAATCCTGTTCGAACAGCCGGTTATTGTGGTGATAAAGTGCTCATTCAGGTGGCTCACCCTTGTAGAAACGGGCGAAACCGTGTACTTTTTTGCCTTCGCAAGATTTGAATAACCAATCAATAGGAGCGTGTATGCGCATTGTTCTGTTGGGGGCTCCGGGCGCCGGCAAAGGTACCCAGGCTCAGTTCATCATGGAAAAACACGGTATTCCCCAGATCTCCACCGGCGACATGCTGCGTGCGGCGATCAAAGCGGGCACCGAGCTCGGTCTGAAAGCCAAAGCTGTGATGGACGCAGGTCAGCTGGTCTCTGACGACATCATCATCGGTCTGGTGAAAGAGCGCATCGCTCAGCCGGACTGCGCCAAAGGCTTCCTGTTGGACGGTTTCCCGCGCACCATTCCCCAGGCGCAAGCCATGAAGGACGCCGGTGTCGTGGTTGATTTCGTGCTGGAGTTCGATGTGCCGGACGAAGAGATCGTCAAGCGCATGAGCGGCCGTCGCGTTCACTCCGGCTCCGGCCGTACCTACCACGTGGTGTTCAACCCGCCGAAAGTGGAAGGCAAGGATGACGTGACCGGTGAAGATCTGGTGATCCGCGCCGACGACGAAGAGACCACAGTACGCAAGCGTCTGGATGTATATCATCAGCAGACCGCGCCGCTGATCGGTTTCTACGGCAAAGAGGCGGAAGCGGGCCACACCCGTTACGTCAAGGTCGACGGCACTCAGCCGGTTGATCTGGTCAGCAAGCAGCTTGCCACCATTCTGGGCTGATCTTTGCTGCCGGCACTGTTTCCCGTGCCATCAGATAAATAGAGAAGGGCCCTGTCGGGCCCTTTTTGCATAATGACAGATAGACAGGAAGCCAACGTGACCACGAAAACCGGAATATTGCTGGTCAATCTGGGTACCCCAGCCGCACCGACCACCGCTGCCGTCAAAGCGTTCCTCAGCCAGTTCCTGCACGATCCCCGTGTGGTGGACCTGCCCCGTTACCTCTGGTGTCCGCTGCTCCACTTCATCATCTTGCCGACGCGCTCGCCCAAAGTGGCCAAGCTCTATCAGCAGGTGTGGACCGAGCAGGGCTCGCCGCTGATGGTGATAAGCAAGCAGCAGCGTGCTGCGCTGGAGCAGGAGCTCAAGCGGGAGGGGGTTGAGGTGCCGGTGGAGCTGGCGATGACCTATGGTTCCCCGTCAGTGAATGATGGCTGGCAGGCGCTCAAGGCCAAAGGGGTCAACCGGGTGATCCTGTTGCCGCTCTATCCGCAATATTCGGTCAGTACCACCGCCTCGGTCTTCGATGCCTGGGGCAAGGCGATGAAGAGAGAACGCAATCTGCCGGTGGTGCGGCTCATTCGTGATTATCACGCCCATCCCGAATACATTCAGGCGCTGGCCATGAGTGTGCGCCGTCACTGGGAGCAGCACGGTCAGGGTGATCACCTGCTGATGTCGTTCCACGGTATTCCCGAGCGCTACGAGAACGAAGGGGACCCCTATGGTCACCAGTGTCGCCATACCGCCAGCTTGCTGGCCGAGGCGCTCGGGCTGGAGGCCGGGCAGTGGACGGCCAGCTTCCAGTCCCGCTTTGGCAAGGAGGAGTGGCTCAAGCCCTACACAGACGTGACCATTGCTGGCCTGCCGGCCGCCGGAGTCAAGCGGCTCGATGTAATTTGCCCCGCCTTTGCCGCCGACTGCCTCGAAACCCTTGAGGAAATTCAGGTACAGAACCGGGAGATCTTCATGGAGGCCGGTGGCGAGCGGTTTGAATATATTCCGGCCCTCAACAGCGATCAGGCCCACATCAGGATGATGGTCTCGCTCATCTGCCGCGAATTGGCATGAGTGACCGGCAGTCAGTCAAACAAGGAGTCGAGTCATGGTACATATCACGCTGATCTACGCAGGCCTGCTTGGGCTGCTGTTTCTAGGGCTCTCCTTCTGGGTGGTCAAACGCCGCGCCCAGTTCGGGGTGATGATAGGACAGGGGGAGGCCCCCGAGCTGCTGGCGGCGATCCGGGCCCACGGTAATTTTGCCGAGTATGTGCCGCTGACCCTGCTGCTGATGGCGCTGTGCGAGCTCTCCGGTGCCGGTGCGCTCTGGCTGCATGCCGGTGGCGCCATGCTACTGGTTGGCCGCCTCCTGCATGCCATCGGCATCCAGATCCCCAAAGCCCCCAATGTGCCCCGTTTTCTGGGCACCTTGCTGTTCTGGCTCGCCCTCGGCCTCTTCTCGCTGCAGGCTCTGTTGCAGGGCATGGCGGCCACCTGAAAACCGACGCTTTTGCATGCTATGGAACCACCCCGGGCAGGGTGGTTTTTTTATGGCTATGTCCCAATTACGTGTTGCATGGGGCGCCCCAGGGCCTCATACAAACACACTTTGATATTTACGCCTTTTC